>NZ_JAGHWV010000002.1:63796-190876 GCF_017746095.1 Xanthomonas sp. D-109
CCGCTCCTACGAATGGGCCCACGCAATCTCCATCGCCCCTGCGCTAGCTTTGATCCTCTACCGGTTCGCGCACGCCCAATGGCCCTCTCTCCCGCCCTCCGCACCCACTTTCGCGCGCTCGCCGCGCAGACCGACGGCATCGACACCGCGGCCTATGCCGCCTGCGGCAAGGATCCGCTCGATCCCATCATCGGCCTGGGCCGCCGCGATGCGAAGGTGTGCATCCTCGGTCGCGACCCGGGCCGCAGCGAGGTGGAACATGGCGAGCCCTTCGTCGGCAGCGGCGGCCAACTGGTGCGCAAGGCGCTGTACCGGCACCTGCACCACGGCGAGGAGATGCCCGACTTCGCCGCCGGGCTCAAGGCCGGCCGCGTCGCCTTCTGGCTCAACACCGTGCCGTACAAGCCGGTGGGCAACAAGGCCTGGTCGATGACGGTGAAGCGCCGCTTCCACCCGCTGATGCGGCGCCTGCTGCTCGAGCAGTGGCGCGGCGATGCCATCCTCACCCTCGGCCGCGAGGCCTTCCTGTGGTTCGGCATCGACCAGCCGCGCGAGGTGCGCGCGGCGCTGGAGGCATTCTGGGCGCGCGAGGACCGCTTCCAGGCGCAGACCGAGGTGGAGCTGCGCAGCGAGGACGGCCGCCGCACCCGCCGCGTGGCGCTGTACCCGCTGCCGCATCCCTCGCCGCTCAACCAGACCTGGTACAAACGCTTCCCGGCGCTGCTGGACGCCCGCCTGCGGCAACTTGGCGTCTGAGCGCCCGCGTGCAGCGCCCCTCTCGAGAAGAATCGCATACAGCGACGGTGCGCTATCGTGTCGCCGTGCCGACCCCCTCGATCGAAACCCGCCTGAGCCGCCTGTGGGCCCACGAAAAGGCCAGCTACGGGCTGCGCGTGTTCATCGCGCTGGCGGTGGCGATGGGCGTGTGCTGGCATCTGCAGCAACTGGAGGCGGTGCCGGCGATCTTCCTGGGCACCATCGCCAGCGCCATCGCCGAGACCGACGACAACTGGCTGGGCCGGATCAAGTCGGTGCTGCTGTCGCTGCTGTGCTTCGCCGCCGCCGCCGCCGCGGTGGTGCTGCTGTTCCCGTATCCGTGGCCGTTCGCCGCCGGGCTGGCGCTGTCCACCTTCGCCCTGACCCTGCTCGGCGCGCTGGGCGAGCGCTACGCCTCGATCGCCCAGGCCACGGTGGCGCTGGCGATCTACGCGATGATCGGCCTGGACCACGGCAACCAGAACGGCCATGTCGGCGGCGACGCCTGGCATGGCGTGGCGCTGCTGTTGCTCGGCGCCAGTTGGTACGGCGTGCTGTCGGTGCTGTGGACGGTGCTGTTCGCCAACCGGCCGGTACGCGAGCGGCTGTCGCGGCTGTACCTGGAACTGGGCCGCTACCTGCGGTGCAAGGCGGCCCTGTTCGAGCCGGTGCGGCAGAGCGACCTGCACGCGCGGCGGCTGGCGCTGGCCGAGCAGAACGTGCGGGTGGTGGCGGCGCTGAACGCGGCCAAGACCGCGATCATCAGCCGCTTCGGCCGCTCCGGCCGGCCCGGCGTGCAGTCGGGCCTGTATTTCCGCCTGTACTACATGGCGCAGGACTTCCACGAGCGCGCCAGTTCCTCGCACTACCCGTACGAGGCGCTGACCGACGCGTTCTTCCACAGCGACGTGCTGTACCGCTGCCAGCGCCTGCTGGCCCTGCAGGGCAAGGCCTGTGCGGCGCTGGGCGAGGCGATCCGGTTGCGGCAGCCGTTCGACTACGGCGAACAGACCCAGCAGGCCACCACCGACCTGCGCCAGTCGCTGGATTTCCTGCACGCCCGCGCCGATCCGCGGCAGGCGCGCCTGCTCGGCTCGCTGGAACTGCTGGTGACCAATCTGCACAGCATCGAGCGGCGCCTGGCCGAGGCCGCGCAATCGGATACCACCAGCGACACCCTAGATACCCGCCTGCGCGACTCCTCGCCGCACACTCTGCGCGAGATGCTGCGGCGCCTCGGCCAGCAGCTGACGCCCGGATCGGTGCTGTTCCGGCACGGCCTGCGCATGGCCATCGCGCTGGTGGTGGGCTACGTGGTCATGCAGTCGATCCATGCCAGCAACGGCTACTGGATCCTGCTGACCACCGCCTTCGTGTGCCGCCCCAACTACGGCGCCACCCGCCTGCGCCTGGTCCAGCGCATGGCCGGCACCCTGATCGGCCTGGGCGCGGCGTGGGCGTTGATGCAGTTGTTCCCCGGCACCGAACTGCAGTTGCTGTTCGCCCTGCTCGGCACCCTGGTGTTCTTCGTCACCCGCACTGACCGCTACATGCTCGCCACCGCGGCGATCACGGTGATGGCGCTGTTCTGCTTCAACCTGATCGGCGACGGCTTCATGCTGATCTGGCCGCGCCTGCTCGACACCCTGATCGGCTGCGCGATCGCCGCCGCCGCCTCGTTCCTGATCCTGCCGGACTGGCAGGGCCGGCGCCTCCACCAGGTGCTGGCGACGGTGCTGTCCAGCAGCGCGCGCTACCTGGCGCAGGTGCTGGAGCAGTACCGCAGCGGCATGCGCGACGACCTGCCCTACCGCATCGCCCGCCGCGACATGCACAACGCCGACGCCGCGCTGTCGGTGGCGCTGTCGAACATGCTGCGCGAACCCGGCCGCTACCGCCGCAACCTGGATGCCGGCTTCCGCTTCCTGGCCCTGTCCAACACCCTGCTCGGCTACCTGTCGGCGCTGGGCGCGCACCGCGCCGCGCTGGCCGGCGAGACCGATCCGGACATCGCCCGCGCTGGCGACTACCTGCCGCAGGCGCTGGGCGCACTGGCCGACGCACTGGCCGAGCGACAGGCGCTACCGCCCGCCGACGAACCCGCCGAGATCGCACTGGCCGAGGCGCTGGAGCGCGAGGAGGGCATCGACGAGGCCAAGCGCCGGCTGGTGCGCAACCAGCTCGCGCTGACCCTGCGCCTGCTGCCCAAGCTGCGCGCCGCCGCGCAGGCGGTCAGCGCCGCGCCGGTGCCGCCGGCGCCGGCGCCGGCGCTTGCCGCGCCGGCTGCGCGCTGATGCCCATCCACAGCAGCGCCAACACCGCCAGCGCCGCCCCGCCGAGCGCCACGCCACGCCAGCCGGCGTAGGCATAGGCCGCGGTGCCGAGGCTGGACCCGATCGCACCGCCGATGAAGTAGCAGGTGACGTAGGCCGAGGTGATGCGGTTGCGCGCGGCCGGATCCAGTTGGTAGATCACGCTCTGGTTGCCGATGTGCACGCCCTGCACCGCCACGTCCAGCAGCACCACCCCGGCGATCAGCAGCCACAGCGAGTGCGGCGCGCCGAGCAGCAGCAGCCACGACAGCAGCAGCATGACCAGGCCGCCCCAGCCGACCAGATGGCCGGCACCGCGGTCGGACAGCTTGCCGGACAGGTTGGCGGCGAACGCGCCGGCCGCGCCGATCAGCCCGAACAAACCGATGGTCGCGGTGCCGTAGCCGTAGTCCGGGCCGGACAGCAGGAACGCCAGCGTGGTCCAGAACATGCTGAAACCGGCGAACAGCAGCCCGCCCAGCACCGAGCGCGCGCGCAGCACCGGCTCGTCGCGCAGCAGCGCCAGCACCGAGCCGATCAGGTGCGGATAGGACAGCTGCGGATTGCCCGGATGCCGCGGCAGGCCGCGCCACAGCAGGCCCGACACCACCAGGATCAGCGCCGCCGCCACCCAGTACACGGTGTGCCAGCCGCCGATCCCGGCCAGCAGGCCGGAGGCCGTGCGCGCCAGCAAAATGCCCAGCAGCAGCCCGCTCATCACCGTCCCGATCACCCGGCCGCGCTCGTGCGGCGCGGCCAGGGTCGCGGCGAACGGCACCAGGATTTGCGCCGCCACCGAACTCAGGCCGGTGATCAGGGTGCCGAGCAGCAGCAGCGCGAAGCTGTGCGCCATCGCGCTGACCAGCAGGCCGACCGCGCTGAGCGCGTACAGGCCAACGATCAGGCTTCGCCGCTCGAAGCGGTCGCCCAGCGGCACCAGGAACAGCAGGCCGGCCGCGTAGGCCAGCTGCGCGGTGGTGACCACCGCGCCGGCGCGGCGCACGTCGATGGCGAAAGTCTGCGCCAGTACTTCCAGCAATGGCTGCGCGTAATAGTTGCTGGCCACCGCCAGGCCGGTGGCGGTGGCCATCAGCAGCACCAGGCCGCGGCGCATCGGCGGATGCGAGGTCGTTTCCATGGACGGGAACCGGATCGTGGGGAGGGGCGCAGTCTGTGGCGGCGACAGCGATCTTTCAAACGCATTTTTTTCACCACTGCCATCTGGTTTTGAGATAGCGTGGGTGCGGCCCGCGGCACCACAGCTTCCGAGGAACCCGCCCCATGCCCAGCACCGACATCGCCGAGGCACTGCACCGGCACGGCTACGCCGTGGTTCGCGGCTTTCTGGGCGACGGCGACATTCCCGACGGCCTGCTGCGCTTCCTCGAAGGCGCCGAGAAGTTCCACGATGGCGTGATCGGCGATCTGCCGGCGGCGGACATGCGGCGGATCCAGGCGCGCATCGCCGCCACCGTGCCGGCGGTGGCCACGGCCATGGGCCTGGCGATCGCCGCCGACCGCTTCGGCTACTGCGCCATCCGCATCCGCGAAAGCCATGCCGCGCCGAGCCTGCGCCTGCCGTTCGACCAGCACCGCGATCCGAAGACCGCGCCGGGCGGCGCGCTCAACTGGCACCTGGATCACTTCAGCTATTTCCTGCACGCCGACCACCGCAACTACCTGATCTGCTACATGCCGGTGTTCAAGCCCGACGCCGGCCTGGCCAATGTGGCGATCGTCGCCGACGACGTGGTCGCGCGCCTGGATCCGCACCTGCACCGGCGCATCCAGGGGCGTGGCGCGCTGCGCTTCCGCTGCGTGGAGGCCGACACGCTGGACTGGTTCCGGCTGCGCTTTCCGGGCGAGGCCATCGCCATCGGCGACTGGTATGCGATCGAGGACCTGCACGACGCCAGCCCCGGCTGGAAGATCGGCTTCGATCTGGAAGCGCACAAGGTGGTGCCGCAACTCGCCGTCGGCGACCTGCTGATCATGCGCGCCGACGTCATCCACCGCACCCACGACGCCGGCTGCGACCGCATCTCGGTGCGCTGCGACGCCCTGCCCGCACATGCGCCGCGGGTGGACACGCTGCGCGGCCTGCTCGGCATGACCCTGCGCTACCCGTTCATGAGCCGCAAGCGTCGCTACAACATCCGCCTGTGGCTGCGCCAGCAATGGCGAAAGCGGCTGGGGCGCCCGGCATGACGCGCGCGCCTCGACCACGGGCGACGCACGCCTGCGGCAGCCGTGCCGATCGACTGCCACATCGGCGCGGCGCACGCCGGGAACCATCATGCTGACCCTGCGCCAGCTCGAATTCGCCGTCGCCGTGGCCGAGGAAGGCAGCTTCACCGCCGCCGCACGCCGCTGCCACACCGTGCAGTCGGCGCTGAGCCACCAGATCGCCAAGATCGAGCAGGCGCTGGGCGCGCGGCTGTTCGAGCGCGGTGCGCGGCAGGTGCGCGCCACCGCCGCCGGCGAGGTGTTCCTGCACAACGCCCGCGCCACCCTGCGCGCCGCCGAGCGCCTGCACGAGGAAATGGCGCAGACCCTGGGCACGGTGCGCGGCCGCCTGCAGATCGGCCAGATCTCCTCGTTGAACGCGGTGCAGGTGCCGGCGGTGCTGCGCCAGTTCCGCGAGGCGCACAGCGCGGTGGACGTGCACCTGCGCACCGGCATGAGCGATGCGCTGCTGCTGGACCTGGGCGAAGGCCGGCTCGACGTGGCCCTGGTCGGGGTCGGCCCGCACGTGGCGCTGCCGCCGCAGCACCTGCTGCTGCACGAGGAGCCGCTGGCGCTGATCGCCGCGCCCGGCAACCGCTTCGCTGCGCGCCGCGAGGTGTCGCTGCGCGAACTGGAGGACGCACCGATGGCCGGGCTGACCCCCGGCGCCGGCGTGCGCGGCATCATCGACCGCGCCTTCGCCGCCGCCGGCCTGCGCCAGCGCCTGCAGTACGAGGTCACCCACGCCGACTTGCAGCGGCAACTGGTGGCCGAGGACCTGGGCCTGGCGGTGGTGCCGCAGACCATGGCCGCCGGCATGCACGGCGTGGCCACAGTGGCGCTGCGCGAGCGCTTCCGCTTCCTCACCTATGCGGTGTGGCGTCCCGATCCCACTCCGGCCGCACGCGCCTTCATCGCCCTGCTGCACGCGCGGCGCGACGCCAGCCAGGCGGCGGCCGGCAGCGCCGGGGCGGGCCGCCGCGCGCCGCGCCTGCGCGCGCGGCGAACCTGCTAGGCTGCGCGCGTTCGCAAAGGAGCCTGCATGTCCGCCCACAGCCAGTTCGCCCTGCTGCGGCAACGCCGCTTTCTGCCGTTCTTCGTGGTCCAGTCGCTGGGCGCGTTCAACGACAACGTGTACCGGCAGGCGATCATCGGCCTGCTGTTCTACCTGGGCGTGACCCCGGAGCAGCGCACGCTGTACACCAACCTGGCGCCGGCGCTGTTCATCCTGCCGTACTTCCTGTTCTCCTCGCTGGCCGGGCAGATCGCCGAGAAGCTGGAGAAGTCGCGGCTGGTGGTCATCACCACCACGATGGAGATCGGCATCATGTCGCTGGCCGCGGTCGGCTTCCTGACCGAGAACATGGCGGTGCTGCTGGTGGCGCTGTTCTGCACCGGCCTGCAGTCCACCCTGTTCGGCCCGGTGAAGTATTCGATCCTGCCGTCGGTGCTCAAGCCGGAGGAACTGACCGGCGGCAACGGCCTGGTCGAGATGGGCACCTCGATCTCGATCCTGTGCGGCATGATCCTCGGCGGGCTGATCTTCCAGATCGCCGGCAGCCACGGGCCAGTGGCCGCGGCCACCGCGGTGGTGGCGCTGGCGGTCACCGGCAACCTGATGGCGCGCTGCATCCCCAAGGTCGACGCCGGCGCGCCCGAGCTGAAGATCAACTGGAACCCGCTGCCGGAATCGCTGGCGATCATGCGCCTGACCCGGCGCCAGCTGGCGGTGCGCAACGCCGTGCTCGGCGTGTCCTGGTTCTGGTTCGTCGGCACCGTGCTCACCGCGCAGTTGCCGACCTACGCCGAACTCAACCTGGGCGGCGCGCAGGACCTGTACATCTTCGCCCTGGCGCTGTTCTCGATCGGCACCGGCACCGGCTCGCTGCTGTGCGAGAAGCTGTCCGGGCGCACCGTGGAAATCGGCCTGGTGCCGCTGGGCGCGTTCGGCATCAGCGCCTTCATGCTCGACCTGTATTTCGCCCGGCCCGGCGCCGCGCTGCAGACCGGCCTGGGCATCGGCCAGTTCGTCCACCAGGCCGGCAGCGGGCGGATCATGCTCGACCTGGTCGGCATCGGCCTGTGCACCGGCCTGTTCGTGGTGCCGCTGTTCGCGCTGATCCAGAGCCGCACGCCGAAGGCGGAGCTGTCGCGCGTCATCGCCGGGCTCAACATCCAGAACTCGTTGTTCATCGTGCTGGCGGCGATGATCGGCATCGTCCTGCAGATGCAGGAACTGCACCTGTTCGGCATGCGCATCCCGCTGCCCGGGCTGAGCATCCCGCAGGTGTTCCTGGCGCTGGCCATCGCCAACGCGGTGGTGGCGATCTGGATCTTCAGCATCGTCCCCGAATTCCTGATGCGCTTCCTCAGTTGGGTGATGGTGCGCACCCTGTACCGGCTGCGCCTGCACGGCATCGAGCGGCATGTGCCCGAGGAGGGCGCGGCGCTGATCGTGTGCAACCACGTCAGCTACATGGACGCGCTGGTGCTGGCCGCGGCGATCCCGCGACCGGTGCGCTTCGTCATGTACTACCGCATCTTCAACATTCCGGTGATGCGCTGGATCTTCCGCACCGCCAAGGCGATCCCGATCGCCGGCGCGCGCGAGGAGCCCGAGCTGATGCAGCGCGCGTTCGACGCCATCGACGCCGCGCTGGCCGAGGGCGAACTGGTGTGCATCTTCCCCGAGGGCGCGCTGACCAAGGACGGCGAGATCGCCGCGTTCAAGTCCGGCGTGGAGAAGATCCTGGCCCGGCGCGCGGTGCCGGTGGTGCCGATGGCCTTGCGCAACATGTGGACCAGCATGTGGAGCAAGCGCGACTCGCGATTGCGGCGCATGCGCGTGCCGCGGCGCTTTCGCGCGCATGTCGAGGTGATCGCCGACGCACCGGTTCCCGGCGCGCAGGCCAGCGCCGAGAGCCTGGAAGCGCAGGTGCGGCGACTGCGCGGGGGCGATGCATGAGCCACGGAGTTGCATAAGCCAAGAAAAGAAGGGTAGGCTTTTTGGAATGCGCCTGCTTTAGGCGTCGGTTGCAAGGAAGATTGATGACTTTATCTATTGATAGTTTTGCGACCGCAATTGAGACGCATCTGTGTCAGCCAAACGCCAAGCTTGCTGATTGCGCAGATCTTTTCGCAGAAGCAGACCTAGCCCACTGGACACGCCAGCGCCTTACCGATGAACTCGAAAAAGATGGCCGATCAAGCCAGGAAGCTTTCTCGGTAGTTCTCGCACAAGGCTCCTTGTGGCAACTGAAAGTCACGCAACACTCCGTAAATACCAAATTTCTATACACGCAACCTTTTGAAATCCTTATTGCTCCCATAAATGGCCAGCTAGAAATTGACGAATACCAGCTGACGCCAAACCATACCCTTCCTATTGGCGTAGGGACTGGATTTACACGCACATTCCGACACGCCATTGAAGCAGGCAACACTCTATTGTGCGGCACAGATACGATTCATGACATCCAGATCAGCCATCCGATCTTAGTGGCGAAGCTCATCGGCCCAATTCGTGAGTCATTACAATGGATGGTGGATCGACCTTCATTGAAGGTAGTGCAGGCTATTTCCTCAAGCCCAGTACATTCTGAACTGGAGATAATGGCCCGGGCGCTTGGCGCCATGCGGAACGGCGGGACTAATGCACTGGAAAAGTTGGTAGCTCATGACATTCACTTCGTGCGCTGGGCCGCAATCCAGGCGATGGGAAGAATATCTCCAGCCCGCGCCATGGAGTTATTAGAAAAAGCGACAACTGATGAACATCCGCATATTCGCCAAAGTGCCGCGAATTTTCTTTCCCGTACTGTTGGCAGTAAGCACTAATGGCCATCACACCCAAAATTTCTGCACAACCGAACCCAATTTCTCTGGATGATTTCCTAGAAAAAGCGCGCAGAACCATTAATGTACGAGAACCAGAATCGGCCCTGGCGCTGTCGGACGATCTAGCTAGCTTGGCCATGAATGAAACACTTGTGCCTGACGCTATTGAGGCACAGGTCAATGGCTTCCTAAATGGCATTAGGCATGTCAGCTACACACCGCAGTCTATTATCTTGGGCGGCGGGGATGGATTCTACGTTCGTGCCAATATCTGGACTCCACCACGCCTGTGCAGTGCCATTAGGGAGCAAGAAGAACGAATTTTTTCCTACAATCTTGCGCACGACCACAACTTTGCATTCCTCACAGCCGGCTACTTCGGAGCTGGCTATCGCACCGAAATATTCGATTACGACCCTAAACAAGTAGTTGGCTATATCGGCGAGAAGGTAGACATAACCCCATTGGAACAAACCTCCCTCCCCAAGGGCAAGGTCATGTTCTACCGCATGCGGCGCGATATTCATATTCAACATCCTCCCGAAGAATTATCAATATCGTTAAACCTAATGATGATTTCACCTGAAAGCGAGCATACGGAACAGTACTTCTTCGATACAGAGGCGGGAATCATCTCCGGCATTCCAGAAGCGGCTTACGTATATAGGCGCGCATCGTTAGCCACGCTTTTGGGAGAAGTAGGGGATGAAGCATCGCTTCCACTGCTGCATAGCCTCTTAGAAGAGCAGCCAAATCGGCGAATTCGAATATCAGCACTACAGTCCATTTACCGGTTACACGAACGTCTCAATCAAAGTACCACAGTAGCCAGCGGCTTTATTGATGACCAAGACCCTCTTGTGGCAGAAGCTGCTAGACGATTGCGTGATGGTCAGCGACTCGGCGCCGATCTCGACTTAGCTTCGGCTGCTGATTTATATAAGCGAGACTGAGAACAGCCGCCCTCTCGACGGCTGGTGTTTCATTCGATCGAGAGAACCCTAACTTGAGGATGTGAATCGCATGAATAACGAAACACTGCTAGAAATTGACGATCTGCCGGCACTTGTTGCACCAACTGGCGTATCTGATGGCGTGCTCGGTCTGTTCCAGATTCTGCTGCTATGGCCAACTCCCGCCAAGTGAATGATTTTGTTCATGAGAAAGGGGCAATCTTGCCCCTTTCTCATTTTCAAAAATCTCAACCGCGAGAATGACTGCGCCTTCACTCGCCATAGGTGCCGCGTCTGAGCGATGGTCAGTACAGCTGGCTTTGCGATCTCGCGCTCCGACCCGTAATCACGCTGGCTCTTCTAGGCTTTGCGCAGGCACTCGTTTAAACTGGGCCTGAACCGAACCAAGGAAAGAAGATGAGCACCGTCAGCCCCGTCACGCCTCCGCCTCCGCCTCCGCCCGCGCCTGCCTCCGGCATCCCCGGCCCGATCCCCAATCACCTGGCCTGGGCGATCATCTCGACCGTGCTCGGCTTCTGCCTGTGCTGCCCGGCGCTGATCACCGGCATCGTCGCCATCGTGTTCTCCAGCAAGGTCAATGGCCTGCTCAACCAGGGCGACCTGGAGGGAGCGCGCCGCGCCTCCAACACCGCCAAGACCTGGTGCTGGGTGACCAGCGCGCTGGCCGTCATCGGCCTGCTGATCAATGCCGGCATGGTCGCCACCGGCGGCATGCAGAGCTACATGCAGTACATCCAGCAGATGCAGCACGCGAGCTGATCGGCATGCGCGCCTGGCAACAACGGGCGTGCCTGGGCGCCGCCGCCGCGTTCGCGGCCGGCGGCGCCACGCTGCTGTACCGTTTCGATCCCAATGCCGCGAACAACCCGTTCGCGCCGTGCATGTTCCATGCGCTCACCGGCTATTACTGCCCGGGCTGCGGCATGACCCGCGCCCTGCATGCGCTGGTGCACCTGGACCCGGTCGGGGCGTTCGCGATGAATCCCGGCGCGATGCTGGGCCTGGCCCTGCTGCCGGGCCTGATCGCCTGGAAGGCCGGCTGGCGCGCGGCCTGGTTCGCGCCGGTGGTCGGCGTGGTGTCGCGGCCGAACTTCTGGCTGATCGCGCTGCCGGGCTACTGGATCGCACGCAATCTGCCGTGGTTCCCCTTCACCTTGCTGGCGCCGCACTAGCCGGCCTGCCGCATCCGCCTCGTCGTGTCCGGTAGCAGGCTCGCACCTCCCAGCCCAGTTGATGGGCACATCTCATCACGTCGGCACGCGTCCCGTAGGAGCGGCTTCAGCCGCGACAGGCGTTCCCGACAAATCCGACGCGGCTGAAGCCGCTCCTACGCGACAACGTCATGCGTGGCGAAGCAGGTTGTCAGAGGTGCCCCGATGTCGAGAGCGGCCTCAGCTGACCCAGCCGGCGATCACCAGCAGCGCCAGCAGCACCAGCCACAGCAGCAGCACCCGCCAGACCTGGCTCATCGCATCGCGCAGTTCGGGCAGGCGCCGCAGCGCCGGCACCACCATGCCCGCGTCGCTGTAGTCGTGCGCCTCGGCATCGAGTTCGCCGCGCACGCTGGCGCAGGCCACCGGCCCGAGAAAGCCGGTGTCCAACTGCCAGCGCTTGCCGCCGGCGGCGCGCCAGGCGCCGAACACCGCCTCGAAATTGCCGACCAGGGCCAGCGAGAAGGTCATCAGGTGCGCCACCGGCCATTCCAGCGCCGCCAGCAGCAGGCGCGCGCCGGCGGCGGTGGCCGGCGGCAGCCGTGACGCATACGGACCGACCGCGGCCAGCGCCAGCAGCCGGTAGCCCAGCGCGCCGAACGGCCCCAGCAGCAGGAACCAGAACAGCACCGCGAACCAGCGCCGCAGCGCGCTGACCGCCACCGCCTCGACCAACCCGGCCGGATCGGCGCGCAGCGGCCCGCCATCGTCCTGCAACCGCGCCACCGCCAGTTGCCGCGCCGCGGCGTCGTCGGCATCGATGATCGCCTCCACGTCGGTGTCCAGGTCGCGCGGTCCCCAGCTGAAGGCCAGCACCGCGATCCCGAACAGCAGGGTCAGCAGGCCCAGATGCGGCGCGGCCAGCAGCCACTGCAGCAGGCCGACCAGCAGCAGCGGCGGCAGCAGCGCCAGCGCGGTGCCGTAGCGGCCGCGCCAGGCACTGCCCTCGCCGGCATGCGTGTCCAGCCAGCTGAGCCAGTCGCCGAAGGCGTCGAAGCGGCGCAACGAGGCCACCATGCCGGGGGCGACATGGCCCAGCACCAGGGCGACGATCACAGCGACGAGGGTCGTGAACATGCAGGTCCTCCGGGACCGTTCTGAAACGGATGCGCGCAACGCGCCGGCGCGGTCAGGCCGGCGCGCCGTGCCGGTACCAGTCCTCGATCAGCGCGCGGGCGATGGAGATGCGCGGCGGCAGGCGCAGGCCGTGGCCGTCGTCGGCGCTGTCGCCGTGCGCGGCCAGCCGCGCCAGCGCGGCGCCGACCTCCTCGCGCTCGAACCAGCGCGCGTCTTCCAGCTCGCCATCCACCTGCGGCGTGTCCGCTTCTGCCTGCGCGGTAAAACCGAGCATCAGCGCGCCCGGAAACGGCCACGGCTGCGCGCCGAAGTAGCGGCAACTGCCGGGCCGTACCCGCACCTGGGTCTCTTCGGCCACCTCGCGCGCCACCGTCTGCTCCAGCGATTCGCCCGGCTCGACGAAGCCGGCGATCACCGAGTAGCGCCGCGCCGGCCAGCTCGCCTGGCGCCCCAGCAGCAGGCGCCGGCCGTCGCTGACCGCGACGATCACCGCCGGATCCACCCGCGGATAGTGCTCGCTGGCGCACTGCGTGCAGACGCCGAGGAAGCCGCCACGCTGCAAGGCGATGGTGCCGCCGCACACACCGCAGAAGCGCGTCCGCGACTGCCAATGCAGCATCGCGCGGGCGTAGGCGAACAGGCCCCCCTCCAGCGCCGGCCACTCGGCCGCGGCGCGGCGCAGGTCGATGCGCTGCGGTGGCGGCGCCAGCTGCGGCACTGCGTCGGCGGCCAGCGCGAACCAGGCCTGGCCATGGTCCAGGCCGAGGAAGAGCGCGTGCTCGGCCAGCGCGCCCAGTGCAGCACTGCCGACGATCAGCGGGCGCGCGTCGGCATCGGCATGCGCGTGGCCATCGGCGTCCAGCACCAGCACCCGCGCCTGTTCCCAGGCCTGGCGCAATGCCGCTGGATCGTTGCGCACGGCATCGGCACGGTCGATCGCGGGACCGGCGAAGGCGAAGGAGTCGGGCGTCGGATCGGACATGCGCCGCAGGGTGCAGGCAAACCGTGCGTCCCGCAAGCCGCAGCGTGTCTACACGCTGAAGCTGCTGCCGCACCCGCAGGTGGTCTTGGCGTTGGGATTGCGGATCACGAACTGCGCCCCATGCAGGCCCTCGCTGTAGTCCACTTCCGCGCCCATCAGATACTGCAGGCTGAGCGGGTCGACCAGAAGGGTGACCTGGTCGGTCTGCACCGCCAGGTCGTCCTCGGCGCGGTTCTCGTCGAACTCGAACCCGTACTGGAAGCCGGAACAGCCGCCGCCCTGGATGTACACGCGCAGCGCCAGCGCATCGTTGCCTTCCTCGCGGATCAGCTCGCGCACCTTGGCCGCGGCGGCCGCGGTGAAGTTCAACGGCCGATCCAGCGACTGGTAGTCGGGCGTGGGCGCGGCGCCCGGCAGGGAAACGAGAGTGCTCATGGCGCCAGGATGGGGACGGCCGGCGCCCGAATCAAGCCTCGGCGGTCAGCGCGCGCGGCGGCTCGGCGTCGCCGGCGGCCTCGCGATGCGCTTCCGGCGGCGCCAGCGCGGCCAGGCTGCCGGCGTGGATCAGGCGCCCGGTCAGCTGCGCGCCGGCGTTCATCTCCACCACCTGGTAGTGCACGTTGCCCTGCACCCGCGCCTTGGACGCCAGTTCCACGCGCTCGGCGGCATGCACGTCGCCGATCAGTTGGCCGTTGATGATGACCACCGGCGCGCGCACCTCACCCTCGATGCTGCCGTGCTCGGACAGGGTCAGCGTGGCCGGCGCGCCGTCTTCGGCGATGACCTTGCCGAGGATGCGCCCTTCCACGTAGAGCCCGCCGCTGAACACCAGGTCGCCGCGGATCACCACCTGCGCGCCGATCAGCGTGTCGACCACGGTCTGGCCGCTGCTGCGGCTGTTCTTGTTCCCAAACATAGGCTGATTATTCCCCTTTGCCGTTACCGGCCAATGTCCAATCGAAGGTCTGGCTGACCGGCGCCCCCCCGCCGCTCAATACCACCCGCACCCGTTGCGGAGTGAAGCCCTTGGGCAGGATCACGCTGCCATCCAGTTGCTGGAAGTAGCGGAACGAGTAGTCCTGCCCGGGCACACCGGTCTTCTGGTGCAGTTCGTCCCAGCCCACGCTGGTCAGCTTGCCGCCGCGCACGCCTTCCACGGTCAGGCGCAACTGGCCCTGGCTGATCGCGCCGCGGTTGAGGTTCTGGGTCAGCACCACGTTGTAGCGCCAGGTGCCGCCGGCCTCGGCGGAAAACTCCACCGAATGCACGCTCAGGCCCTTGCGCTGGCTGGTCGCACCGACCAGGCGCTCGTAGAACGCCACGTCCGCGCGCAGCCCGGCGATCTCCTCGTCGCGCTCGGCCAGCGAACTCTGCACCTCGTTGTTGGCGGCGCGGCTGATCTGGTCGGAGCGGGCCAGGGTGGCCTGGCGCTGGTTGAGCGTCTCGATCTGCCGCTGCTGCGCCTGGAGATTGCGTTCGGCCTCGCGCAACTGCGCGCTGACCGCACTCAGCCGCGGCGCGGCCTGGCGGCTGGCCAGCCACCAGGTCAGCGCCAGCGACAGCAGCCACAGCCCGGCCAGCAGCAGCCACAGCCCGCGGCCGCGGCGGGGCGCGGCGCCATTGGGCACGATCTGGAAACGGGGAACGGGTCGGTTCATGCGCACTGCCACGCCACCGAGGCGGCGCCGGCGTCGATCCTCGCGGGTCGGCCTGCTGGGCCACCTAGTGTAAGCCACCCTCCTGAGCGGCGCCGGACTGCACCGCATCCCACGCCCCGCCCCGCGGGCTGGCCTTCGCGGCAGGCATGGCCGATAGTGGCCGACACCCGTGCAGTTGCAGGAGCGCCTGCCATGACCGACGCCCATCTCTTCGTAATCGGCATCCTGCTGGCCTGGCTGGCCGGCATCCGGGTGTACCTGACCGTGTTCGGCATCGGCCTGGCCGGCCTGCTCGGCTGGCTGGAGCTGCCGCCGGCGCTGCAGGCGACGCAGTCGTGGTGGGTGCTGGGCACCTCCGGCGCGCTGGCGCTGGCGGAATTCTTCGCCGACAAGATCCCCGGCGTGGACTCGGTCTGGGACCTGCTGCAGACCCTGACCCGGATCCCGGCCGGTGCGTTCCTGGCCGCGGCCACGCTCTCGCCCGACGGCCAACTCGGCGCCGGCGCGCTGGCCACCGGCGCGGGCGTGGCGCTGACCAGCCATGCGCTCAAGGCCGGCACCCGCGCCCTGCTCAACACCTCCCCGGAGCCGGCCAGCAACTGGATCGCCTCGCTGGCCGAGGACTCGGTGGTGATCGCCGCGCTGGCCCTGGCCCTGGCGCACCCGTGGCTGGCGCTGGCGGTGGTGCTGGCGGCGAGCGCACTCGGCGCGCTGCTGGTGTGGTGGTCCTGGCGCCTGCTGTGGCGCGGCATGCGCCGCCTGCTGGCGCCAGCGGCGCCGTCTGCCGCGCCGCAAGGCACGCAGCCTTCGCGAACTTGATCGCATAATTGGACGCGCACCAGGAACCAGACGCGATGCCCGCCAACGACGCTGCTCCGCTTTCCCATCGCGAGGACCCGCGCGCGCGCCATGTCCGCGCCGAGACCCCGCCGCCGCATTACTGGCGCCGCTGGGTCGGCGACGCGGCGCGCGCGGCGCCCAGCGATGTCGCCTCCGATGAGCGCGCGGCCGATCTTGCGCCCGCCGACTCCGCTGCGACCGCCACGCCGCTGGCCGGCACCGACCACGACGACGGCCCGGCCGACGCCAGCGCGGCCGCCTTCGTCGTCGCCGACGCCACCGCCGATTCCACCGCACAGGCGGCGGCCGCGCCGTACCGCGTGCTGATCGTCGAGGACGACCGCGCGCAGGCGCTGTTCGCGCAGAGCGTGCTGCATGGCGCCGGCATGCATGCGCAGGTGCAGATGCAGGCCGAAGGCGTGCAGCAGGCCATCGCCGACTACCGGCCGGACCTGATCCTGATGGACCTGCACATGCCGGGCCTGGACGGCATGCGCCTGACCGCGCTGATCCGCCAGCAGCCGCAGCACCAGTTGCTGCCGATCGTGTTCCTGTCCGGCGACGCGGATCCGGAGCTGGAATACGAAGTGCTCGACAGTGGCGCCGACGACTTCCTGACCAAGCCGATTCGGCCGCGGCACCTGATCGCCGCGGTGTCCAACCGCATC
This sequence comes from Xanthomonas sp. D-109, assembly GCF_017746095.1. Lineage (NCBI taxonomy): Bacteria > Pseudomonadati > Pseudomonadota > Gammaproteobacteria > Lysobacterales > Lysobacteraceae > Xanthomonas > Xanthomonas sp. D-109. The sequence continues at coordinate 80,338 of NZ_JAGHWV010000002.1, forward strand.
CGCCGCGCCCGCCAGCAGGCCCAGCACGGCCACGCCGAGGCGGCGCCGCTGAACAATCCCGAGACCGGCCTGCCGACCCGCGCCCATGTGCTGCAGTTGCTGGACACGACGCTGCGCGCCCACCGCCCCGGCAGCCTGTACTTCATCGAGATCGCCAGTGCGCTCGGCCTGCGCGAACGCTACGGCTACGCCGCGTTCGAGCGGCTGATGGTGCAGGCCGGGCGCCGCCTGGCCGGCGTCACCGCCCCGCAGCCGCTGGCGCGGCTCAACGACAACAGCTTCCTGCTGCTGGCCGACGACGCCGATGCCGACGCGCAGTTGCAGTGCGCGCAGCGCCTGCGCGACGCGCTGTCCGGCCATGCCTTCCCGCTGCGCGAGGACGAGGCGCTGCACCTGCGCTGCGCGATCGGCTACGCCGACTTCGGCCATGGCTTCGAGGACGCCGGCAGCGCGCTGGAAGCGGTCGAACGCAGCGCACTGCAGGCGCGGCTGCAGCCGCAGGGCATCGCCGCCTACGTGCCGCCGCGCGCGGACGAGGACCTGCAGCGCATCGCCATGCTGGAAGGACAGCTGGAACCGGCCTACCAGCCAATCGTCGCCGTTGCCGGCGGCGACATCGCCCAGTACCAGGTGCTGCTGCGCCTGCGCCAGCGCGACGGCAGCCTGCTCTCGGCCGGCCAGGTGCTGCCGGCCGCCGAAGCCGGCGGCCGCATCGCCGACCTCGACCAGCAGGTGCTCGATCACGCGCTGGGCCTGCTGCACCTGTACCAGCACGCCACGCCGCCGCTGCGCCTGTTCGTCTCGCAGTCCTCGCGCACGCTGGCGCGTACCGCCTTCGCCGAATGGCTGATCGACACCATCGGCCGCCGCGGCGTCACCGGCACCTCGCTGGTGATCGACCTGCGCCTGGACGATGCCTTGGTCCACACCGCCACGCTGCAGCAGTTCTGCGCGCGGCTGATGCCGCTGGGCGTGCAGTTCTGCGTCAGCCAGTTCGAACCGGGCGCGGAGGCCGAGGCGCTGCTCGCGCACCTGCCGCTGGGCTATCTGCGCCTGTCGGCGCGCTTCGCCGGCGCGCATGCCGATCCCGATCTGCGCGACCAGTTGCGCGCCACCATCGATCTGGCGCACCGCGCCGGCCTGCTGATCATCGGCCAGCAGATCGAGCAGGCGCAGGCCGCGGCGGCGATGTGGATGGGCGGGGTCGACTTCATCCAGGGCAACCTGGTGCAATCGGTCGGCGACCAGTTGAACTTCGACTTCCAGAACGCGGTGCTCTAGCCATGTCCGTCCGTCGACGTCGGCCCGTCCCACGGCCGGCGGCCTTCGCCGCGGTGCTCGCCGTCGCCGGCACCCTGCTGGCGCTGCCGCCGCTGGCGCTGCCCTTGCCGGCGCCGTGGCACTGGCTGGCACCGGGCTGCATGGCCGCCGCCGCGGCCCTGGCCACCCTCGCCGGCTGCCGCGCGCGCCAGCAGATCGAACGCCTGGATGCGGCGCTGGCGCGTGCCGCGCTGGCCGAGTCCGAACGCAATGCCCTGCAGCACGACGTACATGCGCGCGAGCGGCTGGAACAGGAACTGCTGCAGGCCAAGCAGGCCGCCGAGGCGGCCACCCGGGCGGCTGAAGCGGCAGTGCTGGCCAAGGGCGAGTTCCTGGCGACGATGAGCCACGAGATCCGCACCCCGCTCAACGGCATCATCCCGATGCTGGAGCTGATCGGGCGCGGCCCGCTCGGCCTGGACCAGCGCGAGATGCTGCGCGCGGCCAGCACCTCCTCGCTGCAACTGCTGCGCATCGTCGACGACATCCTGGATTACTCCAAGCTGGAAGCGAACCGGCTGGAGCTGGAGATCACCACCTTCAACCTGCGCGAGCTGCTCGACGGCGTGCTGGAGCTGATGCAGCGCGCGGCCGAGGCCAAGGGCCTGCGCATGACGCTGCAGCTGGACCCGGCGGTGCGCCTGCCGGTGCGCGGCGATCCGGTGCGCCTGCGCCAGGTGCTGAGCAACCTGCTCGGCAACGCGGTCAAGTTCACCGCGCGCGGCGGCATCGACCTGGGCGTGCGCCGGCTCGGCGAGACCCCGGCGCAGCACCTGCTGCGCTTCGAGGTGCGCGACACCGGCATCGGCATCAGCGCCGATCGCCAGGAGCACCTGTTCCAGGCCTTCACCCAGGCCGATGCTTCCACCACGCGCCTGTACGGCGGCACCGGCCTGGGCCTGACCATCTGCAAGCGCATCGTCGAACTGATGGGCGGGCGCATCGGCGTGACGTCGCGGCAGGGCCAGGGCGCCACGTTCTGGTTCGAGATCCCGTTGCTGAAGGTGATCGGCGACCTGGCGCAGCACCCGGGCGGCCTGCCGCGGCTGCAGGCGTTGCTGGTCGGCGCCGACCAGCGCCTGCAGCAGCGCCTGAGCGTGCTGTTGCCGAACTGGGGCGTGCAGGTCAGCAAGGTCGATTCGACCCAGGAGGCGCTGGAGCGGCTGCGCGGCAACGGCAGCGGCAGCGTCGCGCGTCCGGCCTACGACCTGGTGATCGGCGACCTGGATGGCCTGCGGCAGAGCGCGCGCGCCCTGCAGCGCGCGGTGGCGCGGCTGCCGGCACCGCAGACCACGCGGCTGGTCTGGCTGTACGGCGAGGCCGACATTCCCGAGGAGATCCGCGCGCACGGCGCGCTGCTGTCGCGGCAGGCCCCCGACATCGATCTGCGCAGCATGTTGGCGCTGGCGCCGGCGACGCCGCACCTGGCCAACGAGACGGTTGGCGCCAGCGACGACGACGCGGATACGTTCTACCACGACGCCTTCGCGCAGAACGCCGCGGACAGCCCCACGCCCCCTCCCGCCGCGGGCGCGGCGCGCGCGATCGCCGACGCCCCGCCGCCGCGCAGCGGCTACCGGCTGCTGCTGGTCGAGGACAATCCGGTCAATCTGATGGTGGCGCGGCGACTGTTGGAATCGCTGGGCCATCACGCCGACAGCGTCGAGGACGGCGCTGCCGCGCTGGCGCAGTTGGCGCGGCAGCCGTACGACCTGGTGCTGATGGACTGCCAGATGCCGGTGCTGGACGGCTACGCCGCCACCCGCCAATGGCGCCAGCGCGAGGCCGAGGCGGCGCGCCCGCGCCTGCCGATCGTGGCGATGACCGCCAACGCGATGGCCGGCGACAGGCAGCGCTGTCTCGATGCCGGCATGGACGACTACCTGTCCAAGCCGATCGACCGCGCGCGGCTGGAAACCTGCCTGCAGCGCTGGCTGCCGCTGCAGCCGGCGACCTTGCCGGCCGGCGCGGCGTTCGCGCCGGAGCCGGAGGCAGGCCCGGCAACGGCCGCGGCCATCGCGAGCAGACCGACGGCGGAAGCGCTCGCCAACGCGATGCACGTCGAACCGCAGCAGGCCGGCCACGCCGACATGCCCACGGCGGACGCCGCGGCGGCCACGCCTGCTACGGCATCCAGCGCTACCGCCCCGTCGACCGCGCCGATGCCATCGCCCGATCACGACACGCGCGACGTCCCCCCGGCAGCGCCTGTGCCGGAACAGGACCTGGCGTCGCGCGGCGCCACCGCAGCGTCGACGCCGCCGCCCGCCTCGCCGGAGGCCGACGATCTGGAACTGCCATCGGCGGTACCGGCGCCGGTGCTGGACATCGCGGTGCTGGACGAGCTGCGCGAGGTCATCGGCGGCGCCAGCGTGAGCCAGATCGTCGAGCTGTTCCTGGCCGATGCGCCGCTGCTGATCCAGCGCCTGGAGCAGGCGGCGGCGACGGCGCAGAGCGACGCGCTGCGCGAAGCCGCGCACACGCTGAAATCCTCGGCCGCCAACCTCGGCGCGCTCGCGCTGTCGGCGGCGGCGCTGCGTATCGAGTCGGGCGTGCGCACCGGCACGCTGGAGCGACCGGTGGTCGCAGTCGCCCTGGTGATCGCCGAGTTCGCGCGCGCACGCCTGGCGCTGAGCGGCTACCGCGCCAGCGTGCGCGATGCCGTCGAGGACAGCGCCGCGCCCTGAGGCATCCGGAGATCTGAGGACGCCCCATGCGTTTCGCCGTCCACGCCCTCAGAGGATGACGGCCAGGTGGAGCGAAGCGCACGACCTGACGCATGCAGGTTGCCCGCGTGGCGAACGGCGCTTGTCGCTTTCCGGATCCGCCGCGGCTTCTGATTGCCACGCGTCGCGGCTGAAGCCGCTCCTACGGCACAAGAGCGACGCGGTGATGACATGGGCGTCGCGATGCGCCTTCCCGACCTGTCCCTTCTCGCACAATCGGGGTCTGTGATCGCACATAGCTGAGGCAGCGCAATTCAGCCGCTTGTTCGATTCTGTAGGGGCGGCTTCAACCGCGACGCTTCACTGACACCGCATCGCGGCTGAAGCCGTTCCCGCTCGTGTACGGCGGGGCCCACGCAGTCCCTGCCTGCAGCAGCGAACACGCTCGATCGCGGCGAGGCCCAGGCCGGCGCTGCGCTGTCATGCACCGACGATTCAGTCGTCGAGCTTGGTCAGCAGGTAGTTCGGCTCGCCGATGCGATCGATCAGGTCGAGCTGGGTTTCCAGCCAGTCGATGTGCTCTTCTTCCGACTCCAGGATGTCGGCCAGCAGTTGGCGGCTGACGTAGTCCTGGATAGATTCGGCGTAGGCGATGCCCTCGCGCAGCGTGACCGTGCCGTCCTGCTCCAGCGCCAGGTCGCACTCGAGGATTTCCTTGGGGTTCTCGCCGATGCGCAGCTTGCCCAGCGCCTGGAAGTTGGGGAGCCCCTCGAGGAACAGGATGCGGTCCGCCAGCTTGTCGGCGTGCTTCATCTCGTCGATGGATTCCTTGTACTCGTGCTCGGCCAGTTCCTTCAGGCCCCAGTTCTTCAGCATCTTGGCGTGCAAGAAGTACTGGTTGATCGCGGTCAGCTCGTTGTAGAGGACCTTGTTGAGGAACTCGATGACTTTGCTGTCGCCCTTCATGATGTCGCTCGCGTAGATCCGGAAAGCGCAGACTCTAGCGAATCGCGCCGCGACGTGAAGGAACGCGAATCGTGATCATCCCGCGCCGCAGCGCGGCGATGGACTCAGGCGGCGCGGGCGAGGCCGCCAACAAGCACAGGCAACGGCAGTTCGCGGCTCAGTGCGCGCTCGAGCACATCGCTGGCCATGTCCAGGCAGGAGCCGCAGGTGGCGCCGCAGCCCGTGCGCATGGTCAGTTCGGAAACGCTGCGGCAGCCGGCTTCGGCGGCTTCGCGGATCTGTCGATCGGTGACCCCATTGCAGATGCAGACGTACACGGCGGGCTTGGCGGCGGACGGCGCGGACTGCGCCTGCCGCCATTCAAACCAAAGTGAGAATGGTTGTCAATTCCGCCCGTTAATCGTTATTAATCCGCGCCGCCCAGGGCCCGCCGCGCTTGCGTGGACGCTTGCGCGGCCGGTCGTGGCCGGCGGTATTGCCCGGCAGCCAGGCCTCCTGGGCCAGGGTCGGCATGGCGCGGATGCCGGCGCCGGCGATGGTCTGCGCCAGCGGCGCCAGATGGCGCAGCGCCCGCGCGTAGACGCCGCGCTTGAACAGCACGACATGCTCCACCGGGTACCAGAAATCGACCCAGCGCCAGTGGTCGAACTCCGGCGTCTCGGTCAGTTCCAGGTTCAGCTGGCTCTCGTCGCACTGCATCCGCAGCAGGAACCAGACCTGCTTCTGGCCGATGCAGACCTGGCGCTCGTTGCGGCGGATGGCCCGGCTGGGCAGGCGATAGCGCAGCCAACCGGGGGTGGCGCCGAGCACTTCCACATGCTCGGGCAACAGCCCGGTTTCTTCGCGCAACTCGCGGTACATGGCCTCCACCGGGGTCTCGTCGGTGTTCATGCCGCCTTGCGGGAACTGCCAGCCGTCCCGGCGCACACGGCGTGCCCAGAACACCTGACCATCCGGCCGCATCAGCACGATGCCTACGTTCGGTCGATAGCCGTCCGGATCGATCACGATGCGGACTCCTGAAAAATCTACTGGCTCCGACTCTGCCATGGCTGCGGCCGGGCCACAAGCAGCGCAGAAACCCGTTGACAGCCGCCCGCTTCTCCATAAGAATTGGCGGTTCACCAGGGCTATGTAGCTCAGCCGGTTAGAGCACAGCACTCATAATGCTGGGGTCGGTGGTTCGAGTCCACCCATAGCCACCATGGTGTGTACGCCCAAGGCGTGCGATACTTGCAGTCCACATTGCCCCGTCGCCAAGCGGTAAGGCACCTGACTCTGACTCAGGCATTCGGTGGTTCGAATCCATCCGGGGCAGCCAAACAAAAAAAGAAGGCCGATCGAAAGATCGGCCTTCTTTTTTGTTTGGCGCGGGGTTTGCGCAGGCGCTTCGCGCCTACGCCCCACATCTTGCTGCGCAAGATGTGGGCCCCAGCCCTTCCGCTTCCACATCCCCGCGCCTGTCGGCGCGCCCCCTTGGACTCCAAGGGGGCTACTCCACCAGATGGAATTCGATCCACCGAAGCGGGCGCTGACGAAACGAACTCATTCACCCCATGCCGACGAGACACACGCGGCCCTGGCTCTGCAGACCTGTAGCTCTGCAGACATGAATCTTTTGCGGCGACGCCGAGTCCCCAAGCCAGACGGAGACGGGCAATCGCCCGAATACTGTTCGCGCCAAACCCGCGGCGGCACACACATGCTGCCAGCCAACACAAACCACGGACCCAGAACGACAAAAGCCCGGCCGAAGCCGGGCTTTTGCTTGGTCCCAGCGGGTTCCCGAGGGAACCCACGCCAGGCGCGATGGATCAGCGCTTGGAGAACTGGGTGGCGCGACGGGCCTTGTGCAGACCGACCTTCTTACGCTCGACTTCGCGGGCGTCGCGGGTCATGAAGCCGGCCTTGCGCAGCTCGGTCTTCAGGGTTTCGTCGTACTCGACCAGCGCACGGGCGATGCCCAGACGGATCGCACCGGCCTGGCCGGTGGTGCCGCCGCCGGTGGCGGTGACCAGGATGTCGAAGCTTTCGGTGTTCTTGGTCAGCTCCAGCGGCTGGCGCACGATCATGCGCGCGGTCTCGCGGCCGAAGAACTCGTCCAGCGGACGGCCGTTGACGGAGATGTTGCCGGTGCCCTTGCGCAGGAACACGCGGGCGGTGGAGGACTTGCGGCGGCCAGTGCCGTAGTTTTGCGAAATCGCCATGATTAGATATCCAGAACCTGCGGCTGCTGAGCGGCGTGCGGATGCTCCGCACCGGAATAGACCTTGAGCTTGCGGTACATCGCGCGGCCCAGCGGGCCCTTGGGCAGCATGCCCTTGACCGCGATCTCGATCACGCGCTCCGGGTGGCGCTCCAGCGCCTGCTCCAGGCTCTCGGTCTTCAGGTTGCCGATGTAGCCGGTGAAGCGGTGATACTTCTTGTCCTTGAGCTTGTTGCCGGTGACGACGATCTTCTCGGCGTTGATCACCACCAGGTAATCGCCGGTATCGACGTGCGGGGTGTAGACCGGCTTGTGCTTGCCGCGCAGGCGGCGGGCCAGTTCGGTGGAAAGCCGGCCCAGCGTTTTGCCGGCGGCGTCGACGAGATACCAGTCGCGCTGGACGGTCTCGGACTTAGCAGTGAAGGTGCTCATGATCAGACTCGGTTGGTCGGGCGGATTCCTGCAGCGAACGGCCGGAACTTTGCCACGCGTTGTGAATTGCAAAAACGCAAGAGGCGAAATTCTACGCGGCCCGGCCGCCCCGCGCAAGTCCACCCATGACCGGCGCAGATCGGGCGGGCGGCGCGCTTGGCAGTGCGTCGGCCGGGGGCGAAAATCGGGATCCCCACCGCTTCCGGGCTTCCCCCATGACGACCAGCCGCCAGCATTCCCCGCTCGATCGCGCCCTGGTCGAGGCCCAGCGCGCGCTGGAGACCGTGTTCGGAGACCCGCCGGCGCAGCGCCCCTACCCGGCCGCGGCCACCGCCGATGTGGTGCTGGCGCCGGACGAGCGCCGCCATGCCGCGGGCCTGATGCGCATCAACCACGTCGGCGAGGTCTGCGCCCAGGGCCTGTATTTCGGCCAGGCCGCGGTCGCGCGCGATCCGGCCACCCGTGCGCACCTGCTGGAGGCGGCGCAGGAAGAGACCGACCACCTGGCCTGGTGCGCGGCGCGGCTGCGCGAACTGGACAGCCGCCCCAGCCTGTTCAATCCGCTGTGGTACGCCGGCAGCTACGCGATCGGCACCCTGGCCGGACTGCGTGGCGACGGCTGGAACCTGGGCTTCGTGGTCGAGACCGAGCGCCAGGTCGAGGCGCACCTGGACGAACACCTGCAGACCCTGCCGCCGGCCGACCTGCGCAGCCGCGACGTGCTGAAAGTGATGAAGGCCGACGAGGCCCGCCACGCCGAGCATGCCGAACAGGCCGGCGCACGGCGCCTGCCGCCGCCGATCCCCACGGTGATGGCCGCCGCCTCGCGGCTGATGAAGGCCGTCGCCTATCGGCTGTAGCCGCCCGCCGGTCGGGCCGGCGATGGGCCGACTGGCATTGCCGGCCCGATGGGGGTAAAGTGAACGAACGCTGACTGATTCCACGTCGGCGCACGCCGTTCCGGCCGCAGCACCGCCATGTGCCGCAGCCACCGATGTACCCGTGCCGAGCCGCGCCCGCGTGCGCTCCGCCTGCCGACTGCCATGCCCGCATCCACGCTCCACCTGCCATCGCCACGCACCCGCTGGTTGTCGCGCCTGCTGTTCGCGACCCTGTTCGCGATCGGCGGCGGCACCTTGTTGCACCACCTGCTTGGCGATTACCGCCAGGCCAGCGCGATCCTGCGCGACCATTCGGTGGCGACCGTGCCGGTGATCGCCGATGGCGCCTTCGGCGTGCAGACCGAGCCGCTGGTGCGCTACCGCTTCCACTATGTGTTCGAGAGCAGGGGCCGGCTGCACAGTGGCGCCTTCGAGGCCAGCGGCGCCGAGGCCGCGCCGCTGCTGCTGGACGGCGCCACCGTCGAGATCGCCTACGCCAACGCCGACCCCGCGCGCTTCGGGCGGCTGGACCAGTTGCAGCATGCCGGCAACCTCGGCAGCGTGTTCACCCGCGCGATGATCGCGCTGTCGATCGCCGCCCTGCTGGCGGTGGTGGCGCACCGGCTGCTGATCGGCCGGGTGCTGACCCGACGCCGCATCGCCGCCGCCTGAGTTCCTGCGCGCACTGCTCAGTGCGCGACCAGCTTCAGGCCGATCACCCCGGCCACGATCAGGCCGATGCAGGCCAGCCGCGCCGGCGAGGCGCTGTCGCCGAACAGGACCACGCCGAGCACGGCCGTGCCCAGCGCACCGATGCCGGTCCAGATCGCATAGGCGGTGCCCAGCGGGATGTGCTTGAGCGCCTGGGTCAGCAGCCACAGGCTGAGGCCGGCACCGGCCATGGTCCCCAGGGACGGCCACAGCCGGGTGAAGCCTTCGCTGTACTTGAGGCCGAGGGCGAAGCCGATCTCGAACAGGCCGGCCAGCAACAGGTAGATCCAGGGCATTGTCTTTCTCCGTAGACAAATGAAAACGAAAACGGCCCGATGTCTGCACATCGGGCCGCCGTCGGCAGGGGTCGCAGCGCAGGCTGCGGGCGGGTCGTCCCGCCGGTGTGGAGGCTGCTTACTCGGACAGATTGCGCCCGTGGAACAGCTCCTCGATCTCGCGCTTGAGCAGCGCCTCGATGCGCATGCGCTCCTTGAACGAGAGGTTCTTGGCCTTCTCCTCGAACAGGTACTGGTCCAGGTCGAAGTCCTTCAGGTGCATCTTGGTGTGGAAGATGTTCTCCTGATAGACGTTGACGTCGAACATCTCGTAGCGCGACTTGACGTTCTTGGCCAGGAAGTTCTGGATCGAGTTGATCTTGTGGTCGATGTAGTGCTTCTTGCCCTTCACGTCGCGGGTGAAGCCGCGCACGCGGTAATCCATGATCACGATGTCCGATTCCAGGCTCTCGATCAGGTAATTAAGGGCCTTCAGCGGCGAAATGACGCCGCAGGTGGCGACGTCGATGTCGGCGCGGAACGTGGCGATACCGTGCTGCGGATGGGTTTCCGGGTAGGTATGGACGGTGATGTGGCTCTTGTCCATGTGCGCGACCACGGCATCGGAAATGATCTCCTTGCCGGCGGCCTTCTTGTCGATGACCGGCTCTTCGGAGATCAGGATCGTCACCGAGGCGCCCTGCGGATCGTAGTCCTGGCGCGCGATGTTGAGGATGTTGGCGCCGATGATCTCGGCCACATCGGTGAGGATCTGGGTCAGGCGGTCGGCGTCGTACTGCTCGTCGATGTACTCGATGTAGCGCTGGCGCTCCTCTTCGGAGATCGCGTAGCAGACGTCGTAGATGTTGAAGCTCAACGCCTTGGTGAGGTTGTTGAAACCTTGCAGCCTCAGGCGAGGCAACGGCTTGACCACGGCGTGGATCCTCTGGAAGTGGGTGGGGAAAGACACTCAATTATGAGCCAAATGGCTCCGCTGCGAAACGTGGCGTCCGTCTCTTGTTTGCCGCCGCGAACGCGTCCCGTTAAGCTTCGGGAATTACGCCGTAGCGAAGCCGCCATGAGCCCCGGAAACACATCCACTGCAGCACCTGTGCGCATCGCTCCAAGTCCTCTGACGTTGGACACCGCCACCATCGACCGCTTCCTGGCCCACAGCCACCGTCGCCGCTATCCGGCGCGGACGGATGTGTTCAGGCCTGGCGACCCGGCCGGCACCCTCTACTACGTCGTCAGCGGCTCGGTCAGCATCATCGCCGAGGAAGATGACGACCGCGAGTTGGTGCTGGGCTATTTCGGCAGCGGCGAGTTCGTCGGCGAGATGGGCCTGTTCATCGAGTCCGACCAGCGCGAGGTGATCCTGCGCACCCGCACGCCCTGCGAACTGGCCGAGATCAGCTACGAGCGCCTGCACCAGCTGTTCCTGGGCTCGCTGTCGTCCGATGCGCCGCGGGTGCTGTACGCGATCGGCGTGCAGCTGTCCAAGCGCCTGCTGGACACCTCGCGCAAGGCCAGCCGCCTGGCGTTCCTGGACGTCACCGACCGCATCGTGCGCACCCTGCACGACCTGGCCCAGGAGCCGGAGGCGATGAGCCATCCGCAGGGCATGCAGTTGCGCGTGTCGCGGCAGGAATTGGCGCGGCTGGTCGGCTGCTCGCGCGAGATGGCCGGCCGGGTGCTGAAGAAGCTGCAGGTCGACGGCATCCTGCATGCCCGCGGCAAGACCGTGGTGCTGTACGGCGCGCGCTGACCGCCATGGGGCGATAGGCCCGGCACGAGGGTGCTGAGCGAGACCTTCTACTGGTTCGTGCTGGTCGGCCTGGCCGCCCAGCTGGTGGACGGCGCGCTGGGCATGGCCTTCGGCCTGGTCTCGTCCTCGGTCCTGCTGAGCCTGGGCCTGCCGCCGGCGGTGGTCAGCGCCAGCGTGCACAGCGCCGAGGTGTTCACCACCGGCGCCTCGGGCCTGTCGCACCTGGCCCTGGGCAATGTCGACAAGCGGCTGTTCCTGCGCCTGGCGTTGCCGGGCATGGTCGGCGGCATCGCCGGCGCCTACGTGCTGACGCAACTGCCGGGCGAGCTGATCCGCCCCTTCGTCTATCTGTACCTGCTCGCCCTGGCGGTGCTGATCCTGCTGCGCGCGGCCGGCCGTGCGCTGCCGCGCCGCGAGGTGCGGCGGGTGCCGCTGCTGGGTTTCGTCGCCGGCCTGCTGGACGCCAGCGGCGGTGGCGGATGGGGCCCGGTGGCGACCTCGACCCTGCTCGCCCACGGCGGCCAGGCCCGCACCACCATCGGCACGGTCAACGCCGCCGAGTTCCTGGTGACGCTGTCGATCTCGCTGACCTTCCTGCTGACCATGGGCGTGCAGCACCTGGACATCGTGCTCGGCCTGCTGGTCGGCGGCATGCTCGCCGCGCCGCTGGCGGCGTTGCTGGTCAAGCGGGTGCGCGAGCGCTGGGTGCTGGTGGCGGTGGGCCTGCTGGTGCTGGGCATCAGCCTGTATCAGGTGGGTGGGGCGCTGTATCGCTGGGTGGGCTGACGCCCGGGATTTGGGAGTCGGGATTGGGGATTCGCAAAGGCGGTCTCCGCGGCGCCTGAAGCTGTTGCGCTGGTGACCCGATCTGCGGTCAGGCCGCGTTCGCTTTTGCCGGGGCGCGCCGCGCGATGATCGCGGCCGGGACGCCGCCGCCGATGGCCGCGCGTCTCGCCACTCCCCTGCCCCGCGAGACCGCCATGCGTGCCATCCCATCGCTCCTGGCCTTGTTGTGTCTGGCGCTGCCTGCGCCGCGCGCACGGGCCGACGACGCCTTCGCCCGGCTCGGGCGCGGGGTCAACATCCTCGGCTACGACCCGCTGTGGAACGACCCGGCGAAGGCGCGCTTCCGCCCGCCGCTGTACCGCACGATCCGCGACGGCGGCTTCCGCACGGTGCGGGTCAACCTGCAGGCATTCGCGCACATGGACGCGGACAACCGGCTCGACCCTACATGGCTGAAGACGCTGGACACGGTGGTCGACCAGGCCACCGCTGCGGGCCTGAACGTGATCCTGGACGAACACGACTTCCACCCCTGCGCCGCCGACGCGGCGGTGTGCCGGACCAGGCTGCTGGCGTTCTGGAGCCAGATCGCCCCGCGCTACCGCCACGCGCCGCCGTCGGTGCTGTTCGAGATCCTCAACGAGCCCAACGGCCAGATGACCAGCGCGGCGTGGAACGATCTGCTGCGCGATGCGCTGCAGATCATCCGCCGCGACAACCCGACCCGCACGGTGGTGGTGGGTCCGGCCAGCAGCAATTCCTTCACCGCGCTCGACAGCCTACGCCTGCCCGACGACGATGCGCACCTGCTGGTCACCGTGCACTACTACAACCCGTTCCGCTTCACCCATCAGGGCGCGCCGTGGGCTCCGGCGGACATCCGCGACCACACCGGCGTGAGCTGGGGCAGTGCGGCCGACCGGACCAAGCTGTACGGCGAATTCGACCGCATCGCGGCCTGGGCCAAGGCGCACCATCGGCAGGTGCTGCTGGGCGAGTTCGGTGCCTACGAGCAGGCGCCGCCGGCCGATCGCCTGGCCTGGACGGTGGCGGTGGTCAACGCCGCCGAGAAACGCCATTTCGCCTGGGCGTACTGGGAATTCGAGGGCAGCTTCGGCGCCTACGACATCGATCGCGGCCAGTGGGTCGCGCCGCTGCACCACGCCTTGGTGGGCAGCGACAGCGCTTACCGCGGGGCCGGCGGCTGATCGCCGGCCTTCCCCACCACGGCGCGCCCTAGCGGGAACCGCCAGCGTCGCCGGCGCGGTCGCGGCAGCCCCAGTTGAGGATCGGCGTGCCGGACGGCAACAGCCGGCGGAACACCGCCACCGCGCCGTGCTTGGGATTGACCACCACCGGCGCGGCCGCGGCCTGCAGCAGCGGCAGATCGGCGGTGCTGTCGGAATAGGCCATGGCGATCTCGCCGTAGCCCAGTTCGCGCAGCATGCGCATCTTTTCCTCATTGTGGCAGTGACGCGTGGCGGTGACCGCGCCCAGGCGCGGGCCGATCAGACTGCCGACCACCGGCACGTCCTGGTGCGCGACGAAGCCGAGAATGGCGCGCGCCAGTTCCGGCGGCGCGCCGGTGGCGACCACCACGCGATCGCCGGCGGCACGGTGCCGGGCGAACACCTCCAGCGCCTGCGGCAGCAGCCGCTGGCGGATCTGCGCCTGATGCTGCAGCACGTACTGGTCGATGATGCGGTTGAACTCGCGGGCGCGGCGCAGGCCGAAGCTGGCGATCCAGACGTAGCCGGAGATGCCGGTGCGGCGGGTCGGCAGCATCGCCACCAGCGGCCCCAGCAACGGCGTGGCCAGCACCGCGGCGGCCAGGCGCAGCGGATTGCGCTTGATCAGCCAGGCGAACAGATGGCTGCCGGAGTCGCCGTCGTACAGGGTGTGGTCGAAATCGAACACCACCAGCGGCGCGTCGACGCGCGGCAGCGGGTACGGACTCGGTGCCTGCCCGCTCATGCCGCGAAGAACAGCTGGCGCAGCGCCTCGCCCGGCTCCTCGGCGCGCATGAACGCCTCGCCGACCAGGAAAGCGTGCACGCCGGCGCCGCGCATCAGCGCCACGTCGTCCGGGCCGAGGATGCCGCTTTCGGTGACCAGCAGGCGGTCGCGCGGCACCGCGTTCTGCATCGACAGGGTGGTCTGCAGCGACACCTCGAAGGTGCGCAGGTTGCGGTTGTTGATGCCGATCAGCGGCGCCGGCACCTGCAGCGCGCGCTCCAGTTCGTCGATGTCGTGCACTTCCACCAGCACGTCCATGCCCAGTTGCAGCGCCAGCGACGACAGCTCGGCCAGTTGCAGGTCGTCCAGTGCGGCCACGATCAGCAGGATGCAGTCGGCGCCGAGCGTGCGCGCCTCGTACACCTGGTACGGATCGATGGTGAAGTCCTTGCGCAGCACCGGCAGGGTGCAGGCATCGCGCGCCTGCTGCAGATAGCGGTCGTGGCCCTGGAAGAAATCCTCGTCGGTCAGCACCGACAGGCAGGCCGCGCCGCCGAACTCGTAGCTGACCGCGATGTCGGCCGGGTGGAAGTCCGGGCGGATCACGCCCTTGGACGGGCTGGCCTTCTTGACCTCGGCGATCACCGCCGGGTCGCCGTTGGCGATGGCCGCCTGCAGCGCGCGGGCGAAGCCGCGGGTGGGCGGCATGGCCTCGGCCCGGGCGACCAGCTCGGCCAGCGGCACGCGCGCGCTGCGCTCGGCGATCTCGTCGGCCTTGCGCGCGAGGATGGTGCGGAGAATGTCGCTGCTCATGCGGTGGGAATCCTGGGGGATGGCCGGATTATCGGCGATGCAGGGTGTCGGGGGTGAGAACCGGGATCGGGCGCTGGCGAAGGCGGTTCAGTCCAGCCCGGCCAAGCCGCGGGTGCAGGCCACGTAGGCCTCCAGCTTGGCCCGCGCGCGGCCGTCGGCGATGGCCGCACGCGCCAGGGCGATGCCGGCACCGATGTCGGCGGCCAGGCCGGCCACGTACAGCGCCGCGCCGGCGTTGAAGGCGACGATGTCCAGCGCCGGGCCGGGCACGTTGTCGAGCACCGCGCGCAGCATCGCCATCGATTCGGCAGCGTCGGCGACCTTGAGGTTGCGGCTGGCCGACATGGCGATGCCGAAGTCCTCCGGGTGCACTTCGTACTCGCGGACCTGGCCGTCGCGCAGTTCGCCGACCAGGGTGCCGGCGCCGAGCGAGAGCTCGTCCATGTCGTCGCGGCCCCACACCACCAGCGCGCGCTCGGCGCCCAGTTCCTGCAGCACGCGTGCCTGGATGCCGACCAGGTCGGGGTGGAACACGCCCATCAGGATGTTCGGCGCGCCGGCCGGATTGGTCAGCGGACCGAGGATGTTGAAGATGGTGCGCACGCCCATCTCGCGCCGCACCGGCGCCACGACCTTCATCGCCGGATGGTGCACGGGCGCGAACATGAAGCCGATGCCGGTGGCCGCCAGTGCCTGCGCCACCTGCTCGGGCTGCAGTTCGATCGCCGCGCCCAGCGCCTCCAGCGCGTCGGCGCTGCCGGACTTGGAGGAGACGCTGCGGTTGCCGTGCTTGGCGACCTTGGCGCCGGCTGCGGCGGCGACGAACATTGCGCAGGTGGAGATGTTGAACGTGTGCGAGCCGTCGCCGCCGGTGCCGACGATGTCGACCATGTGGGTGCGGTCGGCGACCGGCACGGTGCGTGAGAACTCGCGCATCACCAGCGCCGCGCCGGCGATCTCGCCGACCGTTTCCTTCTTGACCCGCAAGCCGGTGAGGATGGCCGCGGTCATCATCGGCGAGACCTCCCCGCGCATGATCTGCCGCATCAGCGCGACCATCTCGTCGTGGAAGATCTCGCGGTGCTCGATGGTGCGTTGCAGGGCTTGCTGGGGGGTGATGGTCATGGCGAAGACGGTCTGCGGTTAGGCGAATGAGGAAGGCGGCGGCGCGGGTCAGCGCGCCTGCGTCGGCCGCGGCATGCGCAGGCGCCCTTGCGCCAGCACCTCGAAGTAGTCGGCCGGGCCGCCGGCGCGCAGCAGGGTGGCGACCGCGGCCGGGTCGTAGATGCCGTCCTGCAGGGCGTGCTCGGCGATGTGCACGCCGACCACCTCGCCCAGCACCAGCCAGGTCTGGATCGGCTCGCCGCGTGCGCTCTGCAGCGGCAGCAACTGGCTGAGCCGGCATTCGAAGCTGACCGGGCTGGCGGCCACCCGCGGCGCCGCGATCAGGCGCGAGGGCGCGGCGGTCAGGCCGGCCAGGGCAAACTCGTCCACCTCCGGCGCCACCGCGGCGGAACTGGCGTTCATCGCCTCGGCCAGCGGCCGCGTGGCCAGGTTCCAGGTGAACTCGCCCGTGGCCTCGATGTTACGCACGCTGTCCTTCCAGCCGATGCTGGCGAAGCCGACGATCGGCGGGACGTAGTTGAAGGCGTTGAAGAAGCTGTAGGGCGCCAGGTTGGCGATGCCGTCGGCGCCGCGCGAACCGATCCAGCCGATCGGCCGCGGCCCGACGATGGCGTTGAACGGATCGTGCGGCAAGCCGTGGCCGTTGGCCGGTTCGTAGAAATGGAAGGCGTCGGTGCGCTCGTGCATCGGCAGGGTCCGGCAGTGACGGAAGGCGGGCGACGCCGGCGCGGCGCGCTCAGCGCTCCAGGAAGTTCTTCAGCAAGGCGTGGCCATGCTCGGTGAGGATGGACTCGGGATGGAACTGCACGCCCTCGACCGGGAACTGGCGATGGCGCAGGCCCATGATCTCCTCCACCGTGCCGTCGTCGTATTCGGTCCAGGCCGTCACTTCCAGGCAGTCCGGCAGCGTGGTCTTCTCCACCACCAGCGAGTGGTAGCGGGTGGCCTCGTAGCGGTCCGGCAGGCCGGCGAACACGCCGCGGCCTTCGTGGCGGATGCGCGAGGTCTTGCCGTGCATGATGGTGCCGGCACGCACGACCTGCCCGCCGTAGACCTGGCCGATGCTCTGGTGGCCCAGGCACACGCCCAGGATCGGTGTGCGCTGGCCCAGCCGCTCGATCAGTTGCAGCGACACCCCCGCCTCGTTCGGCGTGCACGGCCCCGGCGAGATGACGATGCGCTCGGGCGCCAGGCGCTCGATCTCGTCCACGCTGAGCGCATCGTTGCGCACCACCTTGACCTCGGCGCCGAGCGCCTGCAGGTACTGCACGAGGTTGTAGGTAAAGCTGTCGTAGTTATCCAGCATCAGCAGCATGGCGAAGGACTCATTGCGCGATCAGGAAGACCGCATAGACGTTTTCGGAAAGGGTGAGGCTGCCGGCTTCGAGGGATTCGGCCAGTGGCGCCGCGGCCGCGCGGTTGCCCGTCACTTGGATGGCGTCCAGGCTGTATCCGTAGCCGTCACCAACTTGGCTTCGCCCTCCTTGCCAGGTGCCTGCCTGGATTCCGTAGGCGAAGTTGGGGGCGACCGTGGAAATCGTGTACAGCCCGCCCAGCGACACTCCATAGGCGCGTGCCAATTCTTGCGCCGAGACACGCGTCTGTTCGACGGCCTGGCGCTTGAGTTCGGCGCGCACCTCCGCGTCCTTGCTATAGGCAGGAGTGATCGCTGAGACCTGCAGCGACTGGCTGGTCTTCAACCCGGCCAGGAACTGGCGTACATCGTCGAGTGTGGAAAAGTCTGCGGACAAGGTGCGCTGCACCTTGGTTCCCTTGAACACCTCGCGCTCGTTCTCGTAGCGGCGCTCCGGCGCAATCGACAAGGTGGACGCGTGCACGCTGTTGCTCAGGGCGTGATGCTTTTTGAACGCAGACAGGACGCTCGTCGCATCCTCCTGTACCCGCGAACGCGCCGCTTCCGGCGCGAAATCGACGGCTTCCAACGTCAACTTGATATTGAACCGATCAGGAATCACCTCCCGTTCGGCCGCGCCCTTCACCAACAGATGCGGCTGCGATGGCAGGCTGTTGACCTGCGCGCTGGCGACGGCCGGCAAGGCCAGCACCGCGGCAATGGCCCAGGCAACAAGCGTACGGATTTTCATCTTCCTCTCCTTGGCGGAATGTCAGCCGGCCGCACGCTGCGTGCCGGAGTGGAGCAGCGCGGCGAAATCCGCGATCAACGTATCGACTGCCGTGTCCTGCGTCGCCCATGAGGTGACGAAGCGGATCACCCAGCGGCCGTCGCCCAGCACCTGCCAGCGCTCGAAGTCGTAGCGCTGTGCCAGCGTCTCGACGTCCGCGGCGGGCAGGGTCACGAACAGCTGGTTGGTCGGCGAGTCCGAGGCGAACTGCGCGCCAGCGGCGGCCAGCCCGTCGCGCAGCCGCACGGCCATGCGATTGGCGTGCGCGGCCAGTTCGTAGAACAGGCCATCCTCGAACAGCGCGGCGAACTGCGTGCCCAGCACCATACCCTTGGCCAGCAGCGCGCCGCGTTGCTTGAGCAGATAGCGGAAATCCGCTTTCAACACCGGGTTGAGGATCACCAGCGCCTCACCGAGCAGCGCGCCATTCTTGGTGCCGCCGATGTAGAACGCATCGGTGAGCGCGGCGATGTCGGCCATGCGCAGATCGTTGCCCTCGGCGGTGAGCGCGCTGCCGATGCGCGCGCCGTCCAGGAACAGCAGCAGGCCGTGTGCGTCGCAGAATGCGCGCAAGGCCTGCAGCTCGTGCCTGCGGTACAGCGTGCCGACCTCGGTGGTGTTGGACACGTAGACCAGCCGCGGCTGCACCAGGTGCTCGTTGCCGTGCTCGGCCAGCAACGGCGCGATCCGCTCCGGCGTGAGCCGGCCGTCGGCCGCGTCCACGGTGAGCACCTTGTGCCCGGTGGCCTCGATCGCGCCGGTCTCGTGGGTGGCGATGTGGCCGCAGGCCGCGGCGATCACCGCCTGGTGCGGGCGCAGGAACGCGGCGATGGCGGTGAGGTTGGTCTGGGTGCCGCCGACCAGCAGGTGCACGTCGGCCTCGGCGCAGCCGATCTCGGCACGGATCAGCTGCGCGGCACGTGCGCTGTGCCGGTCCAGGCCATAGCCGGCGTTCTGCTCGGCGCTGGCCGCAGCCAGCGCGGCGAGCAGGCGCGGATGCGCACCTTCGCTGTAGTCGTTGCGGAAGCCGATCCGCGGCGCGGCGGCGCTCACAGCCCCTTCGCCGCTTCGGCGACCGCGCGGAACAGCGCGCGGCCCTTGTTCATCGTCTCGTCCCATTCGGTCTGCGGATCGGAGTCGTAGACGATGCCGGCGCCGGCCTGCACGTGCAGGCGGCCGTGCTTGATCACCGCGGTGCGGATGGCGATGGCGGTATCGGCGTCGCCGTGCCAGCCGAGGTAGCCGATGCTGCCGGCGTAGACGTTGCGCTTGATCGGCTCCAGCTCGCGAATGACTTCCAGCGCGCGGATCTTCGGCGCGCCGCTGACGGTGCCGGCGGGGAAGGTGGCGCGCAGCACGTCGGCATAGCTGAGGCCGGGCAGCAGGGTGCCGGTGACTTCGCTGACGATGTGCATGACATGGCTGTAGCGTTCGATCACGAAGCGCTCGCCGACGGCGACGCTGCCGGCCTGCGAAACCCGGCCGGCGTCGTTGCGGCCCAGGTCGATCAGCATGAGGTGCTCGGCGCGTTCCTTCGGATCGGCGAGCAGTTCCGCCTCCAGCGCCTGGTCCTCTTCCGGAGTCTTGCCGCGCGGCCGGGTGCCGGCGATCGGGCGCACGGTGACCTGGCCATTCTCCAGCCGCACCAGGATCTCCGGCGAGGAGCCGACCACCTGGGTGTCGCCGACATCGAGGAAATACATGTATGGCGACGGGTTCAGCGCGCGCAGCGCGCGGTACACGTCCACCGGGCGCGCGGTGAACGGCACGCTCAGGCGCTGGCTCAGCACCACCTGGAAGATGTCGCCGGCGCGGATGTAGTCCTTGGATTTCTCCACCGCGGCGATGAAGCCCTCGCGGGTGAAGCCGGAGACGAAGTCGCTCTCGTCCAGCACGTCGCGCGCCAGCGGCGCGGGGTAGCCGGCGCCGGGCTGGCGCAGCGTGGTGGTGAGCGCATCCAGGCGCGCCTGCGCGCGCTCCCAGGCGTCGGCCTCGGCCGGGTTGGCGTGCACGATCAGGTACAGGCGGCCCTTGAGGTTGTCGAAGACCGCCACTTCCTCGGACAGCATCAGCAGGATGTCCGGGGTGTCCAGCTCGTCGCGGGCGACGGCGCCGGCCAGGCGCGGCTCGATGTAGCCGATGCACTCGAAGCCGAACCAGCCGACCAGACCGCCGGTGAAACCGGGCACGCCCGCCAGCTTGGGCACCACATGCTGCGCGCGCAGCGCCTCGACCTCGGCGAAGGGATCGGCGACCTCGCGGCGCTCGATCAGCTCGCCATGGTCGCGCACGTCCAGGGTGTGCCCGCGGAAGGTGTACACGCGGCGCACCGGCAGGCCGATGATCGAGTAGCGCCCGAAGCGTTCGCCGCCTTCGACCGATTCGAACAGATAGGTGTGCGGGGCGTCGGCGAGCTTGAGATAGACCGACAGCGGCGTGTCCAGGTCGGACAGCACTTCGCGGACGACGGGGATGCGGGTGTGACCTTCAGCGGCGTAGCGCTGGAACTGCTCGCGGGTAATCAAGACGGCTTTCCTTCCGGGACTCGGTGACAGGGCGGACGACGGCTGCAGGCCACCATCGCCACGCACGGCGAGCGGAAGTGAAGGAACGCGGGGTCGTCAGACTGGACACGGCGGCTACTTTACCGCAACTGCGGCGACTGGCAACGGTTGCAGACGCGACCGATCGAGTGCGGTGCGGAGGTGGTCGGTGAGGGCGTCGCGTCGGGACTGAAGTCCCTCCCACAGGGGCGCACTCGCCTTGGTGCGCTGTGCGGCGTCTGAGGTGCGCGATCTTGTCATCGCAAGCGCGTCCACGACCGAAACGATCTTCGCCACGCCGTAGGTCGTAGGAGCGGCTTCAGCCGCGACGGGCGTTACCGGGAATGCCTGTCGCGGCTGATCCCACAACAGGGGACAAGAGCCGCTCCTACAAGAGCAGCACGCGAGCAGCACGAAAGGAGATGGGTGGCAGGCGCTGCGACCTCTGGCGTCAGCGCGCCTGCAGCAGCGGCGAGTCCGGCGGCAGATGCATGCGCAGGCGCCCGGGCACGCAGTCGATGCGGAAGTGGCGCGAAGTTTCCGGTTCGCCGTCCAGGTTCAGGGTCAACGGCTGCGCCGCCTCGATCCGCAGCCACGGCAGGCGCGCGCGCACCGCCACCCGCTCCAGCGCGGCCTGTTTGCCGGACGTGACCAGGGTGCCCAGGGTCGCGGCGACCTCGCCGGTCAGCTCCGGCACCAGGGTCAGGTCGAGCAGGCCGTCGTCGAGCAGCGCTTCCGGGCACAGCACCTGGCCACCGCCGGCTTGGCGGCCGTTGCCCAGGCCGAGCGCGATGAAATCGCCTTCCCAGGCAAAGTCCGGCCCTTCGAAGCGGGCCCGGATCGGATCGATCCGGCCCAGCCGGCTCATGCCGGTGACCAGGTAGGCCAGCCCGCCCAGCATCTTTTTCAGGCCTTCGTCGGTCTCCACCGTGACCTGGGTGCCGAAGCCGCCGCTGGCGACATTGGCGCACCAGTGCGGGCCGTGCTCGGCCTCGATGCGCAGCAGGTCGATCGGCTGCGCCGTGGTGCGGGCGATCAGCTCCAGCGCCTCCAGCGGCGGCAGCGGGAGACCAGTGGCCGTGGCGAAATCGTTGGCCGTGCCCAGCGCCACCAGGCCCAGGGCCGGCAACGCTGCGGCCGGCTCCTGGCGATGCGCCAGCGCGCTGGCGACCTCGCTGAGGGTGCCGTCGCCACCGGCGGCGACGATGCAGGCGGCGCCATCGGCCACCGCCTCGGCCACGTAGCGCTCGGCATCGCCCTGCTCCCAGGTGACCCGCACCTGCAGCGCCACGCCGCGCGCGCGCATGGCCATGACCGCCTCGCGCAATGCCTCGTCGCCGGCCGACTTGCCGTTGAGGATCAGACGCCAATGCGCTGCAGCCATGCGAACCATCCCGGGGTGAGGCGCTCAGGCTAACGGGCGCGGCATGCGCGATGCGTGAATCCAGGCGGGCGCGTTGTCATACGCACGTCACCGAGCGTCCGGAACATGGAAGGCCATAGCAAGGAAGACGGATGGAGGCAGGATCAGCCTCCGATTTATCTCCCAGGGGCCGCACCGGCGACGGTGCGGTTCTTTTCTTTTGGCCGTCCGGCACCGCTCAGCCGGCGGCGAACCGGGCCAGCGCCTCGCCCTGCAGCCGGTACACGGTCCACTCGTCCTGCGCGCGAGCGCCGACCGCTTCGTAGAAGTCGATCGCCGGCTGGTTCCAGTCCAGCACCGACCATTCGAAGCGGCCGCAGCCCTCGGCCACCGCCTGCCGCGCCAGATGCTGCAGCAGCGCCTTGCCGGCGCCGACGCCGCGGTGCGCCGGGTCCACGTACAGGTCTTCCAGGTACAGGCCGTTGCGGCCGAGCCAGGTGGAGTAGTTGTAGAAGTACACCGCGTAGCCGATCGGCTGGCCGTCGGCCTCGCAGATCAGCGCCTGCGCGCGGGCGTCGGCGCCGAACAGGGTCGCGCGCAGGCCGGCCTCGTCGGTCTGCACCGCGTCCTCGGCGCGCTCGTAGCGGGCCAGGTCGCGGATCAGGCGCAGGATCAGCGCCGCATCGTCGGCCACCGCCGGGCGGATGTGCAGCACCGCCATCTCAGCGCCCCGCCACCGCGGCGCGCATCTGTTTGATCACCTCGGCGTAGTCCGGCGCATTGAAGATGGCCGAGCCGGCGACGAAGGTGTCGGCGCCGGCGGCGGCGATCGCGGCGATGTTGTCCGGCTTGACCCCGCCGTCGATCTCCAGCCGGATCGGCTTGCCGCTGGCGTCGATGCGGGCGCGGATCGCGCGCAGCTTGTCCAGCGCCGAGGGAATGAAGGCCTGGCCGCCGAAACCCGGGTTGACCGACATCACCAGCACCAGGTCCAGGTCGTCCAGCACCCAGTCGAGGATGTCCACCGGCGTGGCCGGATTGAGCACCAGGCCGGCCTTGCAGCCGTGCGACTTGATCAGCTGGATGCTGCGGTGCACGTGGCGGCTGGCCTCGGGGTGGAAGCTGATGATGCTGGCGCCGGCCTCGGCGAAATCCGGGATCAGCCGGTCCACCGGCTCCACCATCAGGTGCACGTCGATCGGCGCGGTGACGCCATGCTTGCGCAGCGCCTGGCAGACCATCGGGCCGATGGTCAGGTTCGGCACGTAATGGTTGTCCATCACGTCGAAGTGGATCCAGTCTGCGCCGGCGCGCAGCACGGCATCCACTTCCTCGCCGAGGCGGGCGAAATCGGCGGACAGGATGGACGGGGAGATGATGCAGTCGGACATGGCGGGATCTCAGCGCTTGCGCAGGGTGCGGATACGGTCGTAGGCGGTGTTGAGCTGGCTGGCCTTCTTCTCGGCGCGGGCGCGCAACTCGGGGCTGGCGCTGGCGACCTTGTCGGGGTGGTACTGGGACATCAGCCGGCGATAGGCCAGTTCGATCTCGGCGTCGGTGGCGTCGCGGGTCAGGCCCAGCTCGCGGTAGGGATCCTCGCGCTGGGACAGCTTGAACCAGTCGGCGTCGAAGGCATGCCCGATCAGCAGCCCGATCAGGGCGCCCAGCACCGGCGTGGGCCGCAGCAGCAGGGCCCCGGCGATGGCGCCGAGCAGTTTTCCGTACCAGGGCATGGGGCGAGGGCGGGCGCGGCGTCAGGGCCGGCTATTTTACGGCACAGCGGGGCATTCCGGCCGTACACTACGCGGCCCGCCGTCCGCCGCGGGCCCGCCGGGTCCCGGGACGGTCGCCATTGCGAAGTCCGTAGGAGTGCCTGTGTCCACCACGCTGTTGCAATCCGATCTGCCTGGCCTGCCCTTGCGCCACCGCGGCAAAGTCCGCGACGTGTTCGACATCCCCCGCGAGCGCCTGCCGGCCGATGCGCCGCCCGGCGACTACCTGCTGATGGTCGCCACCGACCGCCTGTCGGCCTTCGACGTGGTGCTGCCGGACCCGATTCCCGGCAAGGGCGAGATGCTGTGCCAGGTCTCCAACTTCTGGTTCAAGAAGACCGAGCACCTGATGCCGAACCACCTCACCGGCATCGACGTGGCCGCGGTGCTGCCCGAGGGCGTGGATACCGCGCTGTACGCCAGGCGCGCCGTGGTGACCCGCAAGCTCAAGCCGGTGCCGGTGGAAGCCATCGCCCGCGGCTACCTGATCGGCAGCGGCTGGAAGGACTACCAGCGCACCGGCAAGGTCAGCGGCATCGAGCTGCCCGACGGCCTGCGCCAGGCCGAGAAGCTGGCCGAACCGATCTTCACCCCGTCGACCAAGGCCGCCGTCGGCGACCACGACGAGAACATCGACTTCGACGCCATGGTCAAGACCGTGGGCGCGGAACTGGCCGAGCGCGTGCGCGACGCCACCCTGCGTATCTACCGCTTCGCCGCCGACTTCGCCGCCGAACGCGGCATCCTGCTGGCCGACACCAAGTTCGAGTTCGGCACCGACGCCGACGGCCGCCTGTACATCATGGACGAAATGCTGACCCCGGACTCCTCGCGCTACTGGCCGGCCGACCAGTACGAGGTCGGGACCAGCCCGCCGAGCTACGACAAGCAGTTCGTGCGCGACTACCTGGAGACGCTGGACTGGGGCAAGACCGCGCCCGGCCCGCGCCTGCCGCAGGACGTGATCGACCGCACCCGCGCCAAGTACGCCGAGGCGCTGCAGCGGTTGGCGGGGATTTCGGTCGACTGAGTGGGGTCGTGCGCCGGGATGCGCCGGCGCGTGAGGGTGGTCGCGGAAGGCGGCCGCCTTGCGGCCAGTGAGGTAATCGCTTCCGCTTCACGAGCAGATGGGCATGGACGTTCCTCGCGAACGGGCTGTGATCCGTCGCGATGTGCTGGTGTTCGATAGCGGGTTGCTCGGGCTACTTTCCGCTCTGGCATTGTGAGCTGTAGCGATGGCGGCAACACCCCGCCTCGGCTTCACGACATGATGATCCTGGTGAACTAAACTCACCCGCCCGAAGGGCGATTGCCCGCCCGACCCGATCAGGAAGATCCGTTGGCCACCGCACGCCCCATTCTGATGTCCCTGGCATTGGCCGCGGCCCTGGTCGCGTGCAAGGCGCAACCAGCTGGCTCCACGGCCGCAGCGGCGACGGCCTCCCCCGCGCAGGCCGCGCCCGCCGCAGACGCCCCGCGTTGCCAGGACGCCGATTTCGATGCCTTCCTCAAGCGCTTCAGCGCCGACATCGCGGTCCAGGAAAAGGCCACCGCGAATCCGTTGACGATGATCCACATCGACCCGGACGCGCAGCCGGAACCGGCGCCGGTGACCCGCAACGTGCCGCTGGCCGAGGTCGAATGGCCGGTGATCCCGAACCTGGATGCGGCCCGCAAGGGCGGACGCGAGGTCGTGGTGACGCAGAACGCCGAGGGCCGGCAGGTCATGGTGCGCACTCCCGATACCGGCGACCAGCAGGTCTACCAGTTCGCGCAGAAGCCGTGCTGGACGCTGGTTCGCGTGGACGATCAAGTACTTTAACTGCCGCTTTCCAACAGGTCCGCGCAAGTCCCACTCAGCCTCAACCTCCTTCACTATGCTGTATCTCGCCCACGTTACATTTCCGCAACCTGCTCGCATGTGAGGTAAAGATGCGCTCGTCCCGTCCTTTCCGCCACTCCGGCAACCGCGTTGTGTGGCCCGCTGTTTCGGTGATGCTGCTCGCGCTGAGCGCATGCAGCAACGGCCAGTCTGCCGCCCCTGCCGCTGTGTCCGCGAGCGACCCTGCGCCGGCCAAGCAAGCGGCTCCCGCCACGCCCCCAACTGTAGAAGCCACGTCAAGCGATGCAGTACAGCAACTGGTGCAGTCCAGCGGTGTGCAGTGCGAAGACAGCAAGACGGTACGCAACTGTACGGCCGGCAATCTCGACGCGGGCGACTACTACGACGTCGAATTGACGGCAGACTGTGGCGAGCATGGATTCTTCGCGGGCGTTGCAGACACCAAGGGCGCGCCAGCACTGAATGTCGTACCAACGACGGGAAGCCATGCCACACCGCGGGCCACCCTCTCGCAAGGCCAGCTCGTCTGCGTCCAGGGCATCGCCCGCGCCGGCCAAAACCCAATGTACTACTACGTCGTCGCTATTCCTGCGGAAAGCGTAGCGAAGTGCAAGGGCAATGCACTATGCAAGCAGTATGGGGACCGTCCAATCAAGTGGACCTCCCCCGCAAACGGCGCCGCCTGCCATGCCGCTGCGCCGGGCCACTATGCAGGTAACTGCGCGCAAGGCTGGGTCAGCGCCAGCGCGCTGGACGTGTTTTCAGACGGAATGTAGCAACTGCTTCCACAAGCCTCGCGCTTGTCCAATCGCAAGGAGAGCAATGTATGTCGGACCCCAAAATCACTCGACTCGTCAGCAGCGTCGGCACCACGCGCACGGTAGAGATGGACGATGGAAGTACCGTCAGCCGATCAGGCGGATCGGTGTCGTGGCGCAACAACAATCCCGGCAACCTCAAGTTCGAGTTCGCTGGCAGTGCGGACAAAACAGTCAACAACCCGCGTACGCGCGAAGAGGCGTTGCAGTCGGCACAGGACCGTTATCGTGGTGTCGTTGGTCTCGACCAGTGGGGTAATGCGGTTTTCGAAAGCTACGAAGCAGGTCGCGCCGCCAAGATCCAGCTGCTGGAGCGACGCTTCGGCAACGACACGGTCGAACAGATGCTGCCGCGCTACTCGAAGGCCGATTACAGCGGCACCACGCACCATCGCGAACAGGCCGCCACCATTTTCGCGGAGGGCGACCGCCAAGGCGTGGACCTGCGTAGTAAAACGGTTGCGCAGATGAGCGAGCGCGAGCGCGAAGCGCTGGCCGACGGCATCAGGCGCTTTGAGGGTTGGCGAGCGGGCGAGGTCAAGGTCGAAACACCCGCTCAGACCACGGCACAGACCTTGGCGCAACCGACGTCCCCAGCTACGCCCGCTGCATCGAGTCCTGCCCCCGCGACATCCGATAGACCTAGCGCGGCGGTCTACAACGAGGCGTACCAGCACTTCTTCAACGAGGGCCGACGCTACGAGTACGGTCGTCCGGACCACCCCAGGCCGGGGCGCGACAGCAGCCGTCTTGAGCGCGATGGTGATGGCGACGGTCGCCTTGGCGTGGATTGTTCCGCCTTCGTATGGCGCGGTCTCAAGAACGCCGGCTACGACGTGCCGGGCGAGAATGCCGCAGGATTTACCACCGCCAAGCTCTTCAATGGCTCACAGCTCACGCCTTATGCGCGTGAGCATTTCGATGTCACCTCGGCAGCGGAGGCACGCAAACCCAATGGCTCGTTGCACCAGGGCGATCTGCTGCTGTTTTCGTCGCCAAACGGGCAACACATCGGCATCTTCAAGGGATACGACAAGGCAGGAAACATTCAGTTCATCGGCTCGCAGGGCAGTACCGGGCCTGCCGAGGTCACGATTCGCCCAGGTGGCTACTGGGATGGAGGCAGCACCCGCATCGTGGGCGCGCTAACCCCGAAGCCGGAATTCCAGGTTCGCGCTCCACTGCATGGCAATGGCGAAGTTCCTGCGCGGCAGGCATCCGCCACACCCGCAGAAGCACACGGCGCCAAGAGTGCGGCCATGGCCGACGGCCTGCTCAAGCAGGGCGAACGCGGCAATGAAGTCGAAGCGCTGCAGCGTCAGCTCAACCGTATCGGCGTGCGCGATGCGCAAGGCACGGCGTTGGCCGAGGACGGACGCTTCGGCGAGCATACCCGCGAGGCGGTTCTTGCCTTCCAGAAACAACGCGGCCTCACCCAGGACGGCATCGTCGGCCGCGACACCCGTGCCGGGCTGGCGGCTGCCGAGCAGGCGCAGGCCAAGCCGGTGAAAGGTCCGCAGCTGGGCGAGCCGGGGCATCCGGATACGCCGCTGTACGACAAGATGCGCACGGAGGCCGATCGCGGTGCGGAGAAGGCCAACCCGCCGCACGCCAAACTGTCGAACGAGGCGGTGGCCAACCTGACCCTGCAGGCCAAGCAGGCCGGGATCGACAGTCCCGACAAGCTGAAGGAGGTCAATGTGGCCAACGACAAGGCCTTCGTCGCCGGGACCACGCCGGGCTTCCGTGCGGTAGTGGACCTGCAGCAGGCTGCACCGCCGCTGGAGCAGACCAGCGCACAGCTGGCCCGCCAGTCCGCGCAGCAGCAGGAAACGGTGCAGCGCGAGCAGCAGCAGGAGGCGAACAGGAGCATGGCGCGCGCCTGAGTCGCAAGGCCGTGGCGGGGCGATCGTGCCGACAGCGCGATCGCCCCTGGTTGGCGACGCCGCCGCTTGCGTGCGGCGATTGGTCACGTGGTGTCTGACGCATTCCAGACGCCGGTCGTCGAAACGCAAAAAGCGTCTGTCATGCCTTGCATCCGGCTCGATCCAGCCGTCTGCAAGTTGCACCTGTAGGAGCGGCTTCAGCCGCGATGGGGCGTCTGCGGTGAGGCGCGTCGCGGCTGAAGCCGCTCCTACGGGATGCTTCCCGAAGGTTTAGAAGCCCGACACGCCGCGTGGTGTCTCCGCATCGCGCCAGCGATGGCGCTATGCTGAGCCGGTTCCTGGGAGGGAAGATGGATACCACCGCCTACGCGCGCCCGATCGACCGTTATTTCGCCAGCTATTCCGACGATCACCGCAATGCCGCCAACCAGCGCATCCACGTGGTCGCGGTGCCGGCGATCCTGTGGTCGGTGGTGGCCCTGCTGTGGTGCATCCCGGTCGGCGGCACCTTGTTCCAGAGCGGGCTGTGGGCGGCGTTGGGCATGTTCGCGGCGTGGATGTACTACAACCGCCTGTCGCGCCCGCTGGGCTACGGCATGCTGGCGGCGTTCTTCTTCTGCGGCTGCCTGTGCCGGCTGCTGGAGGCGCACCTGGGCCTGCAGGGGCTGTTGTGGCTGGCGATCGGCGTGTTCGTGGTGGCCTGGATCGCGCAGTTCATCGGCCACGCGCTGGAAGGGCACCGGCCGAGTTTCCTCACCGACCTGACCTATCTGCTGATCGGCCCGGCCTGGGTGCTGGCCAAGCTGTACCGGCGCATGCACTGGCGCTACTGAGCGCGGCTGAGAACGCGCCTTCTTTCCGCACACCTCGCGGTCGCTGCGCGCGGCCCGCAGCAGGCTTGGCCGTGCGCGCAACACCGCATCAGCTCGGCTTCGCCGTCTCCGCGGTCTCCGCGGTCTCCAGGCCCAACATCGCCGCATCCGGGGCGAAGGCGCGCGGCGCGTAGCCGAAATCCTGCCGCGCCGGTTGCAGGTCGAACGCCAGGTCCTCGCGCATGCGCTGCAGCGCGGCGCGGTTCATGCCGTGCAGGCGGCCGCAGGCATGGGCCAGCGCCAGCGCCGACGCGAACAGTGCGTGCGGCAGGGTCAGCAGCCGCGCCGGCGGCCGCAGCGCGGCCAGGACCCGCCGCACCATCTCGCGGTAGCTGAGCGTCTCGCCACCCCCGAGGGCGTAGCTGCGTCCGTGCGTGGCCGGATGCGCCAGCACCGCCAGCGCCGCGTCGGCCAGGTCCTGCACGTGCACCGGCTGGCGCAGGCCAATGGCGCTGCGCGGCAGCACGAACCAGCCGGTGCGCCGCGCCAGCGCCGCGATCGCGCTGAGGGTGCGGTCGCGGCCGGCGCCGTAGACCAGGGTGGGCCGCAACACCGTCGCCGCCGCGCCGCGCTCGGCGGCGACCGCGAACACGATCGCTTCGGCCTCGCGCAGGCGCCGGGCGACGTCGCGTTCGGCGGCATCCAGCGAGTCGCGCTTGACCTCCAGGCTGGTGGAGCCGAAGGCGACCACGCGCGCGGCGGCGACCGGCGCGCGCCGGTACCAGTCGGCGAAGGCGTCCAACGGCCCGCAACTGAACACCACCTCCGCCGCCACCGGCGGCGCCTGCAGCGCGCTCAGTTCGCCGGCATGCCAGTGCAGGCCGGGCTGCGGCGCGCGCGCCAGGCGCGAGTAGGCATGCACGTCCCAGCCGTCGGCCAGCAAGCGGTGCAACAGGCGCTCGCCGATCTGGCCACTGCCGCCGAACACCAGCGCGATGCGCGGCGACGCCACGGACGGAGGGGACGCGGATGCAGCGGCAAGCGAATCGGTCATCGGCACAGGATAGTGCGTGCGCCGACGTTTGCGGCCGGAGCCGCGTAGGATCGTTGCACCCCACGGCATGCCGAGGGCTGGTGGCGCTTGGCAGGCGATGGGCGGCACAGGCCTGCACAGTGGAGGCGATCGCCACACTCACCGGCGAACTCGCCCGCGCCTCGCGCACCCCGTCCGCATCAAGGTCGCACGCGCCGCTGCTGCCGAACGCGTCCACACGAGGCGCAGCCCGCACCGCATACCAGGCCGATACCGCGCAGCGCCGATGTCCGGCATCGTCCAGTCCAAGCATGCTCGCAAGCGCCTCACCCGCCCGCGGCTACGCTGTCGGCATGACCGTGCACGCCTTCCGTTCCCGCGCCGGCCACCGCCGTGATGCGCCTGTTACACTCGGGCTCCTGCTCGCGAATCTCGTATTCCCTGCATGATCCCCGCCCTCGACATCCTGCTGGCCCTGCCGTTTCTGATGGCGGCGGCCGTGGTGGCCCTGCGCCACCGCTCGCGCGCCACCCTGGCCTGGGCCGCGGCGCTGGCGCCGTTGGCGGGCCTGGCGGTCCTCGGTGCACTGACGCCTACCGTGCTGGAGGGCGGCATCGTCCGCGCCGACCACACCTGGCTGCCGCAGATCGGCCTGCAGTTCTCGCTGCGCCTGGACGGGCTGGCCTGGATGTTCGCCGGCCTAGTGCTGGCGATCGGTGCGCTGGTGGTGATGTACGCGCACTACTACCTCAGCGCGCGCGAGAACGCGGCGCGCTTCTACGCCTGCCTGCTGCTGTTCATGGGCGCGATGCTGGGCATGGTCATCGCCGGCAACCTGTTGCTGCTGATGGTGTTCTGGGAACTGACCAGCATCAGCTCGTTCCTGCTGATCGGCTTCTGGTCGCACCGGCAGGACGCGCGCGACGGCGCGCGCATGGCGCTGGTGATCACCGGCGGCGGCGGCCTGGCATTGCTGGGCGGCGTGCTGCTGCTCGGGCGCATCGTCGGCAGCTACCAGCTCGACGCGGTGCTCGCCGCTGGCGATGTCATCCGCGCCAGCGCGCTGTATCCGTGGGCGCTGGGGCTGATCCTGCTCGGCATCTTCACCAAGAGCGCGCAGTTCCCGTTCCACTTCTGGCTGCCGCACGCGATGGCCGCGCCCACCCCGGTGTCGGCGTACCTGCACTCGGCGACGATGGTGAAGGCCGGCGTATTCCTGCTGGCGCGGCTGCATCCGGCGCTGGCCGGCAGCGACCTGTTCTTCTACACGGTCAGCGGCATCGGTGCGGTCACGCTGGTCACCGGCGCCTGGTTCGCGATCTTCCAGCACGACCTGAAGGGCCTGCTGGCGTATTCGACGATCTCGCACCTGGGCCTGATCACCATGCTGTTCGGGCTGTCCACGCCGATGGCGGTGGTGGCCGGCGTGTTCCACATCCTCAACCACGCGGTGTTCAAGGCCTCGCTGTTCATGGCCGCCGGCATCATCGACCACGAGACCCACACCCGCGACATGCGCCGGCTCGGCAACCTGCGCCGCTGGATGCCGATCACCAGCGCGCTGGCGATCACCGCCTCGCTGTCGATGGCCGGCATCCCGCTGCTCAACGGTTTCCTGTCCAAGGAGATGTTCTTCGCCGAAGCGCTGGGCGCCGATGGCCCGGCGGCGATGCGGGTGTTCACCGCGACTTCGGCGTTGCTGGCCGGCGTGTTCGGCGTGGCCTACAGCCTGCGCTTCGTCTACGAGACTTTCTTCGGCCGCGGCCCGCGCGACCTGGACACGATGCCGCACGAACCGCCGCGCTGGATGAAGATTCCGGTGGAGATCCTGGTGCTGGTGTGCGTGGCGGTCGGCATCGTGCCGGCGCTGACCGTGGCGCCGGTGCTGCGCGCCGCCGCCGGCGCGATCCTCGGCGACGCCCTGCCCGACTACAGCCTGGCGGTGTGGCATGGCTGGAACGCACCGCTGGCGATGAGCATCGCCGGCGTGGTCGGCGGCGTGGCACTGTATTTCGGCCTGCGTCGGCTGACCGCGCTGTACACCGAAGTGCGCCGCTCGCTGGGCAAGCGCGTGTTCCACTGGCACGTGCAGACCCTGTTCGGCCTGGCCGCGCGCTTCACCCGCGTACTCGCCAACGGCCGCCTGCAACGCAGCCTGCGCTGGCTGGTGCTGGCCGCGGTGGTGGTGGTGGCCGCACCACTGCTGCGGGCGCCGCCGCTGTGGCAGCAGTGGCCGGCGCCGCAGGGCATGCCGTTGCTGGGTTGGGGGCTGTGGCTGCTGATCCTCAGTTGCGCGCTGTCCACGCTGTTCCTGTACCGGCAGCGGCTGCTGGCGGTGCTGGTGCTGGGCGGCAGCGGCCTGGGCGTGAGCCTGGTGTTCGTGTTCCTGTCGGCGCCGGACCTGGCGCTGACCCAGTTGCTGGTGGAGATGGTGACCCTGGTGCTGATGCTGCTGGGCATGAACTACCTGCCCAAGGCCTCGCCGCCCGAGCCGCGGCGCTGGCGCCGCTGGCGCGATGCGGCCCTGGCGATCGTCGCCGGCGGCGGCATGGCGCTGCTGGCGTATTCGGTGATGACCCGGCCGGCGACGACCATGGCCGGCGAGCTGCTGCAGCGCGCGCTGCCCGAAGCCTACGGCCGCAACGTGGTCAACGTGATCCTGGTGGACTTCCGCGGCTTCGATACCTTCGGCGAGATCACCGTGTTCGGCATCGCCGCGCTGGTGGTGCACGCGCTGCTGCGGCGCGCGCGGATGGCGCCGGAGAAGGTGATGCCGGGTCCGCCGATCAAGCTGCCGGTGCCGGCCGATCTGGCGCAGCTGATGTTCCCGCTGACCCTGACCGTGTCGATCTTCCTGTTCCTGCGCGGCCACAACGCGCCCGGCGGCGGCTTCATCGCCGGGCTGGTGCTGGCGGTGCCGCTGCTGATGCAGTACGTGATCCAGGGCGCGGCCTCGGTGGAGTCGCGCTTCGGCTTCGACTACATCCGCTGCATCGGCCTGGGCCTGCTGCTGGCCACGTTCGGCGGCATGGCCTCGATGCTGTTCGGCGTGCCGTTCCTCACCAGTGGCCACCTGGATCTGCAGTTGCCGCTGATCGGCAGCGTCCCGCTGGCCAGTGCGCTGGTCTTCGATACCGGCGTATACCTGGTGGTGTTCGGCGGGACCATGCTGACCTTGTCGATGATGGGCACGATCAAGCCCTCGCGCACCCGCGATTCGCAGCGCGGGCAGATCGATCCGGCGCGCCGCTCGGCCATCACCGGGGAGATGCACTGATGGAACTGGCACTGGCGAGCGCGATCGGGGTGCTGACCGCGGTGGGCGTGTACCTGCTGCTGCGCGCGCGCAGCTTCGACGTGATCCTGGGCATGACCGTGCTGTCCTATGCCACCAACCTGCTGATCTTCGCCGGCGGCCGACTGGTGCAGGGCAAGGCGCCGGTGCTGCGCGACGGCATCGCCCCGACCCTGGCCGAGCACGCCGATCCGCTGCCGCAGGCGCTGGTGCTGACCGCGATCGTGATCGCCTTCGCGATGACTGCGGTCAGCATCGTGCTGGCGATGCGCAGCCGCGGCGACAACCACAGCGACCACGTCGATGCGCGCCCGGACCCGGGCGACGGCGAAGGCGGGGCGCCATGACCCATCTGCTGATCCTGCCGATCCTGATCCCCTTGCTCGGCGCGGCGCTGTCGCTGTTCGCCGAGCACCGCCGCTACGGCCGCAAGATCCGCCGTGCGGTCGCCTGGACCGCGATGACGGCGCTGGCTGCGGCGGTGCTGGCGTTGTGCGTGCAGGTGAGCGACGGCCAGGTCCACGCCTACCTGCTCGGCGACTGGCCGTCGCGGCTGGGCATCGTGCTGGTGGCCGACCGCCTGTCGGCGTGGATGCTGGCGACCACCACCCTGCTCGCCGGCGCCTGCCTGCTGCACGCCTGCGCCGGCTGGGACCGGCGCGCGCCGCATTTCCATGCGTTGTTCCAGTTCCAGCTGGTCGGCCTCAACGGCGCGTTCCTGACCGGCGACGTGTTCAACCTGTTCGTGTTCTTCGAGGTGATGCTGATCGCCTCCTACGGCCTGCTGCTCAGCGGCGGGCGCGGCCTGCGCCTGCGCGTGGGCTTCCACTACGTGGTGTTCAACGTCACTTCCTCCACCGTGTTCCTGATCGCGCTGGGCCTGCTGTACGCGCTGCTCGGTTCGCTGAACATGGCCGAGCTGTCGCAGCGCGTGGCGCAGGCGCCGCCGCAGAACGTGGCGCTGATCAAGGCCGCGTTCGGCCTGTTGCTGCTGGTGTTCTGCGCCAAGGCCGCGCTGCTGCCGCTGTACCTGTGGCTGCCGGAAACCTATGCGCGCGCGCCGGCGGCGGTGGCGGCGCTGTTCGTGATCATGACCAAGGTCGGCCTGTATGCGGTGCTGCGGGTGAGCACGCTGATCCTCGGCAGCCAGGCGCAGGCGCTGGACGGCTACGGCCGCGACTGGCTGCTGTGGCTGGGCCTGGCGACGCTGCTGCTGGCCGCGCTGGGGGTGCTGGCGGCGGTGCGCCTGCGGGTGCTGATCGGCTACCTGGTGATCGTGTCGGCGGCGACGCTGTTCGTGGCCTTCGCGCTCGACGCACCCGGCACGCTCGGCGCCGGGCTGTATTACCTGGCGCACAGCAGCTTCGTCGCCGCGGCGCTGTTCATGATCGCCGACCTGATCCGGCGCCGCCGCGGCGGCGCCAGCGATCGCAAGGAAATCATCGCGCCGTTGCCGGGCAAGACCGTGCCCGGCGTGCTGTTCCTGATCGCGGCGATCTCGGTGGCCGGGCTGCCGCCGCTGTCCGGCTTCCTGGCCAAGGTGGCGATCCTCAGCGCGACGCCGGCCGGGCTGACCGCACCGGTGTGGGCCGCGGTGCTGCTGAGCAGCCTGATGGTGATCATGGGCCTGACCCGCGGCGGCGTGCGCCTGTTCTGGCGCGTGCCCGGCGATCAGGACACGGCCGAGGACGGCACCGTGGAGTTGCCGCGCCCGGCGCCGCGCAAGGCGCCGGCGCGGCCGCTGGAAACCGCCGCCACCGTGCTGCTGCTCGGCTACGGCGTGGCGATGACCGTGGCCGCCGGGCCGTTGCTGCGCTACAGCGAGGCCGCCGCCGCGCAACTGCTGCGCCCGGCCGACTACACCACCCAGCTGCGCGGCACCGCGCCGGTCCTGCGGGAGCCCTGACATGTCCGCCCGTCCCTGGTCGCGCCGCCTGTTCCCGTCCTGGCCGTTGAGCGTGACCGTCACCGCGTTCTGGCTGCTGATGAGCGACAGCTTCAGTCTCGGCCAGGTGCTGCTGGGCGCGGTGCTGGGCGTGGCGGTGCCGCTGTTCGCCGCGCGCCTGGACCGCGAGTTCGCGCGCATCGGCTCGCTGCGCCCGGTGCCGAAGATGCTGTGCGTGGCGGCATGGGACATCGTGCGCTCCAACGTGGTGGTGGCGCTGCAGGTGCTGGGTCCGGAGACACGCATCCACCCCGGCTTCATCTGGGTGCCGCTGGACATCGCCAACATCCACGGAATCGCCGCGCTGACCAGCATGATCACCCTGACCCCGGGCACGGTGTCGGCGGCGCTATCGGACGACCGCAAGTACCTGCTGGTGCACGTGCTGCACCTGGACGATGCCGAGACCGTGATCCGGCAGATCAAGACGCGCTACGAGGCGCCGTTGATGGAGATCTTCCCATGACCAGCCACATGTTCATCGAGACCACGATCGTCGTGTGCATGCACGTGGTGGCGCTGGCGATGCTGCTGGCGCTGTGGCGGCTGCTGCGCGGGCCGACCGTGCCCGACCGCATCCTGGCGCTGGACACGCTGTCGGTGACCGCGATCGCCGAACTGATGCTGTTCGGCATGTACCTGGATTCGCCGGTGTACTTCGAGGCGGCGCTGATCATCGCCATGCTCGGCTTCGGCAGCACCGTGGTGCTGAGCAAGTTCGTGCTGCGCCGGGACATCGTCGAATGATCGGCGTGCTGCAGGTGGGGCTGTCGCTGCTGCTGATCGTCGGCTGCTTCTTCATCCTGGTCGGCGCGCTGGGCCTGGTGAAGCTGTCGGACTTCTTCAAGCGCCTGCACGCGCCGACCAAGGCCAGCACCCTGGGCGTGGGCTGCGTGCTGCTGGCCTCGGTCGGCTACCACCTGTTCCTGGGCCAGGATCCGCAGCCGCGCGAACTGCTGATCACCGCGTTCCTGTTCATCACCGCGCCGATCAGCGCGCACATGATGGCCAAGGCCGCGCTGTCGCTGATGCTGGAACAGCGCCCGCAGGTGCCGGGCAGCGACCACGCCGAGCAGGAAGGGCTGCCGCCGCCGGAGCAGCCGGAGGAGCGCTGAGCGCGCGGGTCTGCGTAGGAGCGGCTTTTCCGATTCCCGATTCCCGATTCCCGATTCCCCACTCTCGGCACTCAAGCCACCAACGCCAGCTCCAGCCCCACCCACGCCAGGAACGCCACCAGCAGCACCGCCCCCTCGCCGCGGCTCAGGCGCATGTCGCCGCGCAGCATCGGGTACAGCACCACCGCCAGCGCGATCGCCGCCGGCAGTTCCAGGCGCACGAACGAGGCCGGCAACGGCAGCGGCCGCAGCGCCGCCATGCCGCCGACCACCACCAGCAGGTTGAACAGGCTCGAGCCCAGCACGTGGCCGACCACCATGTCGCCCTGGCCACGGCGCGCGGCGGCCACCGCGGCGGCCGCTTCCGGCAGCGCGGTGCCGATCGCCACCGGCAGCAGGCCGACCAGCAACGGCGACAGGCCCCAGGCCGCGCCCAGCCGCGGGGCGTGCTCCACCACCAGGTTGGCGCCGGCATTCAACAGCACGAGGGCGATCAGCAGGCGCAGCAGGTTCAGCACCAGCCCGGTGCGGGTCACCGCGTAGCCGGACACGCCGAGCTGGCGTGCGGCCGGCTCGTGCCGCGCGCGCAGCAGCAGGAAGGCGACCACGCCGACGAAAGCAAGCAGCAGCGCCACGCCCTCGGCACGCGAGACCGCGCCATCCAGTCCGAAACCGATCAGCGCCAGCGTCGCCAGGGTCAGCAGGATCAACAGCGGCGGCAGCAGGCGCGTGCGCAGCAGCAGCGGCGCCGCCAGCGCGGCAAGGCCGAGGGTCAGGCCGAGATTGGCCAGGTTGCTGCCGACCGCGTTGCCCAGCGCCAGGTCCTGCGCACCGGCGGCGTAGGCGCGCGCGTTGACCGCCAGTTCCGGCAGCGAGGTACCGAAGGCCACCAGCAGCAAGCCGGCCACGAACGGCGAGGCACCAAAGCGCTGTGCCAGGCCGGAGGCCGCCTTCACGATCGAGTCCCCGCCCAGCGCCAGGAACGCCAGCCCCAACACGACCAAGCCGATCGTACCCGCCATCGCCGACTCCCAACCCTCAAGAAGCGGCGATTCTATGCGCAGCGCCGATGATGCCGCCGTGGTCGCGTCCGCCAGGGCCGCAGGCTGCGGCGACGGGCCGCGTGCAGGCCGCCATCACTGCACCGCGTTCATGCCCGACCGTGTCTGCTAGCGCCTGCAACGCGCCCGACCGCGTTCCTCCCCTCGCCGCCGCCACAGGAGCCGCCCCATGTCCCGTCCCGATCCCACGCCGCCGCGCCGGCGGCCCTGGCTGGCGCTGGCCGGCATCGCCGCGATCGCCGCCGTACTCGCCGCCGCCTTCGCCTGGAGCGCCGGCTGGCTGGGCGGCCCGCAGCGATTGACCGCGCAGCGCATGACCGACGCCATCGAAGCCGGCGGCCCGCCGCATCCTGGCTTCCGCCGCGCGCACAGCAAGGGCGTGTGCGTCAGCGGGCATTTCGAAGGCAACGGCCAGGGCAGCGCGCTGTCCTCAGCGCGCGTCTTCGCGCAGGCCTCGGTGCCGGTGCTGGGCCGGCTGTCGATCGGCGGCGGCGACCCGCACGGTGCCGACGGCACCGCCCGCGTGCGCAGCATGGCGCTGCAGTTGCGCAGCGACGACGGCCAGGAATGGCGCACGGCGATGAACAGCTTCCCGTTCTTCGTGGTCGCCAGCCCCGAGGGCTTCATGGCGCAGACCCTGGCCGCGCGCCCCGATCCGGCCACCGGCAAGCCGGACCCGGCGAAGATGGCGGCGTTCCTGCAGCGCTACCCGGAGGCGAAGAAGTTCCAGGCGTGGGCCAAGACCGCCCCGTGGTCGGACAGCTGGGCCAACACCCAGTACAACGGCGTCAACGCGTTCCGCTTCATCGCCGCCGACGGCAGCACGCACGCGGTGCGCTGGTCGATGCGCCCGCAGGCCCCGTTCGCGCCGCTGTCGGCCGAGCAGCGCGCCAAGGCCGATGCCGACTTCCTCAGCGAGGACCTGCAGGCGCGGCTGGCGCGCGGCCCGTTGCGCTGGGACCTGGTGCTGACCGTGGCCGCGCCCGGCGACCCGGTCGACGACCCCTCGCAGCCGTGGCCGCAGGATCGCCAGCAGGTGGTCGCCGGCACCCTGGTGCTGGACCATGCCGAGCCGCAGGCCACCGGGCCGTGCCGCGACCTCAACTACGATCCGCTGATCCTGCCGCACGGCATCGCCGGCTCCGACGATCCGATCCTGGCCGCGCGCTCGGCGGTGTATGCGCAGTCCTTCAACCGCCGCGAGCGCGAGATCGCCCACGGCCAGGCGCCCGACGCCACCGGCCGCCCGCACGGAGGTGCGCAATGAACCGCGACGACCGCTCCACGCACTTCAACCTGCTCGCGCGCGTGCTGCACTGGCTGATGGCGGCGATGATCCTGACCATGCTGTTCGTCGGCGTGGGCATGGTCGCCTCGGTGTCGCAGCGGCCCTGGCTGCTGAACCTGCACCGCCCGCTCGGCATCGCCATCCTACTGCTGGTGCTGGTGCGCCTGGGCAACCGCCTGCTGCACCGGCCGCCGCCGCTGCCGGCCGACCTGCCGCGCTGGCAAAAGGCCGCCGCGCATGCCTCGCACTGGCTGCTGTACGCGCTGATGCTGGCGATGCCGCTGCTGGGCTGGTCGATGCTCTCGGCCGGCGCCTACCCGATCGTGCTGTGGCCGGGCGTGCAGTTGCCGCCGATCGCCCCGCACAGCCCGGCGCTTTACGCCTGGCTGCGCAGCGCGCACGGCTGGCTGGCCTACCTGCTGTTCGCCACGGTGCTGATGCATCTGTGCGCAGCGCTGTTCCATGCCTGGGTGCGCCGCGATGGCGTGTTCTCGAGCATGGCGCGCGGCACGGCGACGCCTGCAGCGCCGCGCGACAAGACGTAATCCACCCGCCGGCACGCACGCGCGGTGCAGCGTTCGCACGCACCGCGCCCCACGCACCTCGATCGGCGCGGTGACCTCCTGCAGCCGGACGCGCGCCAAGAGTTCGTGTCGCCCCCGACATGGCCCCAGCCCCGGCCCGCCGTTACACTTGTCGGCGGACGGGCGCGCTCGTCCGCCCCTGTTCTTCCCGCGCGCCGTTCGTTCCCCTGGGAATCCGGCGCCGCGGCCGCGCCAGCCAGTGCCGTTGTTCCGCAGCCCGCCACGCCGGCCTGCGAGTCCGCGCGCCAAGCCAGCTCACCCTCGATCGTCGTCCGGCGCCGCATCCGCGCCGGCGATGGCCCTGCCTGCTGCCTTGGAGTCCGCGATGTCCCGTGTTGCCCCCACCCGCCGTTTTCCGCGCCGTTCGGCCCTGGCCGCGGCCTGCCTGCTGGCCGCCGCGCCGGCGTTCGCCGCGACACCGAGCGCGTCCGCCGACGACGGCGCGGACGATGCCGAGCGCGACGTCACCACCCTCGACAAGATCAGCGTCAAGGGCGAGCGCGCCGAGGGCTACAGCGTGCGCAAGACCAGCGCCGGCACCCGCTTCGAGCTGGCGCCGCGGGAGATCCCGCAGTCGGTGAGCATCATCAGCCACCAGCGCATCGAGGATCAGGGCCTGGACGACATCATCGACGTGCTGGAGAACACCACCGGCGTGTCCAGCACGCGCTCGGACAGCGAGCGCTTCGAGTTCTACGCGCGTGGCTTCTACATCGACAACTACCAGTTCGACGGCATCCCCACCACGATGGTGCAGAACTGGAGCTACGGCGATTCGGCGCTGGACCTGGCCCTGTACGACCGCGTCGAAGTGGTGCGCGGCGCCACCGGCCTGCTCACCGGCGCCGGCAATCCCTCGGCCTCGGTCAACCTGATCCGCAAGCACGCCGACAGCGCCGAACTGACCGGCAGCGTCACCGTCAGCGCCGGCAGTTGGGGCCGCACCCGCTCCACGGTCGACGTCACCACCCCGCTCAATGCCAGCGGCACGGTGCGCGCCCGGGTGATCGGCAGCTACCTGGACACCGATTCGTACGTGCAGCGCTACAGCCAGCGCAAGTCGCTGGGCTATGCGGTGATCGATGCCGACCTGACCCCGGACACGCAGCTGAGCGTGGGCTACGACTACCAGAACAAGCAGTCCGACGGCGTCACCTGGGGCGGTTTCCCGCTGTGGTACGCCGACGGCAGCCGCACCGACTACCCGCGCTGGTTCAACCCGGCGGCGGACTGGACGTTCTGGGACACCACCAGCAAGCGCGCCTTCGCGACCCTGCAGCATGCCTTCGGCAACGGCTGGCAGCTCAGGCTCAACGCCACCCACGACCAGACCGACGTCACCGACAAGCTGTTCTACCCGTACTACACCATCTATGGCTTCGACCGGCAGACCGGCGCCGGCGTGGTGCCGTACTCGGGTTACTACATCACCGGGCGCAAGGTCGACGGCCTGGACGCCTACGCCGAAGGCCCGTTCCAACTGGGCGGGCGCGAACACGACCTGATGGCCGGCGTCAGTTACAACCGCCGCCGCTACGTGAACACCGGCGCCTTCGACTTCCCCGGGCCGCTGCCGAGCTATCTCGGCTGGACCGGCGCCTATCCGGAACCGGCGTGGTCGCCGCTCAGCGAGTTCAGCCGCGGCACCGTCACCCAGAAGGCCGGCTATGCGGCGGTACGGCTGTCGCTGGCCGATCCGCTGAAGCTGATCCTGGGCGCGCGCTACACCGACTGGAAGGTGGACGGCAGCGAGAGCGGGGTGGGCTACGTGCTGCACCAGGAGAAGACCACGCCCTATGCCGGCCTGGTGTACACGCTCGACGACGTCTGGTCGGTCTACGCCAGCTACACCGACATCTTCCAGCCGCAGACCGCGCGCACCGCCAGCGGCGCCTACCTGGACCCGGTGATCGGCAAGAGCTACGAGGTTGGGGTCAAGGGCGCCTGGTTCGACGACCGCCTCAACGCCGCGCTGTCGGTGTTCCGCATCGACCAGGACAACGTCGCCCAGGCCACCGCCGGATTCGTGCAGGGCACCACCGAAACCGCCTACGTCGCCGCGCAGGGCACGGTCAGCCGTGGCGTGGAGTTCGAATTGAACGGCGAACTGGCACCGGGCTGGAACGCCACCTTCGGCGCCTCCCGCTACGTCGCCAAGGACGCCGCCGGCGCGGACATCAACAGCCAGCTGCCGCAGACCACGCTCAAGCTCTACAGCAGCTACACCCCGCGCCGCCTGAGCGAGTTGACCGTCGGCGGCGGCGTCAACTGGCAGAACCGCATCTACTACGTCGATGCCACCTACGGCCGCTTCGAGCAAAGTGGCTACGCGCTGGTCAGCGCCTTCGCGCGCTACCGCCTGTCGCCGGCATTCTCGGTGCAGCTCAACCTCAACAACCTGCTGGACAAGCGCTACTACGCGCAGATCTACGGCTACGGCGCCTGGGGCGAACCGCGCAACGGCACGCTGAGCTTCAGCTGGTCGTTCTGAACCGGCAGTCCACGCCGCACGCATGCCGCGACGCGGCATGCGTGGGAGGGAGACAGGCGCCTCAGGCCTCGACGATGCGCAGCGGCACGTCGCCAGCGGCGGCGACGCGGTTACGGCCGCCGCGCTTGCCGCGGTACAGCGCCGCATCGGCGCAGCGCAGCAGTTCTTCGGTGCTGCGGCCGTGGTCCGGATAGGCGGCCACGCCGATCGACACGGTCACCGGCGGCAGCGCCTGGCCCTGGTGCTGCACCTGCAACGACGCCACCGCGGCGCGGATCTGCTCGGCGCGGCGCTGCGCCACGTCGGCGGCGGCGCCGGGCAGGATCACCGTGA
The DNA here is from genome assembly GCF_017746095.1 of Xanthomonas sp. D-109. NCBI lineage: Bacteria > Pseudomonadati > Pseudomonadota > Gammaproteobacteria > Lysobacterales > Lysobacteraceae > Xanthomonas > Xanthomonas sp. D-109. The sequence goes on from NZ_JAGHWV010000002.1 coordinate 122,568, forward strand.
ACTCCTCGCCACCGTAGCGGCAGGCGATGTCCTCCGGCCGCACCAGCCCGGCCAGCAACTGGCCGAACGCCGCCAGCAAGGCATCGCCGCCGGCGTGGCCGAGGCGGTCGTTGAGCGCCTTGAAGTGGTCCAGGTCCAGCATCATCAGCGCCAGCGGCTGCTCGCGCCGCTCGCAGCGCGCCAGTTCGCGCACCAGCGATTCTTCCAGGTAGCGGCGGTTGTACAGCCCGGTCAACGGATCGCGGATCGACTGCGTGCGCAGGCGCTGGCGCAACTGCAGGTTGTGCAGCGCCATCGCCAGCTGTTCGGCCACCACCTCGACCAGGGGCAGGCGCTCGAGCAGGGTCGGATCGCGGCTGGACAGATGGATCAGCCCCAGCGGCTCGCCCTGCACCACCATCGGCACGCAGGTGCCATGCCGCGCCGCGCCGGCGGCGTGGGCGCAGGCCGGCGCCGCGCCGGGCCGCTGGATCTGGGTGGCGCGGCTGCGCAGACCTTCGCAGCTGCTCAGCGACAGCGCCGGCATGCACAGCGCCTCTTCGCCCCAATGCGCCACGCAGACGGCCTGCTCGCCTGCCGCATCGGTGCAGTACACGCTGCAGCCGGCATCGCCGAGCAGGCGTTCCAGCGCCTGCCGCGCGACCTCCACCGCCTCGTCCTGCTGCACGCAACTCTGCAGCCCGCGGCTGCAGCGGTTGAGCGTGCGCAGATCCTGTTCGGTGCGCTGCATCTGCTGCACGGTGCCCACCAGCAGCGCATTGGCATGGTGGCCACGCAACTCGGCCTGGCTGCGCCGGCCGATCTCGCGGCGCAGCAGCAGGTACAGGCACAGCGTCATCGCACAGACGGCGGGAATGCCGACCACCGCCAGCCGGCGCAGCAGGTCGGCGTTGGCGGCGGTGGAGCGGGCGCTGCTCGCCAGCGCCGCGCGCTCGCTGCGCACCATGCTGTCGGTGTTGCGCCGGATCGCCTGCGACAGCACGCGGCCCTGGCGTGCGCGCTCCGGGTCAGGCCTGAGCATGCCCGGGCCGCCGCCGCGCTCGAAACGGGCCACGGCCCGCGCGCTGTCGCGCATGCGCGTCTGCACCTGCGCCTGCACCAGGCGCAAGCGCTGCTGCTGGGCGGGGTCGTGCCGTACCAGCGCGGCCAGTTGCTCCAGCCGCGCCGGCAGCGTCTGCTGGCAGCCGCGGAAGTCGGCCAGATGCTCGCGGCTGCCCAGCAGCAGGAAGCCGCGCAGGGAGGCATCGCAGTCGGCGAGGTTGAGCTGCAGGCCGTTGATGCCGGCAATCACCTGGTGGCTGCGTTGCACCTCGGCGGCATCGTCGAGGAAGCGCTCGCTGCCCACCAGCACGCCGCCGCTGATGCCCAACAGCAGCAGCAGGGCCAGCGGCACGCCATAGCGGTTGATCGTGGTGGAGGGCATGGCGTCGACGAGTGGAAGGGAGGTAGGCCGCGCGCGCCACCAACTGCGCTGCGCAGTCAAGCGCAGGGAGCCATGCAAATTCCAGGCCACACGGCGCGGCGCGTCATAGCCAGCCCTTCTGCCGGGCCAGCCGCGCCGCCTCGATGCGGTTGCCGACCCCAAGCTTGCCGATCGCCTCGGACAGGTAATTGCGCACCGTGCCCGACGACAGCCCCAGTTGCGTGGCGATGTCGCCGGCCGAGGCGCCCTCGCCGGCCAGGCGCAGCACCTGGCGCTCGCGGTCGTTGAGCGGGTCGGCTTCGGACCACGCTTCCAGCGCAAGTTCCGGATCGATCGCGCGGCCGCCGCGGTGCACCTGGCGGATCGCCTCGATCAGCCGCTGCGGCGGTGCGTCCTTGAGCAGGTAGCCGCCGACCCCGGCATCCAGCGCGCGCCGCAGGAAGCCGGGACGGGCGAAGGTGGTGACGATGATGACGCGCACCGGCAGTTGCTGCCGCTGGATGCGCTGGGCCAGCTCCAGCCCGCTGAGGCCGGGCATCTCGATATCGGTGACCAACAGGTCGGGGGAATGCGCCTGCAGCGCGCGCCACGCGGCCTCGCCGTCGGCCGCGCTGGCGACCAAATCCAGGTCCGCCTCCAGGCCCAGCAGTGCGCCCAGCGCACCGCGCACCATCGCCTGGTCCTCCGCCAGCACTAAACGAATCACGGCACCCCCCGGTCCTTGTCGGCCCATTGTAGTGCCCGGGCCGGGCCGGCGCTCAGCCCAGCGCGGCGTCCTGGTCCGCCGGCGCGGGCACCCGCGGTGCCGCTGCGGGTTCCGGCACCACGGTCGCCTCGATCCGCGGCAACGGCGCGGCGGCGACCAGGCAGGTGCCCAGGCCGCGCTCGGAGGCGATGCGCAGGCTGCCGCCCACCGCCTCCAGCCGCTCGCGCATGCTGCTCAGCCCGGTGCCCGGCTGCAGCGCGCCGCCGCGGCCGTCGTCGCGCAGTTCCAGCAGGGCCTGGCCGCGCTCGCACCACAGCCGCAACTGCGCGTGGCTGGCGCGGGCATGGCGCTGGATGTTGGTGGCGGCCTCGCGCAGCACCAGCGCGAACACCGTCTCCAGCTGCGGGCACGGCGGCAAGGCCTCGACCTGGTAGCGGAAGCTCACCCCCGACGATTCCAGCAGCAGCTTGGCGGCGGCGATCTCCGCGGCCAGCTGCGCGGCGCGGATGCCACTGACCGCGCGCCGGACCTGGCCCAGCGCCTCGCGTGCGACCTGGCCCACTTCCTCCATCTCGCGCTGCGCTGCGGCGGCGTCGTGGGCGAGCAGGCGCGTGGCCAGGTCCGACTTCAGCGCCACCAGCGACAGGGTGTGGCCGAGCAGGTCGTGCAGGTCGCGGCCGATGCGCTCGCGCTCGGCCACCGCCGCCAGGCGCCGCACTTCCTCGTGGCTCAGGCGCAGTTGCGCCTCGCCGCGCGCACGGCGCTCGAAGCTGATGTTCATCAGCCCCACCGACAGACCCACCACCACCGCGCTGACCATGTACAGCGGCGACCAGCCGCGCAGCGTCCAGGCCAGCGCGAACAGGGCCAGCACCAGCAGCATCGCCGCCACCGCCCGCGCCGGCGACAGGCAGAACGCCAGGAAGGCGCAGGCATAGATGATGTAGCACTGCGCGCCCGGGTTGTACGGCAGCAACACGAACGCCAGCGCGGCCATGCCCGCCACGCACCACGGCAGGTAGCGCCGGTGGAGGTAATAGGCCACGTAGTACAGGGCCAGAAATACCAGGTAGCTGGCCAGCGTCGGCGGGAACCAGTTGCGGAAGTAGTACGGCTCGTACAGCGGAGTGACGAACAGCCAGATCGACCACACCAGCGACAGCCACACGAACCAGTGGGTGCTGGACTTGGCCGAGCTCCAGCCGATGCGGCGGGCGATCAGCGAGTCGGGCGAGGCGTGCAGCAAGGCGATCACGTCGGGCTCCCAGGGCGGCACGGCCGCCGCGGCGCATAGCTTAGCGAAGGCGCCGGCGCGCGGAACCGCGCGGCGACGTCGGGATCGGCACGGCGCGCCATCAGCCGCGGCGCAGGCGCCGCTGCGCCAGTGCGTAGAACGCCACCGTCACCGCCAGCAACGCGGCGACATGGCCGATGCTGCCGTGGCCGTCGGCCTGGCCGACCACGCGCAGCGCCAACTGGCCCAGGTGATAGGACGGCCACAGCGGCGCCAGCGTGGTCAGCCATGCCGGCAGCAACTGCAGCGGGATCCATAGCCCGGACAGGAACGCCATCGGCAGGTAGATCAGGTTGACCAGCGCCGGCGCACCGCTGCCGCCGGCATAGGCGCCCAGCGCCAGCCCGATCGCGCAGAACGGCAGCGTGCCCAGCACGTCGACCAGCAGCAACCCGATCCGCTGCGCCGGCGTCAGCATCACCCCACCGAGCACGGCGGCCAGCGCCTGCAGCAGCACCCCGATCGCCAGCGCGAACGCCATCGCCAGCGCAGTGCGCGCCAGCAGTAGCGCCAGCGGCGGCACCGGCATCGCCCGCTTCAGTGCCAGCAGGCCGCGTTCGCGGTCCAGCGCCAGGCCGACGCCGAAGCCGAACAGCGCCGGCGCCATCACCCCGAACACGCTGTAGCTGGCCATCAGGTACACCGCCGCGTCGTGGCGCCCATGATTGAGCAGCACCCCGAACAGCAGGTAGAACAGCGGTGGGAACAGCAGCGTGGGCAAGGCGAACGACGGCGTACGCAGCCAGCGCAGCACCTCGTAGCGGATCTCGCGCAGCAGCAGCGCGCCCTGGTCGCGCAACGACCAGGCGGCCGCCGGCGGCGCAACGGAAAGATCGATCGGGTTCATGCGGCCTCCGCACGGGTGATGGCGAGAAAGGCGTCGGCCAGGCCGGCGCGGCGGACTTCCAGCGCCGTCAGCGCCAGATCGCTGGCGAGCAGGCGCGCCACCACCGGCTCGGCCGGCTCGGCGACCACCTCCAGCACGCCGTCGCGGCTCTCGGCGTGGCGCACCTGCGGCCACTGCGCCACCTGCGCCGCCGGCAGCGCGCTGCGGCAGCGGATGGTGCATTGTTCGAAGCGCGCACGCAGCTCGGCGACGCTGCCCTCGGCGATCAGCGTGCCGCGCTGCAGCACCGCCACCCGATCGGCCAGCGCCTCGGCCTCTTCCAGATAGTGCGTGGTCAGCAGCACCGCGCAGCCGTCGGCGACCAGCTCGCGGATCGCCCGCCACAGGCCCTGCCGCGCCTCGATGTCCAGGCCGGTGCTGGGCTCGTCCAGGAACAGCACCCGCGGCCGCCCGCAGATCGCCATCGCGAACTGCACACGCCGCTGCTGGCCGCCGGACAACTGGCCGTAGCGGCGCGCCATCAACCCGTCCAGCCCGGCCAGCGCCACGCAGTCGGCGACGCTGCGCGGCTGCGGATAGTAGCCGCGCGCCTGCAGCAGCAGCTCGCCCACACGCAGCGTCTCCGGCAGACCGGCGGTCTGCAGCATCGCCCCGGCCTGGCGGCGTGCGGCCAGCGCCCGCGGATCCTGCCCGCACAGGCGCACGCTGCCGGCGTCGGGCGTCTGCAGCCCGAGCAGCAGGCTCACCGCGGTGCTCTTGCCGGCACCGTTGGCGCCCAGCAGCGCCAGCAACTGGCCACGGCGCAACTGCAGATCGACGCCGTCGAGCGCGACCAGCGCCCCGTAGCGCTTGTGGACGCCGCTGAGCTGCGCCAGCGGCAACGCATCATGGTCAGGCATGGACAACTCCAGTGGTGGCGGGGAGTGCCTAGGCTGCGCCGCGGCCGGGGCGCCGCCCAGTGCGGCGCGTCAACTGCATCGAATGACATCTGTCACTGGCAGCCCCGGCACGATTGCCGCATGCTGCGATCCACGCCGAGGGGCGGCGTTTCTTCCCGTTGCAGCGCACCGCAGAAAGTGACTTCCGGCCATGCCCACGGCGGCCGGTGGCTCGCACACTGCAGCGCGCCGACCGTTTCGTTCAAGGACACGATGAGTACTTCCTCCGACCTGCTCAAGGAACTCCGTATCGACCGCAAGGCGCCGCCGAGCGAGCCGCCGTCGCGGCGCGGGCTGTGGATCGCGTTGGTGCTGCTGGTGGTGCTGCTCGCCCTGGGCGCCGGCGGCTGGTGGCTGTTCGGCCGCAGCAAGCCGCTGGAGGTGCGTACCGCGGCGGTGGTGGCGATCGCCCCCGGCAGCAGCAGCGCCTCGGTGCTGGACGCCAGCGGCTACGTGGTGGCGCGGCGCATGGCCACGGTGTCGGCCAAGATCACCGGCAAGGTCCGCGAGGTGCGCATCGAGGAAGGCATGCGCGTGGAGGCAGGCCAGGTGATGGCGACGCTGGACCCGATCGACGCCAACGCGCAGCGGGTGCTGTCGGCCTCGCAACTGGACGCGGCACGCAGCCTGGTCGCCAACATGCAGGCACAGGTGCGCCAGGCCGATGCCGATGCGCAGCGGCTGCAGACCCTGGCCGGCCAGCAACTGGTCTCGCGCTCGCAGTACGAGCAGGCGGTGGCGCAGCGCGACGCCTTGCGCGCGCAGTTGCAGAACGCGCAGCGCAACGTGGCGGTGGCCGGCAACCAGCTGTCGATCTCCGATCTCAACGTCGACAACACCATCGTGCGTGCGCCGTTCTCCGGCGTGGTCACCGCCAAGGCGGCGCAGCCGGGCGAGATCGTCTCGCCGCTGTCGGCCGGCGGCGGCTTCACCCGTACCGGCATCGGCACCATCGTCGACATGGATTCGCTGGAGATCGAGGTCGAGGTGGGCGAGTCCTACATCGGCCGGGTCAAGCCGGGCATGCCGGTGGAGGCCACGCTCAACGCGTATCCGGACTGGAAGATCCCCGCCGAGGTGATCGCGATCATCCCCTCCGCCGACCGCGGCAAGGCGACGGTGAAGGTGCGGGTGGCGCTGAAGCAGAAGGACGCGCGGATCGTGCCGGAGATGGGCGTACGGGTCAGCTTCCTGGAGGCGCCGCAGCCGCAGGCGCAGCACACGCCGCAGGGCGTGCGGGTGCCGGGCGCGGCGATCGTCAAGCGCGCCGGCCAGGACGTGGCGTTCGCGGTCAAGGACGACAACACGGTCGAACAGCGCGCGCTGAAGACCGGCATCGCCCTGGGCGACGACCGCCAGGTGCTGTCCGGCCTGTCCGCGGGCGACACGGTGGTGCTGGATCCGCCGGAGGCCTTGCATGCGGGTATACAGGTGAAGACGGCGGAGGCCGGGGCGCAGTAGCGCACGACGGTGTGCTGCGTACTGCGCCAGCGCCTCGACGTCGCAGCTGTCTGATGTAGTCAGTTTCAGCGGCGCCTGCCGCAGCCGAACCTATCAAGCTCCAGTTTTTACAGTTGTTGCAGTGCTTGCTTCTGCTTTTCCGATCCCTCGGTGCAGTTGCATGGGGGAACAAGTGCCAAAGTGACGCTGTTGCTTCTGCTGTTGCTTCTGCCGTTGCTTCACCGCCGTTGCTGTTGTTTTTGCTTTTGACTTACCGGGTTCCCTTCCGCAGCGGCGGATGGACCGGGGAAAAACCCGAAGGGCGGCGCACATGGATGTGCGCCGTTCGCGGCAGGGGCAGGATGCCCCTTCCGCGAATCCCCGGTGCATCCGCGGACCCGGAGCGCGCAGCGCGGAGGGCGCAAGGCAGGGCGCGCTTTCTTTTGGTTACCTTTTCTTTGCGCGAGCAAAGAAAAGTAACTCGCCCGAAAGGGCGAAAGCCTTTGCTGTTGCTTCAATCTTGAGTGTCAAACGAGAAGATCTGTAGGAGCGGCGTTAGCCGCGACAAACGTAATTGGTCATGGCTGTCGCGGCTGAAGCCGCTCCTACAATCCAGCGGCCGCCGCAGTAGCAGCAAATGCAAGAGCAAAAGCTTTCGCCTTGCGGCGAGTTACTTTTCTTTGCTTGTGCAAAGAAAAGTAACCAAAAGAAAGCACACCCTGCCTACGCGCCCTCCGCGCTAACGCGCTCCGGGTCCGCGTCCATCACGGGGATCCGCGGAAGGGGCATCCTGCCCCTGCCGCGGACGGCGTACATCCATGTACGCCGCCCTTCGGGTGTTTCCCCGCGATGGCCGCCGCTTCGGAAGGGAACCCGGCAAGTCAAAAACAAGAACAACGGCAACAGCCGAAGCAACAGCAACAGCAATAGCAACCGCAACCGCAACCGCAACCGCAACCGTAATCCCATCGCCGCCACCGGCGACCGCATCGCCTCCACCTCGTCCACCGCCAGGAACACCACCATGTCCACCCTCGTCACCCTGCGCAACGTCACCAAGACCTACCAGCGCGGCCCCGAGAAAGTCCAGGTCCTGCACGGCATCGACCTGGATATCGCCCGCGGCGACTTCGTCGCCCTGATGGGCCCGTCCGGCTCCGGCAAGACCACACTGCTCAACCTGATCGGCGGGCTGGATTCGCCCAGCGGCGGCGAGATCGAGATCGAAGGCCAGCGCATCGACCGCATGAGCGGCGGCCAGCTCGCCACCTGGCGCAGCCACCACGTCGGCTTCGTGTTCCAGTTCTACAACCTGATGCCGATGCTCACCGCGCAGAAGAACGTCGAACTGCCGCTGCTGCTGACCTCGCTCAGCGCCGCCCAGCGCAAGCGCAATGCCGAGATCGCGCTGACCCTGGTCGGCCTGGCCGAACGCCGCAACCACAAGCCCAGCGAACTGTCCGGCGGCCAGCAACAGCGCGTGGCCATCGCACGCGCCATTGTCTCCGATCCCACCTTCCTGATCTGCGACGAACCCACCGGCGATCTCGACCGGCGCTCGGCCGAGGACGTGCTGGGCCTGCTGCAGGAACTCAACCGCAGCCACGGCAAGACCATCGTCATGGTCACCCACGATCCCAAGGCCGCCGAGTACGCCACCCATACCGTGCACCTGGACAAGGGCGAGCTGGCCGACGCGCCGGCCGCGCACTGAGCGAGGCGATGCCATGAAGTATTTCTCGTTGATCTGGGCGCAACTGTTCCGCAGCAAGACGCGGACGCTGCTGACCCTGTTCTCGGTGATCGTCGCCTTCCTGCTGTTCGGCCTGCTCGACTCGGTGCGCGTGGCGTTCACCGCCGGCGGCTCGGTGGAAGGGGTCAACCGCCTGGTGGTGGCCTCGCGGCTGTCGATCACCCAGTCGCTGCCGGTGCGCCTGGAGTCGCAGATCCGCAGCGTGCCGGGCGTGCGCGACGTGACCTATGCGATGTGGTTCGGTGGCATCTACAAGGATCCCAAGGACTTCTTCCCCAACTTCTCGGTCGCGCCGAACTTCTTCGACGTGTACAGCGAATACGTGGTGCCGCCGGAGCAGCTCAAGGCCTTCCGCGACACCCGCACCGGTGCGGCGGTGGGCGAGGCGCTGGCGAAGAAGAACGGCTGGAAGGTCGGCGACGTGATCCCGCTGCAGGCCACCATCTTCCCGCGCGGCGGCAGCAACGACTGGCCGCTGGAGCTGAAGGCGATCTTCAAGGCCAAGGACCGCGCCAACGTGCAGGCCGAGAACCAGCTGATGATGAACTGGAAGTACTTCGACGAGAGCAACGACTACATCAAGGGCAAGGTCAGCTGGTACACGGTGCGGCTGGACAACCCCGAGCACGCTTCGCGCGTGGCGCAGGCGATCGATGCGCTGTCGGCCAACTCCGACCACGAGACCAAGTCGCAGACCGAGTCGGCGTTCCAGCAGGCCTTCGTCAAGCAGTTCGCCGACATCGGCCTGATCGTCACCTCGATCATGGGCGCGGTGTTCTTCACCCTGGTGCTGCTGACCGGCAACACCATGGCGCAGGCGGTGCGTGAGCGCATCCCGGAACTGGCCACACTCAAGACCCTGGGCTTCCAGGACCGCACGGTGCTGACCCTGGTGATCGTGGAGTCGGTATTGCTGATCGTGCTCGGCGGCCTGCTCGGCATGGCGCTGGCGGCGGCGGCGATCCCGGTGCTGGCCAGCGCCAGCCGCGGCGCGCTGCCGGTGCACGCGGTGCCGGCGCAGACCTGGCTGATCGGCGCGGCGCTGATGCTGGTCATCGGCGTGGTGGTCGGCCTGCTGCCGGCGCTGCGCGCGCAGCGGCTGAAGATCGTCGACGCCCTGGCCGGGCGCTGAGCCCGCCCCCTCTCTCCAGCACAGCGATGCCACGGACGGCGACGCAGACCCGAGGAACAACGCAATGAAGATGCAATGGTTATGGAATGTCCTGGCGATCGCGGCGCTGGCGCTCGGCCTGGGAATCTGGATCGCCCTGCCCTGGTTCCTGGTGCTGGCGCTGGTGGCGGTGCTCGCCGTGCTGCTGCTGGTCACCCGCAGCGGCCGGCTGTCGCTCGCCGCCGCGCGCATCGGCATCGCCAGCCTGCCGCAGCGCTGGGGCGCCAGTTCGGTGATCGTGGTCGGCATCGCCGGCGTGGTCGGCGTGCTGGTGGCGATGCTGGCGATGGGCCAGGGCTTCCAGGCGACCCTGGACAGCACCGGCGACGACACCACCGCCATCGTCCTGCGCGGCGGCTCGCAGGCCGAGACCAACTCGGTCATCACCCGCGACCAGGTGCCGCTGATCGCCAGCCTGGCCGGCGTGGCGCGCGGCGCCGACAACCGCCCGCTGGTCTCGCCGGAACTGTCGCAGGTGGTGAACCTGCAGTCCAAGTCCGACGGCAGCGACGTCAACGCGCAGTTCCGCGGCGTCGGCGAGCAGGGCTGGGCGGTACACGACAAGGTCAAGCTCCTGCAGGGGCGTCGCTTCAAGCCGGGCCTGCGCGAGATCGTGGTCGGCAAGGGCGCGCAGTCGCAGTTCCGCGGCCTGCAGCTCGGCCAGACCCTGACCCTGGGCAACCAGGCCTGGACCGTGGTCGGCGTGTTCGCCAGCGGCGACGCGCACGACTCGGAACTGTGGACCGACACCCAGACCCTGGCCACCACCTACAACCGCAGCGCCTACCAGTCGATCAGCGTGCGCACCCAGGGCCAGGACGGCTTCCGCCAGTTCAAGGCGGCGATGGATGCCGACCCGCGGCTGAAGCTGGACGTGTTCACCACCCGCGAGTACTACCGCAAGCAGGGCGGCAACCTCAGCAAGGTGCTGGAGATCCTGGGCACCTTCATCGGCACCATCATGGCGATCGGTGCGGTGTTCGGCGCGCTCAATACCATGTACGCCGCAGTCGCCACCCGTGCCCGCGAGATCGCCACCATGCGTGCGCTGGGCTTCCGCGGGCTGCCGGTGGTGGTGGCGGTGATGCTGGAGACCATGCTGCTGGCGCTGCTCGGCGGGGTGCTGGGCGGGCTGATCGCCTGGGCGATCTTCAACGGCTACAGCGTCTCCACCCTGGGCAGCAACTTCAGCCAGGTGGTGTTCCAGTTCAAGGTGTCCCCGCCGCTGCTGTGGACCGGGTTGAAGTGGGCGCTGGGCATCGGCCTGGTCGGCGGCCTGTTCCCGGCGCTGCGCGCCGCGCGTCTGCCGATCACCACCGCCCTGCGCGCGCTGTAGCGCCAGGGCTGAACGTGCCAGGCCGGGACCCCTGTCCCGGCCTGGCCCAATGGCCGCTGACGCGTCATCGTTTCGTCATCGAAACGCGGTAGAACGGCGGCCGCCGAGGCGCTAGCCTGCGCGGCCATTTGGTTCCACGCCGCCACGTCCATGTCCTCGCGCCTGCGCCTGCTGCTCGTCCTCTGCGCCAGCCTGTGGCTGAGCGCCTGCTCCTCCACCTCGCTGAGCGACCGCCTGGTCGCGCCGGGCGGCGTGTCGCCGCTGATGGACGAGGAGCGCATCCAGAGCCTGCTGGCGACGCTGCCCAATCGCAGCGGCCACGTGGTGGTGCCCGGCGGCATCCCGATCTTCTGGCGCGCCATCGACCCGGGCGACTACCACATGCGCTACCGCTACGAGCATGCCGGCCGCGATGCCAGCGGCCACGAGCACGCCGACTTCGCCATGGACGTGGGCACCCCGGCGCCGGCTACGCACGTGGCCCCGCGCGGCACCGTGGTACTGCTGCACGGCTGGATGATGGACGGCGACTCGCTGCTGCCGTGGTCGCTGGACCTGGCCCAGGCCGGCTACCGCAGCATCAGCATCGACCTGCGCAACCACGGCCGCTCCGGCGGCGGCCCGGCCGGCTACGGCACCCGCGAGTCCGACGACGTGGTCGCGGTAATCCGCGCCCTGCGCGCCAGCGGCGAGGTGCAGGGCCCGGTGTACCTGTTCGGCGTGTCCTACGGCGCGGCCACCGCGCTGTTCGCCGCGCAGAAGCTCGGCGATCAGGTCGACGGCGTGGTTGCCATGGAATCCTTCGCCAACGCCGGCCGCGGCATCCGCGACATGATCCCGCACATGCTCGCCAGCCGCCCGCGCGGCTGGATGGCCAGCGCGGCGATGGACCTGGCGCGCTGGCGCTACGGCGGGCAGAACCTGGACGCGGTCATCGCCAACGCCAACCAGCGCCTGGCGCTGAACCTGGACCAGGTCGACGTCACCGCCGCCGCGCGCGCCGCACCAGCCTGCGTGCTGCTGCTGCACGGCAGCGCCGACCAGCACATCCCAGTGGCGCACGGCCGCCTGCTGGCGCTGGACGCCCCGCGCGCGCACTACCTGGAGATGCCCGGCGAGAACCACCTGAGCCTGCCGATGCGGCTGGACCTGCTGGCGCCGACCGTGGAGGACTGGTTCGCCGACCTGCAGTCGCCGAGCCACGGCGGCCGCTGCCCGCAGCCGCTGCCGCCGCGCGCGGATCCCGAGTTGCAGCTGACGGGTGCGCCGGGCGTGAAACGGGATTCGGGAGTCGGGATTGGGGATTCGTAACAGCGGGCTGCGCTGTTTCTGCTCTTGCCAATCCCCAATCCCTAATCCCGAATCCCCGCTCGCCGCCACAGACTCTCGCCGGCGAACAGCAACAACCCGATCCAGATGGCGGCAAAGCCGATCGCCTTGCCCGCGTCGAACGGCTCGCGGAAGAACCACACGCCCAGCAGCAGTTGCAGGCTTGGCGCGATGTATTGCAGCAGCCCGACCAGCGACAGCGGGATGCGCCGCACACCGTAGGCGAAGCCGATCAGCGGCACCGCGGTCACCACGCCGCCGAATGCCAGCAGCAGGTCGTTGCGCCAGCCCCAGCCGCCGACGAAGCCGCCGCCGTGGCCGGCCTCGCCCCACAGCACGAAGCCCAGCGCCGGCAGGAACAGGTACAGGCTTTCCACGCCCAGCCCTGCCACCGCATCCACCTGCACCAGCTTGCGCAACAGGCCATACAGGCCGAACGAGCCGGCCAGGCCCAGCGCGATCCACGGCAGCGTGCCGGCGTCGACCGTCAGCCAGGCCACGCCGAGCGCGGCGCAGGCCACCGCCAGCCATTGCAGCGGACGCAGCCGCTCGCGCAGCACCAGCACGCCGAGCAGCACGTTGACCAGCGGATTGATGAAGTAGCCCAGGCTGGTCTCGATCACGTGACCGGCATTGACCGCCCAGATGTACAGGCCCCAGTTGAAGGCGATCGCCACACTGCTCAGCGCCAGCGTGGCCAGCGCGCGCGGCTGCGCGGCGATGCGCCGCCACCACTGCAGGCGTGCGCTGTACACCAGCCAGGCCACCACCAGCAGCGTGCTCCAGACGATGCGGTGGGCGATGATGTGCGGCGACGGCACCGCCTGCAGCAGGTGCCAGTACACCGGCACCACGCCCCACAGCGCGAAGGTCGCCGCGGTGATCCACAGGCCGCGCCGGGCCTCCTGCTCGGCGGCCGCGGTCATCGCCGGGTCCTCGCCACGGTGATCACCACCACGCCGGCCAGGATCACCGCCATCGCGCCGAAATCGCTGGCGCTGAAGCGTTCGCTGCCGAGCCAACTGCCGAGCGCCACCGCGATCACCGGATTGACGTAGGCATAGCTGCCGGCCAGCGCCGGGCGCACGTTCTGCAGCAGCCACACGTAGGCGGTGAAGGCGACGATCGAGCCGAACACGCACAGGTAGGCCACCGCCAGCATGCCCTGCGCACTCGGCAGCGTGTGCAGGCGTTCGCCGCTGAGCAGGCCGACCGCCACCAGCATCACCCCGCCGCACAGCATCTGCCCGGCGGCGGCCATGAACGGCATCGGCAGGTCGCGCCCGCGCGACCACACCGAACCGAACGCCCAGCCGACCGGCGCGATCAACAGCAGCACCAGGCCCAGCGGGCTGGCATTGAGACTGCTGCCGGCATTGAGCCACACCACCCCGGCGAAGCCGACCACGATGCCCAGCCATTCGCCGCGGCTGGCGTGGTGGCCGCGCAGCGTGCCGAACAGCGCCATCCACAGCGGCACCGAGGCCACCGCCACTGCCGCCAGCCCCGAGGACACCTGACGCTCGGCCAGCACCACCAGGCCATTGCCGCAAACCAGCATCAGCGCACCGAGCATGGCCAGCGGCCGCCACTGCGCGCGCGTGGGCGCGGCCACGCCGCGCCAGCGCAGCACCGCGTACAGCACGCTGCCGGCGATCACGAAGCGGGTGCCGGAGACCACGCTCAGCGGCGGCGCGCCGCCCTCGAGGGCGAAACGGATCGCCAGATAGGTCGAGCCCCAGACGACGTAGACCAGGAACAGGGCGAGAACGACGAAGCCGCCGCGCGCGGGCGCGGCAGCGACAGGAGCGGACGGCATCGGAGAGCGCCAGAGACAGCGGGGGCGCTATTCTAGAGCACCTGGTCTGCGCGCAAGCCGCTTCACCCGCGCATGTCGCGCGCTGCGGCGTGCGGGCCACTCGTCGAGAAAGGAGTCGTGGATGACATCACACCGCACCTGGCTCGCGCTGCCCTTGCTGGCCGCGCTCAGCAGCAACAGCGCGGCACGCCCGCCTGCCGGACCCTGGGACTTGAACGGACATCAGTTGCTGGAAGCCCCGCTGGACGGCTCACTGGCCGCCGACCTGGGCCCACAGCAACCGCAGGAACTGCGGGTCATGGTGTCCTCGCGCACGGCGGCGGCGTACATGCTCGGCATCGCGGCCGGCAGCGAGGGCGCGCGATGGTGCCGACCGGCCGGCCAGTCCGGCCCACCGGATATCCAGGCCCTGGTCGCCGATCTCGGCGCGCTGCCCGACGCCCGCCTGGACGAACGCGCCAGCGACCTGGTCGTGCAGGCTCTGGCCAAACGGTACCCCTGCAAATCCGCGCCGCGCCGCGCCTCGCGCTGAGAGCGCCCGGCTGCCGCAGGTCGCGGCGGCGCAGCGAGGCAGCGATGCGCCGCGGCTGGCGCGGTGTCCGCGCCGGGTGCCGAACGCGCATCCAATTGGCATCGGCGCCACCAGGAGCGGCATTTGGCGCTCTACCAGCACAACCAAGCTGGTGTTGCAGGCCAGCATGGGCACGCCGAAGTGCGTCGGCGGCTGCTCCTGTGCGCGACCGTCCGTGCCGCGTCCCAGTCGATGAAACGGGATCGGCCTCGCGCAGCGAGTGTGCTGCTCACAGCAGTTCTGGCCCTGACATCTTCACCGATGCACGGACGTCCATGACAGCGCGGTCGGCACCTGCTGCCGCGCTCCACCGCGCCGCGAAATACCTAAGAGACGGTTCAGCCGCACGGGCGTATCTGTACGCGTACATACCCGCTCGCCAAGCACCGCCATGGCCATCGCTACCGCACTGTCGCCGCTCGGCACCGTCAATCCGTATGGCGCCTCGCCCTATGGCTTCTCTACAACGGGCACCTCGGGCGATTCGGCCCAGGCCGGCAACCCCATCGTATCCAGCAACGATCCGGCGGCGGTGCAACAGGCCGTGGAGTTGTCCGGCGACGCCTCGGTGATCCTCAGCCTCGGCGGACTTGCCGGGAGTACCGCAGCGGACACGGGCCTGACCTACAACGCCGCCGGGCTGTTCAACAGCATCGTCAGCGCCGGCCCCACCGATGCGGCCTCGACCACCGGCACCTCCGGTTCCAGCACCGATCCTTCGACGTCGACCACTGGTACTGGTAGCAGCACCGGCACGTCGACCTCGACGGCCACCTCGCCGTATCCCACCCTCGACCAGGCCACGCAGACCTACGACCAGGGCCTGCTCGGCACCATCACCGCGCCGCCGTCGACCCCCGGCCTGTACAACGCCTCTGGCGTCTTCAGCAGCCAGGGCCTGACGCCGCAGCTGTCGTCGCTGCTGCAGTCCAATCCCGACCTCAGCGGCACGGTGACCGGCGATCTGCTCAATCAGGGCATCGTCGGCGGATTGATCGATACCACCGCCTGAGCGGCGTTGCGTGGTCGCCGCGCGGTGCCCGCATATGCGGGCCGTAGAAGCGGTTTAAGTGCATTTCTACCAGCGCTTTATCGCAGCCTCGCAAGGCACCCCGTCGTCCCGTTTTTCCCGTGTAGGAGCGGCTTCAGCCGCGACGGCCATGCGCGGCAACGCCCCGTCGCGGCTGAAGCCGCTCCTACGAGAAGCTTTTGATCGCTAACGAAGATTCCCTTCTGCCGGGATACCCAGCGCGACCGCATGCATCGCCGCCATCGCGCGCAGGCGCTGGTAACGCGCAGCCAACATGCTGCACAACCTCGCACCCTTTCCGCCAATCGCGCTCAGCCCGGCAGCGCCGGACCGCAGCCCTCCGAAGAATCGCACGCCGCCGGCAACGCATGCCGCTCCAGCGCATCGGCGTCGCTTCCGGCATCGCCGGCCAGCGCATCGTTGGCCGCCTGTGCCGCACCTCCCATGAACAGGGAAGCGGACAGCAGCAACATGCGCATCGGGTTCACGGTCACGACCTGGCAACAAGCGGGCCGCACAGTGTAGAGAATGGCGTCGCGCCGAGACAGCGCTGCGTGGCGTTCGCGTGCGCGACGCGAGGCGTCGTTCAGCGCGCGGGACGCTCCAGCCAGCAGGCCAGCCCCTGCGCATTGAGCTCGATGTCCATGTGCAGCACGCGCTCCACGCCGGCATCGTCCAACGGGCAGCCATGCAGCCGCGCCCGCTCCAGATACAGCGCGGTCAGTGCGGCGACCAGGCAACGATGACGATCGGAGCGGCCATCGCAGCCACGCGCGATCGCCACCATCGCCTCCAACTGTTCCAGCAGTTCCGCCGCCAGCGCCTCGGCCCCCTCCACCGGACCGTAATGGGTGAGATACAGCGTCTGCGGCGCGTAGCCGAGCATGCGCTGGATCGAGGCCTGCATCGCTTCCGGCTCGAACTGCACCGGCGACGAGGTCGGGATCGCGAACGCGCCACGCGCGCTGTCCAGTTCGCGGTAGGACAGGCCGAAGGTGTCGCCACTGAACCAGCTGCGGCTGCGCGCGTCCCACACGCACAGGTGATGGCGCGCGTGTCCCGGGGTGTCGATGCACAGCAGCTCGCGCCCGGCCAGCGCCAGGCGATGGCCATCCTCGGCCACGACCACGCGCTCCGCCGGCACCGGCACAATGGCGCCGTAGCTGCGCGCCATCTCCGTCTCGCCATAGACCGCGGTGGCGCCGGCGATCAGCCGCGCCGGATCGATCA
Organism: Xanthomonas sp. D-109; assembly: GCF_017746095.1. NCBI lineage: Bacteria > Pseudomonadati > Pseudomonadota > Gammaproteobacteria > Lysobacterales > Lysobacteraceae > Xanthomonas > Xanthomonas sp. D-109. The sequence goes on from NZ_JAGHWV010000002.1 coordinate 139,455, forward strand.
TGTGCGGCGCGCCGCGTGGATGCACCAGCAGGCGCGCGTTCGGCAAGTGCTGCAGCAGCGCACCGGCGCCACCGGCATGGTCCAGATGCACGTGGGTGAGGATCAGCCAGTCCACCTCGCCCGGCGCCAGGCCCGCGTGCGCCAGCGCCTCCAGCAGCACCGGCACCGCATGGCTGGTGCCGCAGTCGACGAAGGCGCCGCGCCCGTTCTCCACGATCAGGTAGGCGGCATCGAACTGCGCGCGCTGGAAGCCGGTATCGACGAGATGGATGCTGGGATCGCGTGGCATGGCGCAAAGGCGTGGCGGGCGAGGCTCCATTCTAGGCGGTATGGAGAGCACTGCCAGTGCTGCCGACAAGGGCCGGACGGAGGACGAATGACAGAACCGCCCTGACGACCGCGAGCGCCCAGTGTGGGAGGGACTTCAGTCCCGACTGCAGGCGACCGGCAAACACACGCGCTTCGGATGTCGCAATGGAACGCGTCATTTTTCTGTAGAAGCGGCTTCAGCCGCGACAGGCCTTCCTGGGAATGCTTGTCGCGGCTGAAGCCGCTCCTACGACGAACCGCCGCTTGTGCTCAGCCCGCCTCGCGCAACCGCGCCAGCGCCGCCAGCACCGTCTCGGCCGGCGCGGCCAGCGTCACCGGCGCGGCCTGCAGCGCATCCGCCTGCGCGGCCTGCTTGAGCGCGGCGATGGTCTGCCCGGCATCGCGCGGCGAGGCGAAACCGCCGCTCTGCAACAGCAGCACGCCCTCGCCATCGAGCAGCTTGAAGTAGAACTGGCCATCGGCCTCGCGGTACTGCTTGAAGCTCGGCAGCGCCTGCTTGGCCGTCGCCGTTGCGGCGCCATTGCCGGCCTGCGCCGACAGGTCGCGCAGGCCCACCGCGTGCCGCAGCTCGGCCAGGAACGGGATCGCATAGCGCTCGCGCAGGCGCTGCGCGTTGTCGCGCAGGATCGCCTCGATGTCCTGCGGGCGCGCCATCAGCGCCTCGTAGCGCACGCGCATCGGTGCGATCTCGGCATCGATGCGCTCGAACAGCTGCTGCTTGGCCTCGCCCCAGCCGATGCCGGCGGCGAACGCCTGCGCGAACGCGGCGGTCTCCTCGGCGCTGGCGAAGGCCTGGTACAACTGGAACAGCGCCGAGCCCTCGGTCTCCTTCGGCTCGCCGGGCGCGCGCGAATCGGTGACGATGGCGAACACCCGCTTCTTCAGCTCCTCGCGCGGGGCGAACAGCGGAATGGTGTTGTCGTAGCTCTTGCTCATCTTGCGCCCGTCCAGCCCGGGCAGCGTCGCCACCTGCTCGTCGATCAGCGCGTCGGGCAGCACGAAGTGCTCGCGGCCGTAGACGTGGTTGAAGCGCTGCGCGAAGTCGCGCGCCATCTCGATGTGCTGGATCTGGTCGCGGCCCACCGGCACCTGTTGCGCCTTGAACAGCAGGATGTCGGCGGCCATCAGCACCGGATACATGAACAAGCCGGCGGTGACGCCGGCATCGTCGTCCTCGCCGTCGGCGCGGTTCTTGTCCACTGCGGCCTTGTAGGCGTGCGCGCGATTGAGGATGCCCTTGCCGGCGACGCAGGTCAGGAACCAGGTCAGCTCGTTGGTCTCCGGCACGTCCGACTGGCGGTAGAACCACACCAGCGCCGGATCCAGGCCCGCGGCCAGCCAGGTCGCCGCGATCTCCAGGGTCGAGCGCTGGGTCCGCGCCGGGTCCTGCGCCTTGATCAGGCTGTGCAGGTCGGCCAGGAAGAAGAAACTCTCGATGCCGGGACGCCGGCTGGCCTGCAGCGCGGGACGGATGGCGCCGACGTAGTTGCCCAGATGCGGCGTGCCGGAGGTGGTGATGCCGGTGAGAACGCGGGTGGTCATGCGAAATGGACGGTCAGGGGGGAAACCCAGCGAGTTTAACCGCTGTGCGGCAACCCCGTTCCGGCAGGTGGGGCGTTCAATCCGGCGTCCCCGTCCTGGAGTCGCCGCGATGCATGCTCTTGCTCCGTCCCTGCCCCGCCGTTTCCTCGCCGTCCTCGCCTTCGCCGTGCTGTGCATCGGCGGGCTGTGCGGCTTCCGTCCGTTGCCTTCGCCACCGGCCTCGGCGCCGGCGGTGCAGTTGCAGGTGATCGATCGCGATACCGGCGACGCTCCGCTGCCCACGCATGCTTGGCGTGGCGAGCGCTGGATCGCCGCCACGCCCGGCCACCGCTACACGCTGCGGCTGACCAACCTGACCAGCGCGCGGGTGCTGGTGGTGCTGTCGGTGGACGGGGTCAACGCGGTCAGTGGCCAGACCGCGGCCAGCGACCAGCGCGGCTATGTGCTGGCGCCGTGGCAACAGACCGAGATCGCCGGTTGGCGCAAATCGTCCGAGGACGTGGCGCAGTTCGTGTTCACCGACCTGGAGGACAGCTATGCGGCGCGCACCGGACGCCCGCGCAACGTCGGCGTGATTGGCATGGCGGTGTTCGACGAAGCGCGCGCATGGCCCGATGGCGCCGTGCGCGACGCGGACATCGACGCAAAGCGTGCAGCCGAGACGCCGGCGCGCGCAAGCGCAACGCCAGCACCGGCAGCGGTTGCGGACATCCCGCGACGCAGTGCCGCCGCACCGCTCGCGGCGGCGCCGTCGGCCGATGCACGGGCATATGCACACGAGCGCAACGCCGCCGAACGCGTGCAACAACGCCTGGGCACCGGCCACGGCGCACGCGAATGGTCGCCCTCGCGCGTCACCGACTTCCAGCGCGCCAGCGACGTGCCCATGCAACGGACCGCGTTGCGCTACGACAGCCGCGCGCGGCTGATCGCACGCGGCGTGCTGCCGCGCGCCCTGCCACCGCCGCGCGTGGCGATCGCGCCGGATGCGTTTCCCGGCGACTACGTGCCGGATCCGCCGACGCGCTGATCGGCAGGGACACAAAAAGACACGGGCCGCGATGCGGCCCGTGTCGACGACGCTGGGGCGGCGCACGCCTCAGTCGTGGTATTCCTTGCCCAGGCTGTCGCGGAAGGCATGCACTTCCTTTTCGGCGCGATCGCGCGCCCAGCCGTAGCGCTCCTGCAGCTTGCCGGCCAGGTACTGGGTATTGCCTTCGGCGACGTCGAAATCGTCGTCGGTCAAGTCGCCCCACTGCGCCTTGATCTTGCCCTTGAGCTGGGTCCACTTGCCGGCAATGATGTCTTTGTTCATGGCATCTCTCGTGATGTGTAGGCGGCGCTGCATGCCGCCTGCACAGCATCGCGCCGCCTGCGTCGCGGGCCGATCAATGCAGCGTCAGCGCGGCATGAGCATCGTGAACCGTTACGCATGGCCGGCAGCCGCGCAAAAAAAACGGGCCGGCAAGCCGACCCGTTTTCGCAACTGAGACGAGGCTCAGTTCTTGGCGGCGTCTTCGACCTTCTCGCCCGCCTTCTGCACGTCCTTGCCGGCACCGGCAACGGTGTTGCAGCCGGACAGCAGGCCCACCGAGAACATCGCCAGCAACATCCACGCAAACGTACGCTTCATAGGTTTCACTCCTTTACTTGGTCATGGGACGCGGCACGCAGGCCGCGCGAAACTCAGCACTTGCCAGCGCTGCAATCCTGCGCCTTGTCTTCCACCTTCTCGCCCGCCTTCTGCATGTCCTTGCCGGCGCCGGCGACGGTGTTGCAGCCGGTCAGCACACCAGCGCAGAACAGGGTCAGCATCAACAGAGTGGTCAGTCGCTTCATCGTGTCGTCCTCGGCAATCGCAGGTGGTCGGGGTGGGCGGCGATAGGCGTCGCCGCGCTACCGTCTGGCGGTGAATCTGCCGTCACGACTGTGGATTTCACGTGAATGAACCGGCGACCCATTCAGGCTGAGGCCGCACCGATCAGTCGCGCATCAGCGTCGATTTGCCGAACAAGCTCTCCACCAGGTCCACCGCCAGTTCCGCGGTCAGGTTGCGATGGTCCAGCACCGGATTCAGCTCCACGATGTCCAGCGAGGCCATGCGCCCGCTGTCGGCGATCATCTCCATCACCAGCTGCGCCTCGCGATAGTTGGGTCCGCCCGGCACGGTGGTGCCGACGCCCGGAGCGATGCTGGGGTCGAGGAAATCCACGTCGAAACTGACGTGCAGGTGGGTGTCGGCGTCGAGCCCGTCCAGCGCCGCCTCCATGGTCCGTTTCATGCCCATCTCGTCGATGTAGCGCATGTCGTACACGTCGACGCGGTGCTGCTTGATCAGCCGCTTCTCCTCGGGATCGACCGAGCGGATGCCGATCTGCCGCACCTGCTCCGGGCGCAGCGCCGGCGCACTGCCGCCGAGTTCGGTGAGCGCCTGCGGACCAAGCCCGCACAGGCAGGCCACCGGCATGCCGTGCACATTGCCCGACGGGGTGACCTCGCTGGTGTTGAAGTCCGAATGCGCGTCCAGCCACAGCACGCGCAGCTTGCGGCCCTGCTCGCGGCAGTGCCGCGCCACCGCGGTGATCGAGCCGATGCCCAGGCAATGGTCGCCGCCAAGCACGATCGGCATGCGGCCATCGCGCAGTTCCGCATAGCTGGCCTCCATCAGCGCGCGGTTCCAGGCCACCACCTCATCCAGATGACGATAACCGTCGACCGGCGCCTGCCAGGGATTGCGCGGGCCGTCGATGTTGCCGACGTCGCGCACCTCCACGCCGCGATTGGCCAGCGCCTCGTGCAGCCCGGCGATGCGCAGCGCCTCCGGCCCCATGCGCGCACCGCGATGGCCGGCGCCGATATCGGTGGGAACGCCGATCAGGGACACCGGCAGAAAAGACGACTTCATGCGCATACGCTCCAGCCAAAAAAAGTGGCCCAGTCTAGCGGGACCGGCATGGCACGACCCGCCGCGGCGCAGCAGGCGGAGGCGTGCGGTTGGACGTCGATCGCAGTGCCTGACCAAGCTGCTCCGCCGTTTCTGGAGATCGCCTTGGAAAAGCCCTTGATCGTGACCCTGGAAGCCGCATTCGCCGGGTTGACGTTCCTTCCCTGGTTCGCGTCGGCGCACAACAGCCTCAACCCCAAGCGGATCCTGCATGCGGACCGCGTGGCATATCGGGTTCTGCGCACGCGCACCTACCCGTATCGCGCGATCGCCAACGTGGACTATCGAGCAGCGTGGGGAACCGAGAACATCGTGCTGGCATTCCACGGCGCGAAGACGACCTTCATCGCCAATACCGGCCTGCTGCGGCGGACACGGGAGGCCATCGCGATGCTGAAGCAACAGGGTTGTCCGCTTTCCACGCGCGCGCAGTCCATGCTGATGTCGCAAAGCGTAGCGGTTTCGCAGCAATAGTACGCAGCGCGAGTTCGCTCGCTGCTCGGAGGGATGTTCGGGAGGACACGCGACGGAAAGCAGAAAGCCGCTGTTCCAGCGGATCGACGATGCGCCGCGGATCTGCGCGATGCAGAAGAGAGGAGGGATGGTGCCGCTTATCCGAATCGAACGGATGACCTACTGTTTACAAGACAGTTGCTCTACCGACTGAGCTAAAGCGGCAAGACGAACGACGCCCGCAGGCGGGGCCGGGGCAGTCTACCTGCTGGCGCGGGCCTCGGCACGCCCGACGGCGCGGTGCCGAACACCGGCAGGCGCGGCATTCTAGCGCAGCGTGGCGCAGTCCACGCTGCGCTGGCGCGCGGCGCCGAGTTGGCGGCGCAGCGCCGCGGCCTGCGCCGTGGAGTCGGCGCGCAGGTCCAGCCACCAGCGCGACTGGCCGCTGCCGCCACTGGGGATCAGGTCGGCGTTGAAGCCGGCACGGGCCAGTTCCGCGCGGCGGCGCTCGGCGCCTTCGCGGCTGCGGTACTGGCCCAGGGCGATGGCATTGCCGGTCTCGCCCTGGCGCAACGGGTAATAGTCGCGGATGCCGGCGGCAACGATGCGTTCGGTGGCCTGCTTGAGGCCGTCCTCGCCGCCGATGGTCGGCAGGATCACGCGGAAGCTGGTGGCATCGCTGTCGGCCGCCTCGCGCAGGCGCGGACGCTGCGCGCCCTGGGCCAGCGCAGCGACGGCCGCCTGGGCGGCATCGCGATCCGGGTACGGCCCCACGCTCAGGCACACCGCCGCGTCGGCGGCGGGCTTCGCCGCAGGCTCGACCTGGGTCTGGGTTGGAGCGGGCGCAGGCGCAGCAGCGGGCGGCGCGGGCGCGGTGGCCTGTGCCGCGGTCGCGGGAGCCACCGGTGCGTCAGCCTGCGCCGGCACCGCTCCGACCGCATCGGCGGTGACGGCGGCAGCGGCGGTGTCGGCCGGCGCATCGGCTGGCGCGGCGACAGGCGCGGCCGCCGGCGGAGTGGGCGCAGCGGCCGGTGCCGGCGTCTCGTTGACCAGTTGCAGCGTCGCCACCCCGGCCGGCACGGCCGGCATCGGCACCGGGGGCGGCGTCGGCGGCTGCATCGCCCACCACACCGCGACGCCGAGGTTGAGGATGGTCAGGACGACGAGCAGGGCGCGAACGAGCATGGCCGGATTCTAGAGCGTGCGATGCAGCTTGGGAGAGACAGTGAGGTCCGGGTGGGAGATGGCTGCATCGGCACAACCTCCGCCTCCGCCACACCGCAGTGCGGCCGCCAGCGCTGGCCCGCTCAGGCGGCACCGGCCGCTGCATGCGCCTGCGCCCACAGCGCCAGCCCGTCCAGGACCAGCGCCGGGCGCTGCTCGGCTGGCGGCAACGCATGCAACAGCGGCGGCACGCCGCCGCCATGCAACAACAGCCGCGGCCGTCGCCCCAGCACGGCCTCGCCCTTCTGCAGGCTGCGTTCGATCAGCGCCACCGCGGCGCCGTCGCAGCCGGAGGCCAGGGCGTCGGCGGTGTCGGCCGCGAACTCGTGGTACTCGCCGCCCTCGGCCGGCAGCTGCGCCGCCTTCTGCTGCAGGGCCTGGCGCATCACCGTGGGCGACGGCGCGATGCGGCCGCCGTGGTGCAGACCGTCGCGATCGAGCAGGTCCACCGTCAGCGCCGTTCCCACCCCCACCACCAGCACGTCGCCGCCGCCATGCGCGGCGAGCAGGGCCAGGAACCGGTCCACGCCGAACGCCTGCGGCCGCGCATAGGCGATGCGGACCCCGGCGCAGACGGCCTCGGTCCGCGCCACCTGCACCTGCGCGAAGCGACTGCGCAGTGTCTCCAGCACGGTCGCGGTCAGGGCCGGCGCGGCGACGCTGGCGACATAGGCGATGTCGCCCTGCGGCAGGGCCGCCACCGCCGCCGCGTCCATGGCTTCGGCCCCATGCGGCCAGGCCTGCACCGTGCCCGCCTGGCCGTTCTGCAGCGCGGCGAACTTGAAGCGCGAGTTGCCCAGGTCGAACAGCCAGTCGCTCATGCCGCCCTCACGCTGACATCGCCCGCATGCACCGGCAGCTCGCCGTCGGCGAAGGCCACGCGCAGCGCGCCATCCTCGGCCAGCCCCAGCGCCATGCCTTCGCGCACCTGGCCGCCATCGTCGATGCGCACGGTGCGCCCGGCCAGCAGATCCAGCGCGGCGTAGCGCGGCAGGAACGGCGCCAGGCCTTCGGCGTCGAACAACGCCAGCGCCGGCAGCAACTGCGACAGCACCGTCGCGGCGATCGCGTTGCGCGACACGGTGCCATCCGCGAGCCGGGTCAGGTCGGTCCAGGGCTGGTCGATGTCCGCGGCAGTGGCCGCCGGCATCGCGACGTTCAAGCCCAGGCCGATCACCGCCCGCGCCGGCCCGGCGAACTCGCCGCCGCCTTCCACCAGCAGGCCGCCCAGCTTGCGCTCGTCGGCCAACAGGTCGTTCGGCCACTTCAGCCCGACCGTGGCGAATCCGGCCGAACGCAGGGCTTCGGCCACGGCCACGCCGGCCGCCAGGCTCAGGCCGCCCAGCCGGCCCAGCCCGCCCTGGAAGCTGCGCGCCACCGACAGGTACAAATGCGCGGCCAGCGGGGAGGCCCAGACCCGGCCACGGCGGCCGCGCCCGCCGGTCTGGCGCTCGGCCAGCAGCACCTCGCTGCCCTGCGCCGGCGCCGGCCGCTGCAGCAGCGTCGTGTTGCTGGAGACCAGGCTCCAGGCGATCTCCAGGCCGGCCAGTTCGGCGCGCGCCGGCACAGTCAGTCCGGCCTGGATCGCCGCGGCGTCGAGCAGTTCCAGCGGCCGCGCCAGCCCATAGCCCTCGCCGGCCCGGCCCTCGATCTCCACCCCGGCCGCGCGCAGCGCCTGAATGCGCTTCCACACCGCCGCCCGGGTCAGCCCGCAGGCGCGCGCCAGGGCATCGCCGGACAGGGGGCCCTTGCTGAGCCTGGCCAACAGTTCGCGCTCGTCCAACGCCGGTTCCATCGCCTCGTTTCGCCCCCGGGCGCGCCGTTGCGCGACCTCGTAAACCGAAAAGTATGCGGCAACGCCCCCCGGGCGCCCAGGGCCGGCGCCCTGCAGCGGGTGAAAACCGCGTTAGAATCGGGATTCACCGCCGCTCGCCCTGGATGCCGACGATGCGCCGTTCCCTGCCCTGCCTGCTCCTGTTGCTGCTGCCCCTCGCTGCCGCCCACGCGTCGAATGTGCTGGCGGAGAAGCCGCACACCGACTGCACCTACGGCGACGCGGCCGATGCGGACAACACCCAGACGCGCCCACCCGCGACGCTGCATGCGCCTTCCTCCACCAAGCCGGCCTCGACCACCACGGGCGGCGGCAGCGACAGCGACCTGGTGCCGCGCATGCGCATGCCGAAGTGGCACAGCTTCCTGCCGGGGATGTTCCGCTGATCCCACGCTGGCTGCGCGGGCTGTGGTCCAAGCCTGCTGCCATCGATGACGCCACCTGGCAGGCCGTGCGCCGCGACTGCGCCTGGATCGCCGCCCTGGATGCGCCGCGCGAACAGCGCCTGCGGGCGCTGGCCAGCGCGTTCCTGCACCGCAAGACCATCTCGCCGCTGGGCGGCCTGCAACTGGGCGCCCGCCAGTGCGGCCTGCTTGCCGCACTGTGCTGCCTGCCGCTGCTGGAGTACGGCGTCGACGGCATGCGCGGCTGGTCGCAGTTGCTGGTCTACCCGGACGCGTTCCGCGTGCAGCGCAGCCATGTCGATGCGGCGGGCGTGCTGCACGAGTGGGAGGACGAACTGATCGGCGAGTCCTGGGACAGCGGCCCGTTGATCCTGTCGTGGGCCGACGTGCAGGCCGACCTGGACGATCCGCGTGCCGGCTACTGCGTGGCGGTGCACGAGATGGCGCACAAGCTCGACGTGCTCGACGGCGTCCTGGACGGCACGCCGCTGCTGCCGCGCGCCTGGCAGCGGCAATGGGCCGCCGATTTCCAGCGCAGCTACGATGCCTTCTGCACGCGCGTGGACCGCGGCCGCGCCAGCGAGATCGACGCCTACGCCGCCGAAGCGCCGGAAGAGTTCTTCGCGGTGGTCAGCGAATATCACTTTTCCGCCCCAAAGCGGCTGCAACGCGAGATGCCGGAAGTGGCGGCGCATCTGGCGCGGTTCTATGGACCGTCGCCGTTCGCTGTGGACTGAGCGGCCATCGCGTCTTGAGGCATTGCTTCAAGACGTCGCTGTGCTGAACGTGACAAAGCATGCGTTACGGGGAGTCGAGCGCATAACGCGTCGGGACTGAAGTCCCTCCCACAGTGCACCCGTCGCGGCTGAAGCCGCTCCTACAGGACATTTTCGAATCCCTTCATCGCGAAGAATGCATCACACCAACTTCAGATCCCGCGCATGCGCCTGCGGAAACACCTTCTGCAGCTGCGTCGGCGACAGGCCCCACATGCGGCCGAGCAGGCCGGCGAACATGTCGCGGTAGTTGGTCAGCACCGGGTAGTCGCGGTCCTGGAACAGCTTGTCCTTGCTCACCGCCACCTGCTCGCCGGCGATGCGGCCGCCATTGACCCCGCCGCCAAGCACCCAGTACGTGGTGCCGTGGCCGTGGTCGGTGCCCTTGTCGCCGTTCTCGCGGAAGGTGCGGCCGAACTCGGACAGCACCACCACCACCGTATTGCGCCACTCCGGCCCCAGCGCCTCGGCATAGGCCGACAGCCCCTCGGACAGGTTGGCCAGGTTGTTGGCCAGCGCGCCGTCGGTGCTGCCCTGGTTGACGTGCGTGTCCCAGCCGCCGACATCGACGAAGCCGAGCCGGTAGCGCTCGCGCATCAGCGTGGCGATGCGCCTTGTCTCGTCGGCGAAGGTGCGCGCGCTGGCGGCGCCGCGGTTGGCCTGCTGCATTTCGTCGCGCAGGGCCTGCGAGACCTGCTGGCGTAGCGCCAGGCCGTCGTGCGCGGCGCTGGCCAACTGCGTGCCGTGGTACATGCCGGCGAGGATGTCGGCCTGGCGCTGGTCGAAGGCCGGGGTCGGATTGCGCTTGAGCGAGAGATTGGGAATGTCGCCGCCGCCCTGGAAACTCAGCGGCAGCGAATCGGTGAAGGCGATCGACGGCGTGCCGGTGGCCACCTGCGACAGCCGCGCCAGGAAGCCGGTGCGGTAGTCACTGCGCTGCCCGGCCGGTTGCCCGGCCTCGATGCTGTCCTGGGTCTCGAAGTGGCTGCGCGACAGGTCGTCGGTGCCGGCGAAGGGCACGAACGCCAACTGCTTGTCGGTCCACAGCGGCATCAGGGTGTCGCGCAGCCGCGGATTCAGGCCCCACTGGCTGTCCAGCGCAATGGCGCTGTTGGGATTGGCCGGATCCGGCCTGGCGATCGCCAGGCTCGGCCGCGAGGAGTAGTAGAAATCGCTCGCGTACGGCACCAGCAGGTTGTTGCAGTCGTAGCCGCCGCGCAGGAACACCACCAACAGGCGCGGCGACGGCGCCGGTGCGGCGAACAGGCGCCCGGCGAACGGCAGGCTGGCCGCAGCGGCGGCGGACGCGAGCAGGAAGCGGCGACGGTGCATGACGGAACTCCGGGCGGCGAAGGCCGCAGTCAGCGGTAATTGAAGTCGGGGGACGCCAGCAGGTAGCCGTTCCACTCCTGCTGCGAGCGTGCCTGCGCCAACGCCTGACGCGTGGCATCGCTCAATTGCGGCTCGATCGCGTGGTAGTACAGCGGCGTGCTCAGTTGCGGGAAGCCGCCGCGCTGCTGCCCGTCGACGGTGAACAGCTGGGTGTTGCCGTTGCCGATCGCCCGCGCGATCTCGAAGCGTTGCGCCATCTGCCCGGAGCTGTTCCAGGCGCTGGACTGCAGCGACCAGCCATCGGGCGTGATCCGTCCGAAGCTCGGCTCGCCCATCTGGTTCAACCAACCCAACAGCGGCTGCGGATTGACGATGGTCTGGCCGTCGTAGGCCAGCCGCAGCGCCGAGACCAGGAACCGATAGGGGTCCTTGAACTTGTGCGGCGCGCCGGCGGCCATCTCCGGCGCGGTGAACATCACCTGCAGCACCGCGGCGATATCGCCATCGCTGCGCTGGAAGGTGCGCGCCATCTTCTCCACCAGCGCCGGCGGCGGATCGTCGGCGACGAAGTACTCGGCCAACTGCCGCGAGATGAAGTGCGCACATGCCGGCTGGCGCGCGATCAGCTGCACCGCGCGCTCGACCTCGTCGAAGCCGCCGCCGGCGATGCGCTGGCCGAGCAAGGTCTTGTCGCCGGGTTCGTGCCGCGCCGGATTGAATTCGAACGCGCCGCGGCGCAGGTACTGCGCCTGCAGCGCCGGCGGCAGCTTCGGCGGACCGTCGCGGTCGACCGGCGCGATGCCAACGCCGGTCAGGATCAGCGCCAGTTGCTGCACGTCCTTCTGCGTGTAGCCGGCATCCACGCCGAGGGTATGCAGTTCCATCAACTCGCGCGCGTAGTTCTCGTTGACCTTGCCCTTGGCGTTCTGCGCGTTGTCTAGGTACTCCAGCATCGCCGGACTTTCCAGCGTCGCCATCACCAGGTCGGAGAACTTGCCCAGGGCATGCGGACGGATCGCGTTGTCGGCGTAGTCGGCCACGGTCCAGTGCAGCCGGCCCTTGTCGGCGAACACGCTGAAATGGTTGAGCCAGAACCACACCATCTGCTCGCGTAGCTGGTCGGGCGCGTAGATCGCGCGCAACAGCTGCGCTTGGCGTGCCTGGTTCAACAGCAGATCGCCGCGCTGTTGCGCGGCCTTCTTCGCCGCGACCTTGGCATCGCCGTCGGGCATCGCCTTGATCGCCTGCTGCGCGGCGGCCTGCTGCTTGAGCAGTTCCTGCACCGGCGTGTGCAATGCCGCGTAGCCGTCCAGTTGCGCGCGCACCGGCGCCGGCAGCGCGCCATCGCCGGCGTCGGCCTGCAGTTGCTCGCGCAGGAAGCGCTTGCGGCCGTCGTGTTCGAACTGCGCCACGCTGGCGCTGTCCAGACCGATGGTCATCGACTGCAACCAGCGCGCGTCGTCGCGCTTGATCACCTTGTCGGTGGCGGCGATGGCGCCGACAGTGAACAGCACCAGCAGCGCCGACAACAGCAGGCGCTGGGTGTGGCGCAACACCCGCCGGCCGCGCACGCGCAGACGCGTGGCTGCAGGACGATGCCGGGGTTCGGACATGCGGAGCTCCTGGACGAAAAGCGGCGTGAAGACCGGCGCAGTATCGCCAGCTGGGCGCCGGTCGCGTTAAGCCACTGTCGGAAACCTCCCGGTCATTTGCACGGGATTCACCTGCTGCTGCGGTGCAGCGGCGCCGGCGGCGGCTCGGTTGGCGCGGGTCGTCGCCGCGCGGCGGGATGCCGGTCTCAGACCAGCACAGGAGCGTGCTGTTGAACCTACAGCCCCGGCGGCAGGGTGACGAGGAAACGCGCCCCGCCCAGCTCCTCGGAGCGACTCACCTGCAGTTCGCCGCGGTAGCCCTTGACCAGGTCCTGCACGATCGCCAGGCCGATGCCGTGGCCGTGCACGCGCTCGTCGCCGCGCACGCCGCGCTGCAGGATGTGCGCCACTTCCTCCAGCGCGATGCCGGGGCCGTCGTCCTCCACGGCGATGATCAGGCCGGCGCGGCGGCTGCCGGCGGCCGGCTCCGGGCGCACGCTCAACAGCACCCGCCTGCGCGCCCACTTGAACGCGTTCTCCAGCAGGTTGCCGAGCAGTTCCTGCAGGTCGCCGGGCTCGCCGTGGAAACGCGCGCTCGGCTCGATGTCGAACTCGCACAGCACGCCCTTGGCGGCATACACCTTCTCCAGGCCACGCACGATCTCCTCGGCGTTGGGCTCGATCGGCAACGGTGCGGCGAACAGCTTGTGGCCGCTGGAAGCGGCACGCGCGAGTTGGTAGGACACCAGGTTGTTCATGCGCCGCAACTGCACGTCCAGTTCCTCGCGCAGCTCCGGCCCCTGCGCACCGCTGTCGAGCTGGGTGCGCAGCACCGCCAGCGGCGTCTTCAGGCTGTGCGCGAGGTCGGCCAGGGTGTTGCGCTGGCGGTCCAGGTTCTCGCGCTCGCTCTCGATGAAGGCGTTGATGCTGTCGGTCAGCGGCTCCAGTTCGCGCGGGTGGCGATCGCCCATGCGCATCGCTTCGCCGCGCTGCACCTTGGTCAGTTCGTTGATCACCCGGCGCAGCGGGCGCAGGCTCCATTGCAGGATGAAGGCCTGCAACACCAGCAGGATCAGGCCGGCGCCGCCGAGGTTGAACCACACCCGGCCGCGGAACACGCGCAGCTGCGCGCCCAGCGCGCGGGTGTCCTCCATGATGTAGATGGTGACCGGGGTTTCCTTGTCGCGGCGCACGTAGGCCAGGCCGATGCCGTAGCGGTAGACCTCGCCCTGGCTGCCATCGATCTGGGTGATCGGCCAGGGGCCGTCGAAAGTCTCCTGGCGCGGTTCGAGCATGCCGCCCGTGGGCGGCAGCGGACCCTCGCTGGACATCGAGACCCAGCGCTCGTTGGGCAGCACGATCTGCGCGTACAGACCGCTGCCCGGCCGGTCGAAGTGCGGGTCCGGCGGCGGCTTGTCGTAGTTGATGTACAGCGACCCGTCGCGGGCCACGTCGACGTTGTTGGCGTAGGCGGTGGCGTAGCTCTTCAGGCGCTCGCGCAGGTTGCTCAGCGCGGTGTCGGCGAACGCCTGGTCCAGCGCATAACCGGCCGCGGCCAGGAATGCCACCAGGCTCAGGCTGGCGGCAAGCAGTTGCCGCGCCTGTAGCGAACGGGGGCGCCAGCGCTTGTACCACCTGGGTCGTGCCGCCACGCGGTCGCTTCCTCGGTGTGCTCGCCGGCGCCTGCGATCAGCCTTCGGTGCGCGGAATCGCGAACCGGTAGCCGCGACCGCGCACGGTCTCGATCGGCTTCAACTCGCCGTCCGGGTCCAGCTTCTTGCGCAGGCGGCCGATGAAGACTTCCAGCACGTTGGAGTCGCGGTCGAAATCCTGCTGGTAGATGTGCTCGGTCAGGTCGGCCTTGGAGACCAGCTCGCCGGCATGCATCATCAGGTACTCGAGCACCTTGTACTCGTAGCTGGTCAGGTCGACGTTGCTGCCGCTGACGCTGACGGTCTGCGCCGCCAGGTCCAACGCGACCGGACCGCATTCCAGCGTGGGCTTGCTCCAGCCGGCGGCGCGGCGCAGCAGCGCATTGACGCGCGCCAGCAGCTCTTCGACGTGGAACGGCTTGACCAGGTAGTCGTCGGCGCCCTGCTTGAGGCCTTCGACCTTGTCCTGCCAGCTGGAACGCGCGGTCAGGATCAGCACCGGAAACTTCTTGCCTTCGTCGCGCAGCGCCTTGATCAGCTCCATGCCCGACATCTTCGGCAGGCCGAGATCAATGATGCCCACGTCGAAGGGCACTTCGCGGCCCATGTACAGGCCTTCCTCGCCGTCCTGCGCCGCATCCACCGCAAAACCTTCGCGCTTCAGGCGAGCGGCCAGGGTCTCTCGCAGCGGAGCTTCGTCTTCGACCAGAAGGATACGCATAACTCTCCCTAGTAACTTACAGGTGGCCGGTGGCCGGGGCGGTGTGTGGAACCTGAACCGAACTATCCGGACTCACGGGTGATCGTCGCGTGGTGGCTCGGGAGGCTCGCCCGACCGCGGCGCCCGCGGCGGTGCCGCACGGCCAGGCTGCGGATCGTCCATGTAGCGTACCCGCCCACGGCCATCCATGTACTTGACGCGGTTGATGTCGCGGCCATCGAACGGCACGCGCTCGGCGCCGAGGATCTGCCCGCCGGTGGAGCGCTGCACCCGACGCACCGCGTCGGACAGCGAGCTGCCGCCATAGTCCCGGTTGCGCCCCGCATCGCGCTCCGGCGGCGCCATCACACCCGGCATGGGCGGCTGCTGCGCACGGCCATGGCCAGCCGCGACCGACGCCAGCGCGAGCGCGAACACAGCGGCGAAGCGGTAGTGGCGGGAAGCGGAAGAAGTCACGACGGGCATCCTAACGGACTGATCGGAAACGTTCAAAACTTGTGAAGCGCGACACCTCGCGGGAACGATGGCGACCTCGAGAAATCGAGGCAAATTCTTGATTTTTCGGGGTGAATCCGGTCTGAACTTTTCCGGGCGCCACGGGCGACATTCAGTCAAATGAACCTGCCGAAGATCGATGCAAGGGCCGCGCCAGCGCTCTGGAGAGGCCCTCGCCAGGTACTTCAGGGCGTCTCCCGGCAGGCAGAGACTAGTCGGCGGACCCTGAACAGACTCCCTGAACGAGCAGAGGGAAAGTGGGATCCGGGTCCGCCACCGAGCAGGCCACCATGTCGTCGGACGCCTCTGCGCGGTGGCGATGACGGCCCGCCGCCACGCAGCGGCTTCGGTCCGAAGACGCTCCCTGGACGGGTCAGGCCGCGGCGCGCGCCGCCCCGTCGGTGACCGCCAGTGCCCGCTCCAGCAGCGCCCAATCGGCCCCGGGGCGGTGCGCCCCTTCGCTGAGCACCTGGCGGAAGGCACGGCCGCCGGGCTGGCCGTGGAACAGCCCGAGCAGGTGCCGGGTGATGTGCTTGAGCGCCAGGCCCTCGGCCAGGCGCGCCTCGACGTAGGGGCGCAGCGCGCGCAGCAACTCGGCGCGCGGGCGCAGTGCGGCGCCGGTCAGGGCCGCGTCCAGCCGGTGCAGGACGTAGGGATCGTGGTAAGCGGCGCGGCCCAGCATCACCCCGTCCACCGCCTGCAACTGCGCCTGCGCCGTCTCCACCGCGGCCAGGCCGCCGTTGAGCACCACCTGCAGTTGCGGCCGCTCGCGCTTGAGCCGGTGCGCCCAGTCGTAGCGCAGCGGCGGCACTTCGCGGTTCTCCTTCGGCGACAGGCCCTGCAGCCAGGCGTTGCGCGCATGCACCACGAACAGCCCGCAGCCGGCCGCGGCGACCTGGTCAACGAAGGCCAGGAACACCGCGTAGTCGTCGTCCTGGTCCACGCCCAGCCGGCACTTCACCGTCACCGGGATGTCGACGGCCTCGACCATCGCCGCCACGCATTCGGCGACCAGCGCCGGCTCGCGCATCAGGCAGGCACCGAAGCGCCCGGCCTGGACCCGGTCGGACGGACAGCCGCAATTGAGGTTGATCTCGTCGTAGCCCCAGTCCTGGCCGATCCGCGCCGCCTGCGCCAGCAGCGTCGGCTCGCTGCCGCCGAGCTGCAGCGCCACGGGATGCTCGGACGCATCGAAATCCAGAAGCCGCGCGCGATCGCCCAGCACCACCGCATTGGCGTGCACCATCTCGGTGTACAGCCGCGCCGACGGCGCCAGCAGCCGGTGGAACACCCGGCAATGGCGGTCGGTCCAGTCCATCATCGGCGCCACGGACAGGCGCAGCGAGGCGGCATAGCGCGCGGGGAGATCGGCGGCGGGGAGCGGAAGCGTCATCGGCACGGCGGACGGGCGCCGCCGGCATTCGCCGCAGCGCCAGGTCATTGGCTTAGGGATCAATAGCTTACACGTTCGCCATGAACGCTGCCGGGCCCAGCCGGCAAAACGTACCTAGCCCTTGACCGCCCGCCGCATCCGGCCTATCGTGCGCTCGCCGAAGGTATTCATCGCTTCATTCGGATGAAGGGATGAATTTAAACGGGAATCCGGTGACGGCTGGCGCCGCAAGCGCCTGCCCATTCCGGAGCTGCCCCGCAGCGGTGAATGGAAACGACCTCCGTCAATGGCACTGGGCCGGCGCATGCCGGCCTGGGAAGCGACGGACAGTAGGTGCGCAGCCAACGTGGTGCGCGCGTCCATCAGCCCGAATACCGGCCCCGGCCGGAGGACCGTGCGTCCTCCGATTCGACCTGGCGCCTCCGCGGGGAGGCGGCCGGACCGCGACCCGGCCTTGCGCCGCGCCGCGCCGTCCGCCTGCCCGCGCGGTACCGGTTCGCCCGCGGGGGCGAAGGTCGCTGGCGTGGCGGGCGGTCCGTGCGAACGGGGCGCGCGGCGCGCGGTTCCTTCGTTCCTCAATGCCCTTGAACGCAATGAGGAAACGCAACATGACGATCGTGACCAACCTGGGCTTCCCGCGCATCGGTGCGCGGCGCGAGCTCAAGCAGGCGCTGGAACGCTACTGGCGCCGCGACATCGACGGCGCGCAACTGCAGGACACCGCACGCGAGCTGCGCCTGCGCCACTGGCAACTGCAACGCGAGGCCGGGGTGGACGTGCCGCCCAGCAACGACTTCAGCCTATACGACGCGATGCTCGACACCGCGTTCCTGTTCGATGCGATCCCGCAGCGCTACCGCGCCCTGGCCGATGCCGATCCGCTGGCCGGCTACTTCGCGATGGCGCGCGGCACGCAGGAACACGGCCTGGACCTGCATGCGCTGGAAATGACCAAGTGGTTCGACACCAACTACCACTATCTGGTACCGGAGCTGGCGCGGCGCCAGCACTTCCGCCTGCGCGGCGACAAGCCGGTGGTGGAGTTCCTGGAAGCCAAGGCGCAGGGCATCCAGACCCGGCCGGTGCTGATCGGGCCGGTGACCTTCCTGGCGCTGTCCAAGACCGTGGACGGCAGCGACCGCTGGGCGCTGCTGGACAGCCTGCTGCCGGTGTACGCCGAACTGCTGCAACGCCTGCATGCGGCCGGCGCCGGCTGGGTGCAACTCGACGAACCAGCGCTGGTGCTGGACCTGGACGAGGCCGCGCGCGCCGCCTATCGCCGCGCCTATGATTTCCTTTCGCAGGCGCCGCGGCCGAAGCTGCTGCTGACCAGCTATTTCGGCGAGTTGGGCGACAACCTCGACCTGGCGATGGCGCTGCCGGTGGACGGCATCCACGTGGATCTGGTGCGTGGTGTGGCGCAACTGGATGCGGTGCTGCAGGCGTTGCCGGCCGGGCGCGTGCTCTCGGCAGGCCTGGTCAACGGCCGCAACGTGTGGCGCACGCCGCTGGACAACGCGCTGACCCTGGCCCGCTACGCCGCCGGCCATGTCGGCCGCGAGCGGCTGTGGCTGGCGCCCTCGTGCTCGCTGCTGCACGTGCCGGTGGATCTGCAGCAGGAGACCAGGCTGGACCGCGAACTGGTCGGCTGGCTGGCCTTCGCCAGGCAGAAGCTGCAGGAACTGCGCACCCTGGCCGATGCGCTGGACGACCAGCCGCAGGCGCAGGCCGCGCTGGATGCGGCGCGCGATGCGCTGGCCAGCCGTCGCGCTTCGACCCGTGTGCACCGCGCCGAGGTGGCGCGGCGGGTAGACGCGCTGACCGACGACGCCGGCCGCCGGCAATCGCCGTACGCGCAGCGCCGCCAGGCGCAGCAGGCGGCGCTGCGGCTGCCGCTGTATCCGACCACCACCATCGGCTCGTTCCCGCAGACCGAGCAGGTGCGGCAGGCGCGTGCGCAGCACAAGGCCGGCAAGCTCGACGATGCCGCGTACGACGCGTTCCTGGCCGCCGAGACCGAACGCTGCGTGCGTGCGCAGGAGCAACTGGGCCTGGATGTGCTGGTGCACGGCGAGTTCGAGCGCAACGACATGGTCGAATACTTCGGCGAGCAGCTGGACGGCTTCGCCTTCACCCGCCACGGTTGGGTGCAGAGCTACGGCTCGCGCTGCGTGAAGCCGCCGATCATCTACGGCGACGTGCAGCGCCCGGCGCCGATGACGCTGCGCTGGACCACCTACGCGCAGTCGCTGACCGAGCGGCCGATGAAGGGCATGCTGACCGGGCCGGTGACGGTGCTGCAGTGGTCGTTCGTGCGCGACGACCAGGAGCGCGCGCAGACCTGCCGGCAGATCGCGCTGGCGCTGCGCGACGAGGTGCGCGACCTGGAGGCGGCCGGCATC
Source organism: Xanthomonas sp. D-109 (assembly GCF_017746095.1). Taxonomy (NCBI): domain Bacteria; kingdom Pseudomonadati; phylum Pseudomonadota; class Gammaproteobacteria; order Lysobacterales; family Lysobacteraceae; genus Xanthomonas; species Xanthomonas sp. D-109. The sequence goes on from NZ_JAGHWV010000002.1 coordinate 158,549, forward strand.
GGCGTGATCCAGATCGACGAGCCGGCGATCCGCGAAGGCCTGCCGCTGCGCCGCGCCGACTGGCAGGCGTATCTGGACTGGGCGGTGCAGTGCTTCCGCATCGCCGCGGCCGGGGTGCGCGATGCCACGCAGATCCACACCCACATGTGCTACTCGGAGTTCAACGACATCATCGAGGCGGTGGCGGCGATGGACGCGGACGTGATCTCGATCGAAACCTCGCGCTCGCGCATGGAACTGCTCGATGCCTTCGTGCGCTTCCGCTACCCGAACGCGATCGGGCCGGGCGTGTACGACATCCACTCGCCGCGCGTGCCGAGCACGCAGGAGATGGTGGAGTTGCTGGAGAAGGCGCGTGCTGTGCTGGATCCGCAGCAGCTGTGGGTCAATCCGGATTGCGGGCTGAAGACCCGCGGCTGGCCGGAGACCCGCAACGCGCTGCAGGCGATGGTGGCGGCGGCGCAGCAGTTGCGCAGCCAGCACGCGCAGGCGGCGTGACCTGGCGATGCCCGGCGCCAGGTGCGCCGGGCATCGCGATGGTTGCAGCATGTCCGGCATCCCAGTTCGGCGTGCATTGCTGCATTGCGTCTTTGTCCGGCAATGTGCGCTGGCTATAACCACAGGCGAACGCGTGGCGAGGGGGCGCTGCGTCCTCGCCGACGTGCTGCCGGCGGCGCACTGCGCCGCGGTCTCTGGCATGTGCGTCTGCTTCTCAGCACCGCCAGGGAGAGCGCGTCATGCCGAAGCTGTCGAACCTGTCCGCCGTCTGCGTCCTGTGTCTTGTCGTCCCCGCCGCCGCACTGCATGCGGCCGAACTGATTCCCAAACAATTGGCCGGACCGCCCGAGGAGTTCGCGCAGATGCGCGCGCCCGCACCGGCGGAAGCGGCGATCCTGTCCAAGAGCGCGTTGCTGCCGGTGGAGTTCTCCGCCGCGCGCAGCGGCGGCCCGGCGCAATGGCAGACCACCCTGCCGGTAGAGAACGGCAAGCTGCGCTTCGTGGTGTTGTCCGGCGAACACGATTGGCAGCCGCGCCTGAGCGCACCGGCCACGGCCAGCGCACGCATGGGCACCGCCGCCGCCACGCCGATGCTCGCGCCCAGCGCCAAGGCGACCCAACTGGGCGCCGGCGGCGCCGCGCTGCCGGCCCGCGAGTACCACGTGGACAGCGCCGCCAACGGCGACTGGACCCTGACCCTGCAGGCCGATGGCAGCAACACGGCGCAGCGCGGCTATGTGCTGATGGAGGGCGATGCGCGCACGCAACTGGCGTCCTATCCCAGCGACCGCGCGCAACTGCAGCGCGGCCAGCGCATCGGCCTGACCGCGCTGCTCGGCGGCATCGATGCGCAGGGCGGCGTGTCGCTGGCGCGCAGCGCCGGCAGCGGCCGCATCGACACCGCGCAGCTGCGCGTGATCGCGCCGGACGGCTCCGTCAGCCAATGGCCGATGGCCGACGACGGCCGCCACGGCGACGGCGCCGCGGGCGATGGCGTGTATGCCGGCGACTTCCCGGCGACGGCCACCGGCACCTACATCGCGCAGGTGGTGGTGCATGGTCACGACGCCGGCGGTCAGGCCTTCGTGCGCACCAGCGAGCACGTGCTGCCGGTGCTGGACACCACCTTGCGCATCACCGCCGATGCGGTCGCTGCCAGCACACAGCCCGGCACCCGGCTGACCCTGCCGATCCCGGTGCGCATCGGCGGCGGCCAGGCACCGGCGCATTACCGCGTGCTCGGCGAGCTGTGGGGCACCGGCCGCGACGGCAGCGCGGTGCCGGTGGCCTGGCTCGGCGGCATGCTCGCGCCGCAGGACGGACGCCTGCCGCTGAGCGTGGACGAACGCTGGATCGTCCGCGCCGGCGCGCGCGCACCGTTCACCCTGCGCAACCTGCGCGTGGAGGATCCGGACAACTTCGTGCCGCTGGCCACGCGCACGACGCTGCCGCTGACCCTGCCGGCACTGCGCCGCAGCAGCGTGGCACGCAGCAGCGACGCGATCGACGAGAGCATGCGCATGGGCGAGCGCCCGGCGCAGCTGAGCACCGCCGCCACCGACATGCAGGCGCAGGCCACCGGCAAGCGCCTGGTGCTGGTGCACGGCTATTGCTCGGGCGGGGTGTGGCCGGTGGCGCAGTTCACCAATGCCTCCGCGTTCCTGGACGTCAACCAGAACCGCAGCAACGACCAGTTCGCGCAGCGTCTGGCGCAGTTCGGCAGCCAGTGGAACTCGTTCGGCACCGTGGCGCACAGCCAGGGCGGCATGGCCGCGCTGCACCTGTACGTGTACTACTGGAGTGGCCTGGACAACGCCAGCGGCGGACGGGTGATGCAGTCGGTGGGCACGCCCTACCAGGGCACCAACCTGGCCGGCATCCTGGCCACGGTGGGTTCGTGGTTCGGCGTGGGCTGCGGTACCAACAACGACCTGACCTACGACGGCGCCAAGGCCTGGCTGGCCGGCATCCCCAACTCGGCGCGGGCGTTGGTGAACTACTACACCACCTCCTTCGCCAAGACCAACTGGTACACCAACGACTACTGCAATGCGGCCTCGGACCTGGTGCTGAGCGACCCGGAGGACGGCACGGTGGAGCAGGTCAACGGCCAGCTGCCCGGCGGCGTCAACCGCGGCCACACCACCGGCGAATGCCACACCACCGGCATGCGCGACCCGGCGCAGTACCTGGACGCCAGCCGCAACGCGACGATGAACGCCAACGCGGCGCGTTGAGGGGCCTGAGAGCAGGGAGTCGGGATTGGGGGTTGGTGAAGCGCTGCCCGGGCATGTCAGCCTGTGCAGCGCCGATCTCTCCCCAGTGCCGAAGCCGCGGCTGGTGCAATTCGCTCGGCATGCGGTTGTTGTAGGAGCGGCTTCAGCCGCGACGGGCGTTGTCGGTGACGACTGTCGCGGCTGAAGCCGCTCCTACGATCGTGCGGGGAATACGCTAACGCGCCGCATCCGCCACAGACTCGCCGCTCTGCGCATCGGCGCCGCCGCCGAGCACCTTGTACAAGGTGACGCGGTTGCTGGCTTCGGTCAGGCGCAACGTGATCAGGTCCTGCTGCGCGGCGTAGAGCGAGCGCTGTGAGTCCAGCGCATCCAGATAGCTGTCCACGCCATTGCGATAGCGCGCCTCGGCCAGGTCATCGCTGCGCTGGGTGACCGCGACCAGGGCGCGCTGCGCGTCCATGCGTTCGTCCAGCTGCGCGCGCGTGGCCAGTGCGTCGGCCACTTCGCTGAAGGCGCTCTGGATCGCCTTCTCGTAGGTGGCGACGTTGACGTCGCGGGTGATGCGGGCCACGTCCAGTTCGGCCTTGAGCGCGCCGGCACGGAAGATCGGCACGCTGATGCTGGGCACGAACGACCAGGTGCGACTGCCAGCGTCGAACAGGCTGGACAGCGCGCTGCTGCTGCGCCCGCTCGAGGCGGTCAGCGAGATGGTCGGGAAGAACGCCGCGCGTGCCGCGCCGATGTCGGCGTTGGCCGACTTCAGCGCGTGCTCGGCGTACAGCACGTCCGGGCGCTGCAGCAGCACGCGCGATTCCAATGGCGCCGGCAGTGGTGCCAGCGCCACGCCATCCTCCAACGCGCCGGCCTGCGGCAGGGCATCGACCGACACCGACGCGCCGACCACCAGATCCAGGGCGTTGCGCGCGGTAGCCAGTTGCGTGGTGTAGCTGGCCACGTCGGCACGTGCGCTCTCCACGCTGGTCTGCACCTGCGCCAGGTCCAGCCCGGAGGCGATGCCTTCGCGATGCCGCGCCTCGGTCAGCGCCAACGTCCGCCGCTGGCTGTCCAGGGTCTGCTGCGCCAGCGCCAGGCGCTGCTGGTCGGCGGCCACGGCCAGCCAATCCGCGGCGACCTCGGCGACCAGGCTCAGGCGGGTACTGCGCTGGGTCTGCGCGGTGGCCAGGTAGGTTTCCAGGGCTTCGTCCTTGAGGCTGCGGATGCGTCCGAACAGGTCCAGCTCCCAACTGCTGACGGCGACGTCGGCCGTGTAGGTACGCGCCACCTCGGCGCGTCCGCTGGCGCTGGTGGACGCGCTGCTGCGCGCAGCGCTCTGGCTGCCGCTCACGCTCACCGACGGGAACAGGTCGGCACCCTGGATGCGGTATTGCGCGCGTGCCTTGTCGATGTTGAGCACGGCCACGCGCAGGTCGCGGTTGTTGTCCAGCGCCTGCGCGATCACCTGCTGCAGGCGCGGATCCAGGAACACCTGGCGCCAGTCCAGGGTCGCCACGTTGGCGCAGTCGCCAATGGCGCCGCTGCCGCTGTCGGCGAAGGTGGCCGGCACCGGTGCGTCGGGACGGGCGTAGCTCGGCGCCAGGCTCGCGCAGCCGGCGAGGACACCGGCGCAGGCCACAGCCAGCGCGCCACGGCGCAGGAACGAACGGATCACGGCGTTGCCTCCTCGGTGCGCAGCGGTTCCGGTTCGGCGCGCTTGCCGGGAAACAGGCTGCGCACGATCACGTAGAACAGCGGCACGAAGAAGATGCCGAGCGCGGTCGACACCAGCGTTCCGCCGAGCACGCCCGTACCCAGCGCGTGGCGGCCGCCGGAGCCGGCGCCGCTGCTGACCACCATCGGCAGCACGCCGAGCAGGAACGCCAGCGAGGTCATCAGGATCGGACGCAGGCGCAGGCGCGCGGCGTGCAGGGTGGCGTCGATCAGCGGCTGGCCCTTCTCTTCCAGTTCCTTGGCGAACTCCACGATCAGGATGCCGTTCTTGGCGGCCAGGCCCATCGTCGCCAGCAGTCCGACCTGGAAGTAGATGTCGTTGGACAGCCCGCGCAGCCACGTCGCCAGCAGCGCGCCGACGATACCCACCGGCACCGCCAGCATCACCGAGATCGGGATCGACCAACTCTCGTACAGCGCGGCCAGGCACAGGAACACGAACACCAGCGAGACCGCGTAGAGCATCCAGGTCTGCGCACCGGCCGCCTGCTCCTGATAGGACATGCCCGACCAGGCGTAGCCCACGTCCTTGCCGATCTTGCCGACCAGTGCGGCAGCGCCGTTCATCGCCTCGCCGGAACTGATGCCGCTGGCGGCGCTGCCGGTGATCTCCATCGACTCGACGCCGTTGAAGCGGCTCAGCACCTGCGGCGCATACGCCCACTGGCTGCTGGAGAAGGCCGAGAACGGCACCATCTCCGCGCTGCTGTTGCGCACGTACCAGCGGCCGATGTCGGCGGGCAGCATGCGGGCGGACGGCTCGCCCTGCACGTAGACGCGCTTGACCCGGTTGTTGTTGAGGAAATCGTTGACGTAGCTGCCGCCCATCACCGTGGCCAGCGTGGCGTTGATGTCCGCAGCGCTCAGACCCAGCGCGCCGGCCTTGGCGTCGTCGATCTGCACGCGGTAGGTGGGCGCGTCGTCCAGACCGTTGAAGCGCACCGCGCTCAGCTTCTTGTCGGCGTTGGCCAGCTGCAGCAGTTGCTGGCGCGCGGCGACCAGCGCGTCGTGGCCCTTGCCGGCCACGTCCTGCAGTTCCAGGGTGAAACCGGAGGTGGTACCCAGGCCGTTGATCGCCGGCGGCGACAGCGCGAACACCTGCGCATCCGGCAGCGCGCCCATCATCGCGCCGGTGATGCGGTTGGCGATCTCCTGCGCCGAGGCATCGCGCTCGGCCCAATCCTTGAGCTTGATGAAGCCCATGCCCGAATTCTGGCTGCTGCCGGCGAAGCTGAAACCGGTGATGGTCATCATCCCCGCCACTTCCGGCTGCTTGAGGATGAAGCCGGTGGCCTGATCGATCGACTGCTGGGTGCGTTGCTGGGTCGCGCCGGCCGGCGTGGTGAACATCACCATCAACATGCCCTGGTCCTCGTCGGGCAGGAACGAACTGGGCAGGCGCCAGAACAGCAACGCCATCGCCCCCAGCAGCACCAGATAGGCCAAACCGCCGAGCTTGCGGTGGCCGATCAGCTTGCCCACGCCGCGGCCGTAGCCATCGGCGCCGCGGTCGAAGCGGGCGTTGAACCAGCCGAAGAAGCGCCCCAGCACGCCCTTGCGCGACACCTGCCCGCCGCGCTCGATCGGCTTGAGCAGGCTGGCGCACAGCGCCGGACTCAGGGTCAGCGCCACCAACAGCGACAGCAGCATCGCCGCGGCGATGGTCACCGAGAACTGGCGGTAGATCTCGCCGGTGGCGCCGCCGAAGAACGCCATCGGCAGGAACACCGCGGTCAGCACCAGGGCAATGCCGACCAGCGCACCGGAGATCTGCCCCATCGAGGTGTAGGTCGCCTGCCGCGGCGACATGCCGTCCTCGCTCATCAGGCGCTCGACGTTCTCCACCACCACGATGGCGTCGTCGACCAGCAAGCCGATCGCCAGCACCATCGCGAACATGGTCAGCGTGTTGATCGAATAGCCGAGCAAGGCCAGCACGCCGAACGTGCCCAGCAGCACCACCGGCACCGCGATCACCGGCACCAGCGTGGCGCGCCAGTTCTGCAGGAACAGGTACATCACCAGGACCACCAGCACGATCGCCTCGAGCAGGGTCTTGACCACCTCTTCGATGGAGATGCGCACGAACGGCGTGGTGTCGTAGGCGATCTCGTACTTCAGTCCGGCGGGGAAGTACGGCTTGAGCTGTTCGAGCTTGGCTTGCACTGCCTTGGCCGCATCCAGCGCGTTGGCGCCGGTCGCCAGTTCCAGGCCCATGCCGGAGGCGGCCTTGCCGTTGTACTTGGAACTGGACGCGTAGGACTTGGACCCCAGCTCGACCCGCGCCACGTCGCGCAGGTACACGGTGGCGCCGCCGGTCTGCGACTTCAGCACGATCGCCTCGAACTGCGCCGGGGTCTTGAGCTTGCTGCGCGAGGTGACCGTGGCGTTGAGCTGCTGGCCCTGCACCGCCGGCAACGCGCCCAGCGCGCCGGAGGAGACGTCGGCGTTCTGCGCCGAGATCGCGCTGCTCACGTCCGAGGGCATCAGCGCATAGGTGCGCAGCTTTTCCGGATCCAGCCAGATCCGCATCGAATACTCGGAGCCGAACACGTTGACCCCGCCGACGCCATCGAGGCGGCTGATCGGGTCCTGCAGCGTGGACACCATGTAGTCGCCGATATCGGTGCTGTCCATGCTGCCGTCTTCGGAGGTGAAGGCCAGCACCATGAACATGCTGCTGCCCATGGACTTGGTGACGGTCACACCATTGCTCTGTACCGCCTCCGGCAGCATCGCCTCGCCTTGCGAGACCTTGTTCTGCACCTGCACCTGGGCGGTATCCGGGTCGGTGCCGGACTCGAAGGTCAGGGTGATCGAGGCGCTGCCGGCGGAGCTGCTGCTGGAGGTCATGTACAGCAGGTGGTCCAGTCCGGTCATCTGCTGCTCGAGGATCTGCGTCACCGAGTTCTGCACGGTTTCCGCCGACGCGCCGGTATAGGTGGCGCTGACGTTGATCGACGGTGGCGCGATGTTCGGATACTGCTCCAGCGGCAGCGACAGGATCGAGAGTGCGCCGGCCAGGGTGATCACGATCGCGATGACCCAGGCGAAGATGGGACGGTCGATGAAGAAGCGGGCCATGGCGGTTCCTCAGTCGGCCTTGGGCGCCGCGGCGGCAACCTGTGTGGCCGTTGCGGCGGTGCCGGCCATCGCGGCCGCGCTCACCTCCACCGCCTTGACCTCGGCGCCCACCGACACCTTCTGCAGGCCCTGCACGACGACCTTGTCGCCGGCCTTCAGGCCGTCGCGCACCACCCACTGGTCGCCGATCGCATCGCCGGTGCGCAGCACGCGCTGGGCGACCTTGTGGTCGTTGCCGACCACCATCGCCACCGCCTCGCCCTTGCTGTTGCGGCTGACCGCCTGCTGCGGCACCAGGATGGCCTGCTCGTCCACCGCCATCGGCAGCACCGCCTTGACGTACATGCCGGGCAGCAGCAGATGGTCGGGATTGGGCACCACCGCGCGCAACTTGACCGTGCCGGTGGCGGTATCGACCGCGGCATCCACCACCTCCAGCGTGCCACTGTGCGCATAGGTGCTGCCGTCCTCCAGTTGCAGCTTCACCTCGGCCTTGCCGTCCACCGCCTTGAGCTGGCCGGCGTCGAGTTGGCGGCGCAACTGCAGCAGTTGCGCGCTGGACTGGGTCACGTCCACGTACATCGGGTCGAGCTGGTTGATGGTGGCCAGCACCTCGCTCTGGCCGGCACTGACCAGCGCGCCCGGCGTGTAGCTGGAGGTGCCGATGCGTCCGGAGATGGGCGCGGTGATGCGGGTGTAGTCGAGATTGATGCGCGCGGTCTGCAAGGCGGCCTTGGCCGCGACCACCGCCGCTTCGTTCGAGCGCAACGTGGCCAGCGCATCGTCGCCGTCCTGCTTGCTGACCGCATCCAGCCCGACCAGGGTCTGGTAGCGCTGCGCCTTGGGCCTGGCCGACAGGACCGCCGCCTCGGCCTGTGCCAGGTCGCCCTTGGCGGTGTCGTATGCGGCCTGGTAGCTGGCCGGATCGATCTCGTACAGCACCTGCCCGGCGTGCACGTCCTGGCCTTCGGCGAACAGGCGCTTGCGCAGGATGCCGCCGACCTGCGGGCGCACGTCCGAGGCCATGTAGGCCACGGTGCGGCCGGACAGGGTCTGATCCACAGCGAGGCGTTGCACCGTCACTGTCTGCACGCCGACCTGCGTCTGCGGCATCTGCGGCGGCGGCTTGGAGGAACACGCGGCCATGACCGTGGCGATGGCGACGGGCAACAGCCAGCGCGAGGGCACGATGGGAAGACGACAGGCGACGGACGGCATGCGGCGAGCTCACGGGATTTCCGAAGGTGGCCACGCTAGTGCGCAAATGTGCAGCAAATTTGGAGATTGCCGGCGACGGCGCGGATTCGCTTGATTTCCCCTGCCATGGCGCGGCTAATACGCAGCAATTGCCGTTTTTCGCGCCGTGCGTCGCCTCTCCGATGAAACTGGGCCTCACCGCCAAGCTGTTCCTCGCCATCCTCGCCGCCTGCGTGACGGTGCTGTTGATCAACGGCCTGGCCGTGCAGGCCTTCGTCAAGCGCCAGTTCCTGGATTACCTCAACGAACAGGGCGTGGAGCGCATGCAGGAGGCCTTGCCGCGGGTCAGGGCCGAATACGCGCGGCACGGCAACTGGGAGTTCGTGCGCGACAATCCCGATGTCTGGTTCGTGTTGATGCGCCCGGAGCGTGGCCCCGGCCCGCCGCGCAGGGCACCGCCGATTTCCGACCAGACCGGCGCGGTGTTTCGCTTCGCGCTGCTCGACCAGGACTTCAAGTCGCTGATCGGCAATCCGGATGTCGGGCGCGACGACATCCTGCGCCCGGTGGTGGTCGACGGCCGAACCGTCGGCTGGATGGCGATGCTGCCGTTCCAGAAAGCGCTGGCGGCGGCAGACGCGCGGTTCTACACGGCGCAGCAGCGCGCATGGTGGACGATCGGCAGCGCCTCGCTGGTGGTCGCCGCGCTGCTCGGCTGGCTGCTGTCGCGCGCCTTGTTGCGGCGCATGCGCGGCCTCACCGGCGCCACCCACCGTCTGGCCGCCGGCGACTACGCCACCCGCATCGACGCCGACGCGCGCGACGAACTCGGCCAGTTGGCGCGCGACTTCAATCTGCTGGCGCAGGCGCTGGAGCACAACGAGCGCGCGCGGCGCGACTTCATGGCCGACATCTCGCACGAGCTGCGCACGCCGCTGGCGGTGCTGCGTGCGGAACTGGAAGCGCTGCAGGACGGCATCCGGCCGATGACGCAGCATTCGCTGGGCTCGCTGCACCAGCAGGTCGGCCAGCTCGGCAAGCTGATCGAAGACCTGTACGACGTGTCGCTGACCGACGTCGGCGCGCTCGCCTACCGACGCGCGCCGGTCGACCTGGCGGTGATCCTGACCACCGTGCTTGGCGGCATGCGCGCGCGCTTCGCCGCCGCGCAGCTCCATGTGCAGGAGCAGATCCAGGCCGGCCCACTGCCGGTGGACGGCGACGAACGCCGCCTGCAGCAACTGCTCGGCAACCTGCTGGAGAACACCCTGCGCTACACCGATGCCGGCGGCACGGTGCAGGTGCGCTGCACGCGCCGCGACGCGATGCTGGAGCTGGTGGTGGAGGACAGCGCACCAGGCTTGGAAGCGGACAAGCGCGCGCGCCTGTTCGAACGCTTCTATCGCGCCGAGGCCTCGCGCAACCGCGCCAGCGGCGGCAGCGGCCTGGGCCTGGCGATCTGCCGCAACATCGCCGAGGCCCATGGCGGTGCGATCGACGCCGAGGCTTCTACACTCGGCGGATTGCGCGTGGTGGTGCGTCTACCGGCGCTCGCGGCATGAGCAGCCTGGATCCGATCGGACACGTGCTGATCGTCGAGGACGAACCGCGTCTGGCCGCAGTGCTGCGCGAATACCTGCACGCGGCCGGCTATTCGCACGACTGGATCGCCGATGGCGCGCAGGTACTGGGCGCCTTCCGCGCGCAGCAGCCGGACCTGGTGCTGCTGGACCTGATGCTGCCCAACCGCGACGGGCTGGAGATCTGCCGCGACCTGCGCAGGGAAAGCACGGTGCCGGTGATCATGGTCACCGCGCGGGTGGAGGAGATCGACCGCCTGCTGGGCCTGGAGATCGGCGCCGACGACTACATCTGCAAGCCGTTCAGCCCGCGCGAGGTGGTGGCGCGGGTGCAGGCGGTGCTGCGCCGCCATCGCCACGATCCCAACGGCGCGCCGGCGCCGGGCCTGCGGATCGACGAGGACGCGTGCCGCGCCAGCGTGCACGGCCGCGACCTGGACCTGACCCAGGTCGAGTTCCGCCTGCTGCGCACCCTCGCCGCCGCGCCGGGACGCGTGTACTCGCGCGAGCAACTGATGGACCGGCTCTACCTCGACCACCGCATCGTCACCGACCGCACCGTCGACAGCCACGTCAAGAACCTGCGCCGCAAGCTCGCCGACGCCGGCGTCGAGGACTGGGTGCGCTCGGTGTATGGGGCTGGTTATCGGTTTGAGCCGTAAATGGGGAAACGGGAATCGGGAATAGTGAGAGCGAGCGGGCCTGCGCGCCGACGTCTCCCGCGCCTAGGCGGCGTTCCATACCTCTGATCCCAACTTCGATTGCGTACCACGGCCCGGAAACATGGAGAGCCAGCGTCTGGCTGTTGACTGTTCCATTCCCGATTCCCGTTTCCCCACTCCCAGCCTCACCGAAACACGACCGTGCGATGCCCGTTGAGCAGGATGCGATGTTCGACGTGGCGGCGCACGGCGCGGGCCAGCACTTGCGACTCGGTGTCGCTGCCCAGGCGCACCAGTTCGCGCGGGGTCATGGCGTGGTCCACGCGGGCCACGTCCTGCTCGATGATCGGGCCTTCGTCCAGGTCGCCGGTGACGTAGTGCGCGGTGGCGCCGATGATCTTGACCCCGCGCGCGTGCGCCTGGTGATACGGCTGCGCGCCCTTGAAGCTGGGCAGGAAGCTGTGGTGGATGTTGATCGCGCGCCCGGCCAGGGCCGCGCACAGGGTCGGCGACAGGATCTGCATGTAGCGGGCCAGCACCACCAGGTCGATGCGTTCGCGTTCGACCAGCGCCAGCAACTGCGCTTCCTGTTCGTCGCGATTGGCGGCGCTCACCGGCAGGTGATGGAACGGCACGCCGTAGGAGCCGGCGAGCGCGGCGAAATCGGGGTGGTTGGAGGCCACCGCGGCGATATCCACCCGCAACTGCCGGCTGTGCGCGCGGAACAGCAGGTCGTTGAGGCAGTGGCCCTGTTTGCTGACCAGCACCAGCAGGCGCGCACGGCGACGCGCGTCGTGCAGTTGCCAGTCCATCGCATAGTCGGCGGCCAGCGGCTCCAACTGCAGCTTCACCGCGGCGACGACGCCGTCGGCCGGCACGTCGAAGTGCACGCGCAGGAAGAAGCGGCCGCTTTCCTCGTCGCCGAACTGCTGCGCGTCGAGGATGTTGCAGCCGTGCTCGAACAGCAGGCCGCTGACGCGGTAGACGATGCCGGTACGGTCCGGGCAGGACAGGGTCAGGATGTAGTCGTGGCGCATTTGCGGATGATAGGGGACCCGTACCCTCACCCCAACCCCTCTCCCGGGGGGAGAGGGGCTTAGCGATCCAGCCGAAGCCGGCCGTTCCTTCTCCCCTCGGGAGAAGGTGCCCCGAAGGGGCGGATGAGGGTCCGGGCGAAGCCTCGTGCAGTCGAAACACCGCGTGCGCTGCGCGCCCGGACCCTCACCCCAACCCCTCTCCCGGGGGGAGAGGGGCTGAGAGCCATCCAGCCGACGCCGGCTTTTCCTTCTCCCTCCGGGAGAAGGTGCCCCGAAGGGGCGGATGAGGGTTCGGGCGAAGCCTCGTGCAGTCGAAACACCGCATGCGCTGCGCGCCCGGACCCTCACCCCAACCCCTCTCCCGGGGGAGAGGGGCTAAGAGCGATCCAGCCGACGCCGGCCGTTCCTTCTCCCCTCGGGAGAAGGTGCCCCGAAGGGGCGGATGAGGGTCCGGGCGAAGCCTCGTGCAGTCGAAACATCGCGTGCGCTGCGCGTCCGGACCCTCACCCCAACCCCTCTCCCGAAGGGAGAGGGGCTAAGAGCCGTCCAGCCGACGCCGGCTTTTCCTTCTCCCTCTGGGAGAAGGTGCCCCGAAGGGGCGGATGAGGGTTCGGGCGAAGCCTCGTGCAGTCGAAACATCGCGTGCGCTGCGCGCCCGGACCCTCACCCCAACCCATCTCCCGGAGGGAGAGGGGCTCGGCCATCCTTGGACTAAAGGCGCGTCGCGGCTGACGCCGCATCCAGGACATTGCTCACTCGCCTGCACTCACTCCGGACGCAGGCGCAGCGCCAAACGGCGATTGACCTTCTCCAGCCGCGCCAGCGAATCCTCCACCGACATGCCGACCGCTTCGTGGGTCGTGATGTGCGCGCGCAGGTGCGCCGGATCGTCCAGGTCGCCGCGCACCAGGAACACGTTCTCGCCATCCTCCACCTCGCCGATCTCGCGGCTGAGCACCACGTGGTCGACCTGGTCGAAGCCGTATTCCTTGGCCAGCGGCAGCAGCCGCGCCACCATGCGCTCGCTGATCGCATCCGGCGCGCGGCCGCAGGCCGCGTCCAGCGCGTGCACGCCCTCGCGGATCTGCGCGTACAGCAGGTGGTCGGGATGGTCCGGATGATCGGGCCCGGGTACGGCCTCGCGCACGACCGCGCGCGGCGGCTGGATCGGCGCTCTGTCGCCGGGATCGGACGAATTCGGGCTCATGGCATCCTCCTGTGATGCGCCAGCAAATCGCCGCACCTTAGCGGCAAGCGCACGCCAGGCTCAAGCGGGCACGCAGTGTGCCGCATACGCCGCCAAGGTCCGCTGAAGATCGTCCCGCGTCGCTCAGGCCTGGCCGGCGCGGCGCGCGGCGACCTTGGCCAGCGCCGCCCAGTCCAGCTCGCCGTCGCCGTGCGCGATAGCCTCGATGAAGGCATCGCGGAGCACCGCCGCCAGCGGCATCGGCACGTGCCGGGTCTCGCCGGCGTTCAGCGCCAGGCGCACATCCTTCAGGCCCAGCGAGGCCTTGAAGCCGGCCGGGCTGTAGCGCTGTTCGGCGATCATGCCGCCGTAGGTCTGGTAGGCCGGCGCGGCGAACACGGTGCTGGTGAGCATGTCGAGGAAATCGGCCGCCTCCACGCCGTGCCCGCGCACCAGCGCCGACGCCTCGGCCATGGTGCCGATGGCGCTGGCCAGGCACAGGTTGGCGGCGAGCTTGACCGCGTTGGCCTGTTCCGGCGCGGCACCGAAATGCCAGGTCTTGCGTCCGATGACATCGAGCAAGGGCTGCACCCGCGCCAGCGCCGCAGCGTCGCCGGCGGCCAGCAGGTTGAGCTGACCGGCCGCGGCCACCTCCACCCGCCCCAGCACCGGCATCGCCAGGTAGGCGACGCCGCGCTCGGCATGCAGCGCGTGCAGTTCGCGCGCCAATGCCACCGAGATGGTGGCCATGTTGACGTGCACGCTGCCGGCGGTGAGCGCGTCCAGCGCGCCGCGATCGAGCAGGGTCTCGCGCACCGCGGTGTCGTCGGCCAGCATCGAGAACAGCACCGGTCCGCGCACCGCGTCGGCCGGTTGCGCGGCCAGCTGCGCGCCGGCCTCGAGCAGGGGCTGCGCCGCGGCGGGGCTGCGGTTCCAGACCGTCAACGCATGGCCGGCACGCAGCAGGTTGAGCGCGATCGGCTGGCCCATCGTGCCCAGGCCGAGAAATCCAATCGTCGTCATTGCATGCTCCCTGAAGGAATCGAAATGGAGGCCGCCAACCGCACGCGCGACGCGTCGGTCAGGCGTCGAACACGCCGCGCGCCGCGTGCGGCTCGCAGCGCAGGTATTGCGGCGACGGCCGCAGCCGCGCGCCCAGCGCGGCGGCAGCGTGCCAGGGCCAGCGCGGATCGTAGAGGATGCCGCGGGCCAGCGCGATGGCGTCGGCGCGATCCTCGACGAGGATGGCCTCGGCCTGCTGCGGCTCGGTGATCAGGCCCACCGCGATCACCGGCATGCGCAGCGCGCGGTGCAGCGCCTCGGCCAGCGGCACCTGGTAGCCGGGCGCCACCGGAATGCGCTGGCGCCGGTCCAGCCCGCCGCTGGACACGTGCAGGTAGTCGCAGCCCTGCGCCTGCAATGCCTGCGCCAGCGCCTCGCTCTGCGCCAGGTCCCAACCGCCGTCGACCCAGTCGGTGGCGGAGATGCGCACGCCCACTGCGATGCTCGGCGCCACCGCAGCGCGCACCGCCGCATGCACGCGCAGCAGCAGGCGCATGCGGTTCTCCAGGCTGCCGCCATAGGCATCGGCGCGCTGATTGCTCAGCGGCGACAGGAACTGGTGCAGCAGGTAGCCGTGCGCGGCATGCAGTTCGATCAGCTCGACGCCGAGGCGCTCGGCGCGCCGCGCCGACGCCACGAATGCCTCGACGATGGCGTCGATGCCGGCCAGGTCCAGCGCCTGCGGTGGCACGCCATCTTCGGCGAACGCCTGCGCCGACGGCGCCACGGTCTGCCAGCCGTTCGGCTGGTCGGGCGCGATCGCGCCGCCGCCATCCCAGGGCTTGCGCGTGGACGCCTTGCGCCCGGCATGCGCGAGCTGGATGCCCAACGGCATCGGCGACCAGCGCCGCACCGCGCGCAACACCGTGTCCAGCGCCGCTTCGGTGGCATCGTCCCACAGGCCCAGGTCGGCGTAGCTGATGCGCCCGCGCGGCTCCACCGCCGTCGCCTCCAGGATCAGCAAGCCGGCGCCGGACTGCGCCAGTTGGCCCAGATGCTGCACATGCCAGTCGCTGGCGCGGCCGTCCTCGGCCGAGTACTGGCACATCGGCGCGATCACGATGCGGTTGGACAACGACAACGGCCCCAGTGCCAGGGGCGAGAACAACTGGCTCACGATGCGGATCCATGGAAACGCCGCGCGCGGCGCGGGAAGCGGCCATTGCACTCCTGCCGCACAGCGCGATCAACCACTGCCGGTGGATCAGTTCGTGCCGGGATTCGGAACGCGCGCCGCTGCCGGCAACAGGAACGCCAGCGCCTGCGCGCACGATTGCTCCACTTTCAGGCTCAGCAGATCGTCGCCGCGGGTACGACCGAGGTTGACCACGGCGATCGGCAGGCCGGCCTTGGCCGCGGCCTGCACGAAGCGGAAGCCGGAATAGACCATCAG
Organism: Xanthomonas sp. D-109; assembly: GCF_017746095.1. Lineage (NCBI taxonomy): Bacteria > Pseudomonadati > Pseudomonadota > Gammaproteobacteria > Lysobacterales > Lysobacteraceae > Xanthomonas > Xanthomonas sp. D-109. The sequence goes on from NZ_JAGHWV010000002.1 coordinate 174,213, forward strand.
CGACGAGCCCACCACCAGCACCGCGTCGGCACGCTGCAGATGCGCGAAAGCGCTGGCCACGCGCTCGCGCGGCACGTTCTCGCCGAAGAACACCACGTCCGGCTTCAGCACGCCGCCGCAGTGCACGCAGGGGGGCACCACGAAGCTGGCGAAATCCTCGCCCTCCAGGTCGGCATCGCCGTCGGGCGCCGGCGCGGCCTGCAGCGTCGCCCACTGCGGGTTGTGCTGCAGCAGGTGCTGCTGGAACGCCTCGCGCGGCATGCGCCGCTCGCAGCCCATGCAGCGCACCACGTCCAGGCGCCCGTGCAGGTCGATGGTGGCGCGGCTGCCGGCGGCCTGGTGCAAGCCGTCCACGTTCTGGGTCAGCAGCAGTTCGACCTGGCCGCGCGCTTCCAGCTGCGCCAGCGCGGCATGGGTGGCATTGGGTCGCGCATGACCGAAGCGCGGCCAGCCGAGCAGGCTGCGCGCCCAGTAGCGCTGCCGCGTCGCCAGCTCGCCCATGAAGGCCTGGTAGGTCACCGGCTGCGCACGCTTCCAGTCGCCGGCGGCATCGCGGTAGTCGGGAATGCCCGAGTCGGTGCTGCAGCCGGCGCCGGTCAGCACGAACAGGCGCCGATGGCGCTCGACGAACGCTTCCAGTGCGGAAGACGCGGCCTGCGCGGACGCGGGGTGATCCTGCAGCAACTGCGACATCGTGAAGGTCCCGGACGTGGTGGAGGCGCACGCGACGGCCGCGTGTCGGCTCCCTATCTAGGGGGTAGGCGGCGGCAACGCAAGCCCTGGCCAGAGCCGCCGCTGAAGCGTTGCCGCGCGCATTGAAAGCCTGCGGGAAACTGGCTACTGTCCAGAACGCGGCAGGATGCTGAGCGTTCACGGCATGCGTCACGCCGCACGCTACCTCCGTGAGGAATGCCGTCCCTTCGCCGATTCCGTCTCGTGAGCCGCGTTTCCGATCCCACCCCGTCCCCGCTCGCCGCTGCCGCCAACGCCCCACTGCGGGTGGCGTTGCTGGAGGACGACGATGTGCTGCGGGACCGCGTGCTGCTGCCGGGCTTGCAGCGGCACGGCTTCGAGGTCACGCCGCTGCGCACCGCGCAGGCGCTGTGGGCGGCGCTGGAGGCGCAACGTGTCGACCTGATCGTGCTCGACATCGGCCTGCCCGACAGCGACGGCTTCACCCTGACCCAGCAACTGCAGGAACGCCGCCCCGGCATGGGCATCGTCATCCTCAGCGGCCGCGGCGAGCAGCCGGATCTGGTGCGCGGGCTGGTGCAGGGCGCCGATGCGTATCTGATCAAGCCGGTGCAGATCGAGATCCTCGCCGCCACCCTGTTCAGCGTGGCCCGGCGCATGCTGCGGCCGAGCACACCGGCCAGCGAGGAATGGCAACTGCAGGACGACGGCTGGTGCCTGTTCGCACCAGACGGGCAGGCGGTGCCGTTGACCGCCTCCGAACGCAAGGTGCTGCAGAGCCTGTGGCAGGCACGCGGACGACTGGTCAGCCGCGATGCGCTGATCGGCATGCTCGGCGGCAACGCCGGGCTGGAGATCGATCCGCATCGGCTGGATGCGTTGCTGCATCGGCTGCGGCAGAAGGTGCACGAGCGCACCGGCAGCGCGCTGCCATTGCGCGCGGTGCGCGGCGAAGGCTATCTGCTCATGCCGCAGGAGCGCTGAGCCCGGCCAGCGGCAGGCGCAGCACGAAACAGGTGCCGGCGCCGGGTGCGCTGCGCACCTGCAGGCTGCCGCGCGCCTGTTGCGCCATCTCGAACGCCACCGCCAGGCCCAGTCCGGTGCCCTGCCCGGCCGGCTTGGTGGTGAAGAACGGCTCGAAGATCTGCCGCTGCACGGCCTCGCTCATGCCCATGCCGGTATCGGCGATGGCGATGGCGATGGCCTCGCCCTCGCGGCGCAGTTGCAGCGAAAAACCGCCGCCGTCCGGCATCGCATCGCGCGCGTTGGCGGCGAAGTTCAGCAGCGTCAGGTCGAAGCGGCTGCGGTCCAGGAACACCGGTGCCGGGTCGGCGGTGAGGTCCAGCCGCACCTGCACGGTGGCGCCCAACAGTTGTCGCAGCATCGGCTGCAGGCTGCGCAGCGCTTCGCCGGCGTCGAAGCGCTCGGGAACGCTCGCCTCGCGGCGGCTGAAGCTGAGCAGCTTGCGGCTGACCGCCACGCCGCGCTGCGCGGCCAGCGCCACGCCCTCCAGCGCCTCGGCCAGCATCAGCGCATCGCGCGGCGGGTGATAGTCCAGTTCGTGCACGCAGTGGCGTTGCTCGGTGTAGCCCAGGATCGCGCTGAGGATGTTGTTGAAGTCGTGCGATACGCCGCTGGCCAATTGTTCCACCAGCTCGATCTTCTGCAGGTGCAGCAGGCGTTGCTGGGCCAGGGTGCGCTCGCGCATCTCCACGCGCAGGCGCGCGGCGCTGCGCCGTGCGCGCCACAGGCTCTCGCGCAGCGCGGCGACGGTACGGTCCAGCACCAGGGTGATCATCAGGTAGCTCAACGCCAGCGACGGCAGGTTCTGGAACGGGCTGCGGTTGCCGTGCGGATCCTGGCCCCACGGGCTTTCCATGCCCAGCCAGAAGATCAGCGGGATGCACAGGTACACCAGCCACAGCGCACGACGCCCGATCACCAGCGCGGCCAGGGTCAGCATCATCATCGGATACGGATCGAAGGCCTGCAGCTGGTAGCCGAACGCCAGGTTGGCGGCGACCGCCGAGCACAGCACCACCGCGATGAAGGCGGCCGCGGCCTGTTTCAGCAGACCACGGCGGATCATCCAGACCCCGGCCCAGGCCGCAGCCGCGATCGCCGCATCGGTACCCACGTCCACCGCCAACTGCACCGTGCTCATCTCGATGCGCGGCGCGGTCAGCAGGTGATAGAGCTTGTTGAGCGGAATCTCGCTGCCCAGGAACACGAACAGCACCTGCAGCGCCGGCGCGTTGCGTCGGTCCAGCGGGTCGGCGATGGGTACCCGGCGCAGCCAGGCCGATGCGCGGCGCCATACCCGCGCGCACAGGGCGACCGCAGGGACTTGTGATGCATTTCGCAGACTCACGCCCATGGCGGTGAGTCTACCGTGAGCATGACGTGAATTTATGTGCATTGAGCGCAGGGGCGAGCTACCCCCTTAATCCAGGTTAAACCCATCGCCGACCGCCCGCGCGCCGGCACCAGCCCTGGATCCGACCATGCCTCTCTTGCACGCCCCGGCGCCTTCGCGCCAGTCGCTCGCCTCGCTTCACATGCTGCAACCGCGTTCTTACGGCCTGTTGACGGCCGCGGTACTGCTCGCCCTGGCGCCGTTGGCCGCCTCCGCCAGCGGCACGCCGGCCACGGGCGCGGCCGCGGTCCAGGCGGTGCCCGCCGCCCAGGCTGGCGAGGTGGCCGCGGCCGACGACGCCGGCGACGACGACTCGGTACCGCCGGTCCAGCCCGGTAGCCAGAATACGCTGAACTACTTCCTTGCCGAGGGGCTGAACGACGGCACCGACAGCGCCAGCGCCGCCGGTTTGCGCGCGGTGGCCATGGGCGCCCGCGCCGATGCCTCCGGCGCCTTCGCCATCGCCATCGGCCACCACAGCACCGCCTCCGACAGCGCGGCCATCGCCATGGGCGACGGCGCGGTCGCCAGCGGCACCTCGGCGATCGCGATCGGCGGCAGCTTCTTCGGCAGTACCTATGGCGATGCCGCCGGCGCGCAGAGCAGCGGCTTCGGCGCGCTGGCCATCGGCACCGCGGCCAACGCGTCCGCCACCACCGCCAGCGCGCTCGGCTGGAGCGCCAGCGCCAGCGGCGCCGGCGCGACCGCGGTCGGCGCGATCTCCTTCGCCAGCGGCGAATACGCCACCGCCGTCGGCGGTGCGACCCAGGCCGGCGGCGAGCAGGCCAGCGCGTTCGGCTATGCCGCGTCTGCCAGCGGCACCGGCGCGATCGCGCATGGCGGCTACAGCGTCGCCTCCGGGTTCTTCGGCGTGGCGATGGGCTACAGCGCCACCGCCAGCGGCGACGGCAGCATCGCGATCGGCGACAGCGCCTCGGCCTCCGGCCAGCAGAGCGTAGCGATCGGCGCCAGCAACGCCGGCATTCAGGCGCAATCCAACGGGCTGGGCGCGGTCACCGTCGGCGCCGGTGCCTGGGCGTTGTCCGATTACGGCACCGCACTCGGTTTCGACAGCCATGCCGACGCGACCTACAGCATGGCCCTGGGTACACAGGCGCTGGCGACCAGCAGCAACGCGGTGGCGGTGGGCGCGCAGTCCTTCGCCGACGGCGAGGACGCCAGCGCGTTCGGTTCCATTGCCAGCGCCAACGCCGCCGGCGCCACCGCGCTCGGCAGCGGCGCCACCGCGCTGACGGCCGGCAGCGTGGCGCTGGGCTACAACAGCGCCGCTACCGGCGCCAACAGCGTGGCGATCGGTGCTGGTTCGATGGCCGACCGCGACAACACCGTCGCCTTCGGCAACGACGGCGCCCTGCGCCAACTGACCTACGTCGCGGCCGGTACCGCCGACACCGACGCGGTCAACGTGCTGCAGCTGCGCAGCATCGCCAGCGCGCTCGGCGCCGGCAGCGCGGTCGGCGGCGACGGCAGCTTCAGCGGCGGCAGCTATCTGATCCAGGGCCACAGCTACGGCACGGTCGGCTCGGCGCTGTCGGCGCTGGACGGCGCACTGTCGTCGCTGGACAACCGCGTCGGCACGCTGGCGCAGAGTGGCGGCGGCGTGGCCGTAGGCAGCGGGTCAGATGGCGGCCCCAGCGTCGGCGCCGGCACCAATGCGGTAGCGGTCGGCGCGCAGGCCACCGCCAACGGCCAGAACGGCACGGCGATCGGCTCCAACGCGCTGGCCTACGGTCCCAACGACACCGCGCTGGGCGGCAACGCGCGGGTCAATGCCGACGGCAGTACCGCGGTGGGCTCCAACGCCAGCATCAGCGCCACCGCCACCAATGCGGTGGCGGTCGGCGAAAGCGCCACGGTCACCGCCGCCTCCGGCACGGCGCTGGGCCAGGGCGCGTCGGTTTCGGCGAACAACGCCGTGGCGATCGGCCGTGGCTCGACCGCCACCCGCGCCAACACCGTCTCGGTGGGCAGCGCCGGCAACGAACGGCAGATCAGCAACGTCGCCGCCGGCACCGCGGCCACCGATGCGGTCAACGTCGCGCAGATGCAGGCTGGCGACAGCGCCACCCTGAGCAGCGCCAACGCCTACACCGACAGCCGCATGGCCGGCTGGGACGACAACCTGACCAAGCTGCGCACCGACACCGACCAACGCTTCCAGCACCTGGACCGGCGCATCGACCGCATGGGTGCGGTCAGCGCTGCCTACGCCGGCATGGCGGTCAACACCTCCGGCCTGGCCGGCGCCAACCGCATCGGCGTCGGCGTCGGCTCGCAGGGCGGCGAAAGCGCGCTGGCGGTGGGCTACCAGCGCGCGATCGGCAACCGTGCCAGCGTCTCGCTCGGCGGCGCCTTCTCCGGCAGCGAGAAGAGCGTCTCCGCCGGTGCCGGCTTCAGTTGGTGATCCCGTTCCCCCTCCTGCCGGCCCGCCATCGCGTGTCGGCGCACTTCCCCGACCTTCCGTAGAGACCACCAGATGAACCACATTCCCTCGCATTCCCGCAGCCTGCTGGCCCTGTCGCTGGGCCTGGCGCTGGCCTCGGCCGCGCAGGCGCAGTCCGCGCCGCGCTTCTCCGTTCTGCAGAGCGCCATGCCCGGCCAGTCCAAGGTCTACGACGGGCTGATCGTGACCTATCGCGATGGCAGCAGCGAGCGCCGCGACGCCGTGGCCGCCGCGAACAGGCTCAAGCAGATCATGGCCGCGCCGAGTACCACCTCGACCTGGTCCAGCAACTACCGGCAGAGCGCACCGGCGCTGAGCCGGGTGCGCCGGCTCGCCATCGGTGCCGATCTGGTGCGCCCCAACCGTGCGCTGAGCCAGTCGCAGCTAGAAACGCTGATGAGCAGCTTGCGCGCCGATCCGGCGGTGGCGCACGTCGAACCGAACCTGATCCTCAAGCCGATACGCAGTACCGCCCAGGCCACCACCAGCGCGGTCGCCGCACCCAACGATCCCGGCTACGTGGTGCAGTGGCACCTGCGCACACCCGACGGCCACCTGGAGACGCTGGCGCCGGAGACCACCGGCTACGCCAACCGCGGCGGCATCGACCTGCTGCCGGCCTGGCAGTACGGCACCGGCCAGGGCGTCGTGGTCGCGGTGATCGACACCGGCATCACCGCGCATCCGGACCTGGATACCTCGCTGGCCGACGCCGGCTACGATTTCATCAGCGATGCCCTGATGTCCGGCCGTGCCAGCAACGGGCGCGTGCCCGGCGGTTGGGACACCGGCGACTGGACCAGCGAGGACAAGTATCTGACCTCCAACGGCGGCTGCGCGGATCCTGGCCAACAGAGCGACAGCTCCTGGCATGGCACCCACGTCGCCGGCACCATCGCCATGCGCACCAACAACGGCCTGGGCATGGCCGGTATCGCTCCGGACGCCAGGATCCTGCCGGTCCGCGCGCTGGGCCATTGTGGCGGTAGCACCGCCGACATCGCCGACGCCATCGTCTGGGCCTCCGGCGGCCACGTCGACGGCGTGCCGGACAACCCGAACCCCGCCGAGGTGATCAACATGAGCCTGGGCGGCTTCGGCAGCTGCACGGAGGACACCGTCGCCGCACAGGCCATCGCCGGCGCGATCGCACGCGGCTCTCTGGTGGTGGTGGCGGCCGGCAACAGCAACTCGGATGCCGCGTCGTATACGCCGGCGAGCTGCCCCGGAGTGATCAACGTGGCCGCCACAGGCATCACCGGCGGCCGTGCCTATTACTCCAACTACGGCAGCAACATCACCCTGTCCGCGCCCGGCGGCGGCGTCTACGCCAACGATGCGTCCAGCGGCAGCGGCTCGGTGCGTACCGGCCTGGTCTGGTCGACCCTCAACACGGGCACGCACGGCCCCGACCAGCCGGCCTATGCCGGCTACGCCGGCACCTCGATGGCCTCGCCGCACGTGGCCGGCGTGGCCGCGCTGGCGATCAGCGCGGCGATCGGCGCCGGCCGGCCGATGCCGTCGATCGCACAGCTCCGCGACATCCTGACCCAGACCTCCAACGTGTTCCCGGTCAAGCCGACGCTACGCATCGGCGCCGGCATCCTCAATGCCGGCAAGGCCGTGGCGCGTGCGGCCGGCGCCAACGGCGGCGGCGAGGAAGCGACCGCGGTGAGCATCGGGCCAGGGACGTTGAGCAAGCTGTCCGCCGCTGCCGGCCAAGGCACGCTGTACCGGCTGGACGTGCCGGCCAACGCCCGCAACCTGCAGATCCGCACGCTGGGTGGCAGCGGCCAGCTGAAACTGTATGCGCGCGCCATCCGCGCGCCCAGCACCGACGGCAGCGACGCCGACTACAGTTCGGTGCGCAGCGGCACGACCCAGAACGTGCAGATGGCGCTGCCGGTGTCGGGCAGCTACTTCATCCGCCCGACCGGCGGCAGCGGCGGCTACGCCAACGTGACCCTGTCGGTGAGCTACTCGGAGTAAGCGCACGACGCGGGCGCTGCCGCGGCGGCGCCCGCCTTCATAATGGGTTGGCGACCTCGATCAAATTGCCGTCGGGATCGCGGAAATACAGCGACAGGATCGGCCCGCAGGCGCCGGTGCGTTGCACCGGCCCCTGCTCGATCGGCACGGCGGCAGCACGCAGCTCCTCGACCACCTGCGCCAGCGGCGTGGCAGTGAGCAAGCACAGGTCGGCCGAGCCCGGCGTGGGCGCCCGCGCCTTCGGGTCGAACTCGTGACCATGCCGATGCAGGTTGATTTTCTGCTGGCCGAACGTCAGCGCCTTGCGGCCTTCGCCGAAGGTCACCACGCGCATGCCCAGCACCTGCGCATAGAACGCGCAGCTGGCGTCGATGTCGGCGACGGTGAGGACCAGATGGTCGAGATGGGCGATCTGCATCGCGAAATCCTCGCTGGATGACGACGGCGGCGCGGCTCACTCGCCGCGCGGCGGATGCGGCCCGAAGCGGCCATAGGGGCGGCTGTCGTCGGCACCGCGGCGCAGCACCTGCGCGGCGACCAGGCCGATACCCAGCAACACCAGACAGCAGGCGACCAGCGCGTTCCAGCCACCGTGCTGCCAGGCCGCGCCGCTGAGCGAGCCGATCACGCTGGCGCCGGCGTAATAGGCCAGCAGGTACAGCGAAGCGGCATGGCCCTTGAACTCGCCGCCCAGGCGCCCGACCCAGGCGCTGGCCGCCGAGTGCGCGACGAAGAAGCCGATGGTCAGCAGCACGATGCCGGCGATGACCGGCACCAACGCATGCGCCAGGGTCAGCGCCACGCCCAGCGCCGCGGTGGCGATGCCGGCCAGCACCACCGGGCCGCGGCCAAACCGGTCGGAGGCGGCGCCGGCCACCGAGGACGACACGATGCCGAACACGTAGGCACTGAAGATCATGCCGAGCTGGCTCTGGCTCAGCCCGAACTCCGGTCCGCCCAGGCGGAAGCCGGCGTAGTTGTAGACGCTGACGAACACGCCCATCGCCAAGAACGGGATCGCGAACAGCCACGGCAGATGGCGATCGCGCAGATGCCCGCCCCAGGCTCGCAGGTGGAAGCGCAGGTTCACGCCCTGGCGGCGCACGAAGTGCCGCGACGGCGGCAGCAGCCACACGAAGCCGATCGCGGCCAGCAGGTCCACCGTGCTCAACGTGGCCAGCGCGGTGCGCCAGTCGAAGTGATCGGTGAGCACGCTCATGCCGATGCGGCCGACCATGCCGCCGAAGGCGTTGCCGGCCACGTACAGCCCGGTGGCCGCGCCAAGCCGGCTCGCCGGCAGTTCCTCGGCCAGGTACACCATCGCCACCGCCGGGACGCCGCCCAGGGCGATGCCGGACAGCGCGCGCACCACCACCAGCGCGCCCCAGTGCGGCAGGTAGGACGCGAGCAGGTTGAGCAGCGCCGCCAACGCGATCGACACGAACATCAGCCCGCGCCGGCCCAGCGTCTCCGACACTGCGCCGGCGCAGAAGATCGCGATCGCCAGGCCGCCGGTGGCCAGCGACAGCGGCAACGAGCTGGTCGCCGCGCTGAGCCCGAACTCGCGGGCGAATTCGGGCAGCAGCGGCTGCACGCTGTACAGCAGCGAGAAGGTGGCGAAGCCGGCCAGGAACAGCGCCAGGCGGATGCGCAGCAGCGGCGCGTCGTCCACGGCGTGCGCCGGCGGGCATTGGCTGGAGGCGTTCACGGGATGGGTCGCAGCGGGAAACGGAAGGCCAGTATTCGCCTGACCGACCCCGGCGTCCAATATATGATCGGCCCGGTCTTCATATGTTCTGGATATGACATGGAACTGCGCCACCTGCGCTATTTCCTGGCCGTGGCCGAGGCCGGGCACTTCACCCGCGCCGCGGCGCAACTGGGCATCCAGCAACCGCCGCTGAGCCAGCAGATCCGCGCACTGGAGGAGGAACTGGGCACGCCGCTGTTCGTGCGCACACCGCGCGGCGCCGAGCTCACCGATGCTGGCCGCGCCTTCCGCACCGAAGCCCGGCGCGTGCTCGCCGACCTGGAACGCGCCGGCGATGCCGCACGCCGCGCCGCACGCGGCGAGAGCGGCGTGCTGCGGCTCGGCTTCACCGCCTCGGCGGCGTTCAACCCGATCGTGCCGACCCTGGTGCGCGGCTTCCGCCGCGGCTGGCCGGCGGTGACGCTGGCGCTGGAAGAGACCAACACCGCCGGCCTGCTCGCGGCGTTGCTGCAGGGGCGGCTGGATGCGGCCTTCATCCGCTACAGCGTGGCCACGCCCTCGGAACTGCAGTTGCTCAAGCTACCCGACGAACCGATGAAGATCGCGGTACCGGCCGCGCACCGCCTGGCCAAGCGCAAGCGCGCGCCGCTGTCGGCGCTGGCCGGCGAACCCTTCATCCTGTTCCCGCGCAGCTTCGGCACCAGCCTCTACGACGAGATCCTCGATGCCTGCCGCCAGGCCGGCTTCGAGCTGAAGATCGAACAGGAAGCGCCGCAGATGTCCTCCATCGTCAACCTGGTGGCCGCCGAACTGGGCGTGTCGGTGGTCCCCGCCTCCACCGCGCAGGTGCAGTTGCCCGGTGTGCGCTACCTGGACATCGAAGGCCGCGTGCCGATGGCGCGGCTGGCGCTGGCCGCGCTGCCGGCCACGGCACAGGCGATGCCGATCGTGCGCCATCTGTGGCAGTTGGCGCAGGGGCATGCGGCGGGCAGGCGTGGGTAGAGACTGCAGTGCATGGCTGCGCTCTGTATGCATGCAGGAATCAACTGCCGTGCAGCCGCGACGAACGACGCTGCCAGGTACCCAACCTCAACGCGTCGGGACTGAAGTCCCTCCCACAGTGCACCATCCGACTTATCGCAAGCCCCGGCGAGAGGCGTTAGGCATGCCTCGTACCATCAGGCGCGATAGGGGTTTCCACGGTAAAACCTGTCGCGGCTGAAGCCGCTCCTACGCTGGGTTCACCGGGTTACGAGGAACACGCCGCCGCATCACGCTACACGCAACCTCTGGACGCTTGCCGCCCACGATACCTTCACGCCACGCGCAGCGCATTCGCTGGCGGACGCTGCGATGACGCCGACATGCGCTGCAGCGGCAATCGCTCGGACCTTTGCTATTGCTGTTCCTGTTGCTGTTGCTTTGGCTTTTGACTTGCCGGGTTCCCTTCCGAAGCGGCGGCCATCGCGGGGAAACACCCGAAGGGCGGCGTACATGGATGTACGCCGTCCGCGGCAGGGGCAGGATGCCCCTTCCGCGGATCCCCGGGATGGACGCGGACCCGGAGCGCGCAGCGCGGAGGGCGCGAAGGCAGGGCGCGCTTTCTTTTGGTTACCTTTTCTTTGCGCGAGCAAAGAAAAGTAACTCGCCCGCAAGGGCGAAAGCTCTTGCTTTCGCTTGAGATTTTCCTGTCGGATGAAAGGAGGCACCGTAGGAGCGGCTCCAGCCGCGACAGACGTTATGGGAAAGCCCGTCGCGGCTGAAGCCGCTCCTACGAGATACGAGGTGCGAGGAACGCGGCGCGCTCAGCCCAGATGGGTGCGCACTGCTTCGTCGATCTTGGCCGGCGGCACGAAGCCGGGCACGCGCGCCACTTCCTCGCCCTGGCGGAACAGCATCAGCGTCGGCGTCTGCCGCAGGCCCTGCGCACGGAAGAACTCCTCGCCCACGTCTTCCATCTTCACCTTGAGCAGGGTCACGCCCTGCGCCGTGTCGCTCTCGGCGAAACGCTCCAGCGACTTGTCGAGCATGCGGCAACCCGGGCAGTTGTCCTTGTTGAAATCGGCCAGCACGCGCGGGTGCGCGGCGAGGGCATCGGCGAACTGTTCGGCGCTGGAAACGGTGATGGTGGTGAGCATGGAACGGAACCTTGTCTGATGTCGGAGAAACCCAGCGTGCGATGAGGACGCCGGCGAAGCCAGGAAAACGGATGGACGACGGCGTCAGCCGCTGCGGTGCAGCGGAAACTCCATCGCAGCGAACCCGCCCGCACCGGCGGACGGGGGCTCGGCAGCGGCTGCCGGCACCGCGCCTGCCGACGACCCGCGCGCCGCGCGCAACGCCAGCACCTGCGCGCACCAGGCGTCGATCGCCGCGTTGTCGCGGTCGCCGTGCGGCATCTGCTCGATCTCCAGCCGCGGATAGGCGCTTTCGAAGAACCGCGCGATGCGCTTGACCGCACCGCAGTAATACTCCAGCCCCCACTGCGTCTCGCCGGTGCCGAACGCCGCCACTTCGATCGTCTTGCCTGTCGCCTCGACCAACTCGGCGATATAGCGCTTCATCTCCGCCGGCGTGCGCCCGGCGTTGTCGCTCCAACTGCCGAGCAGATGCAGATCGAAGTCCGCCGCGCGCGCGGCATCGCCGAGCGCGCCCTGCAGCGTCTGCAGGTCGGTGTGGATCCAGGTGACCTCGTGCCCGGCCGCCTCGCACTGCGCATGCACGCGGCGGGCGACGTCGCGGGTATTGCCGCTGAGCGAAGCGTAGGCGAGCAGGATATGCATGGGGCGGGGATTTGGGATTCGGGATTGGGGATTCGTAAAGCGGGATTCGACCTTGCTGTTGCGAATCCCGAATGACGAATCCCGAATCCCGGCCCTTCACAGATCGTCGAAGCCGTTGTCCGAGTTGGTCTTCTTGTAGCTGGCGTTGCGCATCTCGAAGAAGTCGGTCTTGGTCTCGGTGAAGTTGTCGGCGTAGGCCTTGATCCACGGCATCACGTTGTCGCTAGCGCCGCTGTACAGCTTCTCGATGCCGAGCATGCCGGACATCTTGTTGGCGCGGTACTTCACGTACTGGATCATCTCGTCCACGTCGATGCCCTCGATGCCGTCGAGCACTTCCGAGGACCACTCGGTCTCCAGGCGGATCGCATGCTCGAAGGCCTGATGCACGTAGTCGGTCAGTTCGTTGGTCTGCAGCTCGGCGTTCTCGCCGATGATGGCGCGGATCAGCTCGCTGATGAACTTGGTGTGGGCCAGCTCGTCGCGGTTGATGAAGCTGATGATCTTGCCGGTACCGGTCATGCGGTTCTGCCGCACCAGGTTGTAGAAATACGCGAAGCCGGAATAGAAGTTGATGCCTTCCAGGATCGAGGACTGGATCAGCGAGCGCAGCAGGGTCTCGGCGGTCTTCTCGCGCATGAAGTCGTCGTAGGCCTGCATGATCGGCTGGTTGCGCGCGATGATGGTCGGATGCGTGCGCGCGATCTCGAACACGCGGTTCTGGTCGGCCAGGCCGGCGATCGAGGCCAGCACGTACGAGTAGCTCTCGTTGTGGATCACTTCCTGCTGGCCGATGATCGCGGCGTTGGCGTGCGCGGCCGGGTCGGTGATGTATTCGGCGACGTTGTAGATGAAGCGCGTCTGCGGCGAATCCAGCGTGGCCAGCAGGCCGATGATCGAGTCGTAGGCGTTCTTCTCGCGCGCCGACAGCTCCCCGTACTGCTTGGCATCGCCCTTCATGTCCACTTCGTCGGGGATCCAGAAGTTGGTCGACAGCTCCTTGTACGCCCGGTAGAAGGACGGGTACGGGATGTCGTTCCAGTTGAGGATGCCGCTGGTGGTGCCGTTGATGATGCCGGTGGAACGGTTGGGGTGCAGCGGTTCGAGGATCTTGATGCGGTCGAGCGCGATGGCCATGGATGTGCTTCGGTAGTCGGGTGAACGGCGCCGGCGGACGGCGCGGGAATACGGAACGCGCGCGGCAGGTCGGGCCTGCCGCGCGGCGCGGGCGTCAGACGCCGGCGATCAGCTCGAGCACCACTCGCACTCGCTGATGTCGATGTCGTTGGAGCGCACGTAGTACGTGGTCTTCAGGCCTTCCTTCCATGCGGTCATGTGCAGGTCCAGCAGGGTGCTGGCGCGGATGCCGCTGGGCACGTAGAAGTTGAAGCTGATCGACTGGTCGACGTGGCGCTGGCGGCGCGCGTTCTGGCGCACGCTGGCGAACTGGTCGACCTTGTAGGCGCCCTTCTCGTAGTACGGATAGGTGTCCACGGTCAGGCCGGGCGCCACCACCGGACGGCGGAAGTCCTTCTTCTCTTCGTAGTAGAACGCGCTGTAGATCGGGTCGATCGACGCGGTGGAGCCGGCGATCTGCGCGGTGCTCATGTTCGGCGCCACCGCCACCATCCAGGCGTTGCGCACGCCGTGCACGCTCACCTGCGCGGCCAGTTCCTGCCACTCGGCACTGTCATAGCCGCGCTTGGTGAAATACTCGCCGTTCTGCCAGTCGCTGCCCTTGAACACCTTGTACGCGCCCTTCTCCTTGGCCAGCGCCAGGCTCGCCTGGATGGTCAGGTAGTTGATGCGCTCGTACAGCGAATCGCTGTAGGCCTCGGCGTCCGGCGAATTCCAGTCGATGCCCTTCTGCGCCAGCAGGTGGTGCCAGCCGAAGGTGCCCAGGCCGATCGCGCGGTACTTCTGGTTGGTGATGGTGGCCTGCGGCACCGGCAGCTCGTTGAGGTCGATGACGTTGTCGAGCATGCGCACCTGGACGCGGATCAGCCGCTCCAGGATGTCCGGCGACAGCAGGTCCGGCTGCGCGGTGACCGCGCGGCCCAGGTTCACCGAGGACAGGTTGCACACGACGAAGTCGCCGGCCTGCTTGGTGGTGACGATCTGGTCGCCGCTGATCATCTCCTGGATGACCCGCGTCGGGCTCATGTTCTGCAGGATCTCGGTGCACAGGTTGCTGGAATACACCATGCCCTGGTGCTTGTTCGGGTTCATGCGATTGACTTCGTCGCGATAGAACATGAACGGGTTGCCGGTCTCCAGCTGGCTGACCATGATCCGCTTGAACATGTCGATGGCCTTGACCACCTTGCGGCCGATGCGCTCGTCGGCCACCACTTCCTCGTAGCGGGCGCGGAAGCTGCCTTCGCCGCGCTTCTCGTCGAAGAAGTCCTGCAGGTACCAGCCCTTGACCTCCTTCACCTCGTGCGGGTCGAACAGGTACCACTCGCCGCGGCGCTCCACCGCTTCCATGAAGATGTCCGGCACGCACACCGCGGTGAACACGTCGTGCGCGCGCAGGCGCTGGTCGCCGTTGTTCAGGCGCAGGTCCAGGAACGCCTCGATGTCGCGGTGCCAGATGTCCAGGTACACGGCGATGGCGCCCTTGCGCTGGCCGAGCTGATCCACCGACACGGCGGTGTTGTTGAGCTGCTTGATCCACGGCACCACGCCGCCGCTGGAGTTCTTGACCCCGCGGATCGCCGAGCCGGACGAACGCACGTAGCCCAGGTAGGCGCCGACGCCGCCGCCGTGCTTGGACACGCGCGCCACGTCGGTGTTGGAGTCGTAGATGCCCTGCAGGCTGTCGTCGACGGTGTCGATGAAGCAGCTCGACAGCTGCCCGCCGATCTTGCCGGCGTTGGCCAGGGTCGGGGTGGCCACGGTCATGTACAGGTTGGACAGCGCCCAGTAGGCCTCGCCGACCAGCTGCATGCGGCGCTCGCGCGGCTTCTCGTCCTGCATCAGGTACAGGGCGATGGTCAGCCAGCGCTCCTGCGGCAGTTCGTAGACCTTGCGCGAGTTGTCGGTGGCCAGGTAGCGCGTGGCCAGCAGGTACAGGCCGTTGTAGGCGAACAGCTTGTCGCGCTCCGGATCGATCATGCGGCCGGCTTCGGCCAGTTCGTCCTTGGAGTAGTTCTTGAGGATGTCGATCGAGTACACGCCGCGGTCGGCCAGGCTTTCCTGCAGGCCGACGTAGGAGCCGTACTTCTCGCCGGCATCGTAGAAACGGTTCTTGCTGGCGCGCTTGTACAGGCGGTCCAGGTACAGGCGCGCGGCGAAGTATTCCCACTCTGGCGTGGCGATGTCCACGCGCGACTCGGCCTCGCGGATCAGGTAGTCGACCATGTCGTCGGCCGACAGGCTTTCCTTCTTCTCGATGAAGGCGAAGGCCTTGCGCTCGTAGTCGCTCACGTCCAGCTGCGGGAACTCGGCGTGGATCCGGTCCAGGGTGCGCTGCAGGCGCGAGCGGTCGAAGGCCATGCGGCGGTTGCCGCCGTCCTTGACGATCCAGGTCACGGCGCGCTGGTCGTTGCTCGGCTCGCTGCTGGCCGTCGGCTCCGGCTGGGCAGTGGCGGCAGCGGTCGTGGGGTCGACGGCGGCGTCGACGGACGCGGTGGCCGGCAGGCTGTGGGTCTGGCTCATGAAGGTCTCCAAGCGTGGTGCACGCGGCCGCCCGACCCTCGCAGGCAGCGGTCCGACCGGGTCCGAAGGTGGGCGGGCGGTGTCGCGAAGACTGCAAACGGCGCAGGCACCGGGCCTGCGGGCGGTCATCGCTGCACCGACCCTCTCCCCCCGGAGAGCGCGCGGTCGGCGCCGCGCGGTGTGCTTCGCGCGGCTGTCGGCAGGTCTTCGGGCTGATGGGCAACGGCCGTAGCCGGTTCCTAGCCCGTCGCTTCCCAAGGCGGGCGCCTCAGTGCGGATGACGGGTTCGTTCCCAATTACCGCTGCGGGGCAGCGCCGGAGTTGGCGTTGGCACGCCGCACCGGCTTCCCTTTTGATCCCGCGGCTTGTGGCCGCCGGAACCGACCACCCCAAGATAGTGGGGTCGGTCGGCGACGTCAACGCTAAATATGGGTGAATTACGAAAACCTAAGCCTGGCAACGGTTTGCCGCGGGCGGACGATTCCGGTCCCGCCGCGGCGGTCGTTCGCGGCCGTGACGGGGCCGTGAAGCCGGCCGCGGCCAGGGCGTTGGCGCCCCCGGACGGCCCCCGCCACCGCCGCCTGTCCTAGGGCCGGCACGGCACCACCGCGCCGCTGGCGTCGGTGCAGGTGCCGGTGTGGACGACGCTGCCGTCCTGCACGCTGGTGCTGCCCTGGTAACTGCCCTGTGTGCCCGCGACGCTGCTCTGGCGGCTGCCGCTGAGCGTGCCGTCGGCGGCGCGGGCCAGGCTGCCGCTGCTGCTGGCAGTGGCGCCGTCGGCGCCTTGCACGCTGGCGCTGCCCTGGCGGCTGGCGCTGCCGTCGGCGTTGCGCTCGGCACTGCCCTGGCGCGTGGCGCTGCCGCCGGCGGCCGTCGTGCGGGTGGCGGCGCTGCTGGCGCTGGTGTTGCCCTGGCCGTCGGCCTGCCATTGGCGGGCGCGCTGAACGC
>NZ_JAGHWV010000003.1:0-239109 GCF_017746095.1 Xanthomonas sp. D-109
ACACCTTTTTGATCAGGTGGTTGGCGCCGCTTCTTCGTCCAAACCCGTAGGCTTTTCCTCGAAGCTAGCCGGCCATATTAGCCGACTTTTTCACTTCGTCAACACCTTTTTGAAGAGGTTTTGACGCCCTTGCCGCGTTGCCGTGAAGGCGTTGCGTCAGGGGAGGGAAAGTATGGCCCCAAATCGTCCATTTGGGAAGAGGGTGTGAAAAATTTTTTCACTCTCCCGTCGCGGCAAGCCTGCTGGCAGGTCGTCAGGCCCCGCTGGGGCCATCCACACCTGGAAGTAGCCGGCGTCTCTGTCGATAGGCAGACCGACTGTAGATCGACCGCTATCTAAATAGAGAGCATGCGCCGCACGCATGCCCTTGACCTCCCGCCACTGCGGACCAGCCGCAGTGGCGAGGCGCGGCCTTACCCGGCGATCAGTTGCACCCGGGCGAACGTCCGCTTGCCGACCTGCAGCACGCCTTCGAAGCCCGGCGCGAAGCTCTGCTGCGGATCCTCGACCACTTCGCCAGCCACGCGCACCGCCCGCTCCTTCAGCTTGCGGCTTGCCTCGGAGTTGCTGGCGGTCAGCCCGGCAGCGGTCAGCAGCGCGGCGATCCGCAGGCCTTCCGCCGGCACGGCGACTTGTTGCAACGGCAAGGCGCTGGTGTCGCCCTGCCCGGTCACCACGGCGTGCCAGCCGACGATGGCCTGCTCGGCGGCGGCGGCATCGTGGAAGCGGGTGGTCAATTCGCGTGCCAAGCGCAGCTTCACCTCGCGCGGATGCAGGCTGCCGGTCTGCACCTGCTGGCGCAGCGCCTGCGCTTCGTTCACGCCGATATCGAAGGACAGCAGTTCGATCCAGCGCCACATCAGCTCGTCGCCGATCTTCATGGTCTTGGTGACGATGTCGATCGCCGGTTCGCTGATGCCGATGTAGTTGCCCAGCGACTTGGACATCTTGTTGACCCCGTCCAGCCCCTCCAGCAGCGGCATCGTCAGCACGATCTGCGCCGGCTGCCCGTAGTGCTCCTGCAGGCCGCGGCCCATCAGCAGGTTGAACTTCTGGTCGGTGCCGCCCAGTTCGACGTCGGCCTTCAGCGCCACCGAGTCGTAGCCCTGCACCAGCGGGTACAGGAACTCGTGGATGGCGATGGACTGCTGCGCCGCGTAGCGCTTGGCGAAGTCGTCGCGCTCGAGCATGCGCGCCACGGTGTGCTGGCCGGCCAGGCGGATCATGTCGGCCGCACTCATCTGCCCGAACCATTCGGAGTTGAAGCGGACCTCGGTGCGCTCCCGGTCCAGCACCTTGAACACCTGCTCCTCGTAGGTGCGGGCGTTGGCCAGCACGTCCTCGCGGGTCAGCGGCTTGCGGGTGACGTTCTTGCCGGTGGGGTCGCCGATCATGCCGGTGAAGTCGCCGATCAGGAAGATCACCTGGTGCCCCAGGTCCTGGAACTGGCGCATCTTGTTCAACAGCACGGTGTGACCGATGTGCAGGTCCGGCGCGGTGGGATCGAAGCCGGCCTTGATCCGCAGCGGGCGGCCGCTGCGCAGGCGGGCCTCCAGTTCTTCGCGCTTGAGGATTTCGTCGGCACCGCGGCCGATCAGGGCAAGGGACTCTTCGATCGTGGACAAAACAGGAACTCCGGCGAATGGCGTCAACAAACGTGAATGGCGTTAAGAGCGAGTTAACCGTGCGGCCAGATGAAAATTCGAGCCGGCTCAATGGTTTGACGCGCTGTGGAACGATGTTTATGGTAGCCGAGTTTTGAGCTCGCGCTTCGGGCTCGTGAGGAAGCCTTGATGCCCAACAGTGATCAGGAACGCGCGCGCCGGCAGCGGTTCCAGCAACGCCTTCACGTTCTCCACGACACTGCGCTGCATCGCAAGTTGAAGGAACATCTTCCCGCCGGCCGCTGGACGCGCCGCCACTGGATCCACGCCAGCCTGTTCGCCACCATCGGTGCGATGGTCGCCACCATCGTCCCGGGCTTCTCCAACGCCATCGACGTGCCGCTGCAGACCACGCAGGCGACGCTGGCGCTGCCGTTGCCGCCGATCTCGCTGGCGCAGCAACAGCAGGCGGCGATCACCGACAACTGGCAGGTGGTGCGGATCGAGTCCGGGCAGACCCTGGGCTCGGTGTTCGAGAAGCTCGGCATCCCCGCCACGGTGATGCAGCGGGTACTGGACCATCCGGGCACGCACGACGCGCTGACCAAGCTGCGTCCGGGCGCCGAGATCGGCTTCGACCTGGCGACGACCGGCGATCTGCGCGCCCTGCGCTTCGACCGCGATGCCACCCACCGGGTGGAACTGTCGCTGCTGGACGACGACATCAAGGAGAAGGTGATCGAGCGCGAGACCAGCACGCGCACCGTGGTCACCAGCGGCGAGATCACCAGCTCGCTGTACGTGGCCGCACGCAAGGCCGGGCTGTCGCCGTCGGCGATCGCGACGATGACCGACGAGATCTTCAAGTACGACATCGACTTCGACAAGGACCTGCAGCCGGGCGACCGCTTCAGCGTGGTCATGGACGAGACCTGGCGCGAAGGCGAGCGCATCGACACCAGCAAGATCCTGGCGGCGACCTTCACCACCCGCGGCAAGACCTACAGCGGCTTCCGCTTCGAGCGCGGCGGCAAGCCGGCCGAGTATTTCGACGTGACCGGGCGGCCGCTGAAGAAGAGCTTCATCCGCATGCCGGTGTCCTACAGCCGCATCAGCTCCACCTTCGGCGCGCGCAAGCACCCGGTGCTGGGCACCATGCGCATGCACAAGGGCATCGACTACGCGGCGCCGACCGGCACCCCGATCATGGCCGCCGGCGATGCGCGGGTGCAGTTCGTCGGCACCCAGCGCGGCTACGGCAACGTCGTCATCCTGGATCACGGCAAGGGCTACAGCACGCTGTACGGGCATATGTCGCGCTTCGGCGGGATCAGGGCCGGCCAGCGCATCAACCAGGGCACGGTGATCGGCTACGTCGGCATGACCGGCATGGCCACCGGTCCGCACCTGCACTACGAATTCCGCGTGGACGGCGTGCAGCGCAATCCGGCCTCGGTGACGATGCCGCCGCCGACCCCGCTGGCCGGGGCCGAACTGGCCGCGTTCCGTGCGCAGACCTCGCCGGCGCTGGCGCGCATCCAGCGCGTGGAAAAGCTGATCTACGCCGATGCCGACGAGCCGGGGGCGAAGAAGAAGAAGGTCGTCGCCTCGTCCAAGGCCGCCGCCTCGCACGACGCCGGCTGAGCACTGGCGTCCGCGTCCGCCGCGCCGCGCATTGACGGGCGGCGGCGCCTGGCACACGCTGCGGCGCCGACCGCCGCCTGGTGCCCAGCATGTCTTCTCCTTCCGCCGTTCCCGACGACGCCCTGTTCCTGGGCCTGATGTCCGGCACCAGCGCCGACGGCATCGATGCCGCGCTGGTGCGCTTCGGCCACGACGGCAACCCGAAGCTGCAGCTGGGCCGCACCTATGCCTGGGCACCGCAGCAGCGCGCGGCGCTGATCGCGCTGGGCGAAGGCGGCGACATCGCCTCGCTGGACGCGCTGGGGCAACTCGATGCCGAGGTCGCGATCGCCTTCGCCGAGGCGGCGCTGCGCCTGCTCGACGACGCCCGGGTGGCGCCGGCCGCGGTGCGCGCGATCGGATCGCACGGGCAGACCGTGCGCCATCGCCCGCTGGCGAACCCCGCCTTCACCTGGCAGCTCGGCGACGGCAACCGCATCGCCGAACTGACCGGCATCGCCACGGTCTGCGATTTCCGCCGCCGCGACGTCGCCGCCGGCGGCCACGGCGCGCCGCTGATGCCGGCCTTCCACGCAGCGATGCTGGGTGCGGCGCACGAGGACCGGGCGGTGCTCAATCTCGGCGGCATCGGCAACCTGACCCTGCTGCCGGCGCACGGCGCCGTGCGCGGGTTCGACACCGGCCCGGCCAACGCGCTGCTCGATGCCTGGTGCCAGCGCCATTGCGGCCAGCCCTACGATGCGGGCGGCGCCTTCGCCGCCAGCGGCGCGGTCGACGCCGACCTGCTGCAGCGCCTGCTGGCCGATCCGTGGTTCGCACTGCCGCCGCCCAAGAGCACCGGGCGCGAGCAGTTCCACCTGCGCTGGCTGGAGGCCTGCCTGGACATCCCGGCGCCTACGCCGGCCAGCGTGCAGGCGACGCTCCTGGAGCTGACCGCGGCCACTGTCGCCGATGCATTGCTGGCGCAGCAGCCGGGGACCCGGCAGTTGCTGGTGTGCGGCGGCGGCGTGCACAACCCGCTGCTGCTGGCGCGGCTGCAGGCGCGCTTGCCGGGGGTGCAGGTGCAGTCGACCCAGGCACAGGGCCTGGACCCGGACTACATCGAAGCGATGGGCTTTGCCTGGCTGGCGCGGCAGACCCTGGCCGGGCTGCCGGGCAACCTGCCGTCGGTCAGCGGCGCGCGCGGGCCGCGCATCCTTGGCGCGATCCACCCCGCGTAAGCGAGGCGTCGGGATTCAGAAACCGCTGCCGGCGGGCAGCGCGCGCAACGCCGCGATCGCCTCCGACAGCGCATCCACTTCGCGGTGCTCGAACCCGCTGCGTACGTCGTACTCGCTGGAGAACAGGCCCTGCTCGATCAGCGCCAGCACCGCCTGGCGCTGGGTCCAGCCGCGCGCGACGGCGATGCGGCGGATGCGTTCGAGCAGGAACGGGTCGATATCGCGCAACACAAGGTCGCTCATGCGGACTCCCGGACGGCGGCGCACGCATGCGCCGCTGCCCATCATCCCTGCCCGGGGACGGCCTTTCAATCGCTGGAGGCGGCCGCCAGTGGCGTCTGCTCGCGGATCCGCGGCCACAGCCAGGCCAGCAGCAACAGGGTCGGGATCACGGTGAAGGCGCTGAGCACGAAGAAGGTGCTGTAGGAGGTGGCTTCGACAATGTAGCCGGAGACGCCGCCGACGAACTTGCCCGGCAGGTTGGCCAGCGACACCAGCAGCGCGTACTGGGTGGCGGTGAAGTTGCGGTCGGTCAGCGAGGACATGAAGGCGACCAGCACGGTGCCGGCGAAGCCCTGGAACAGGTTGTCGGCGCTGAGCGCGGCGTAGAACGACCAGAGTTGGCCGGGGTTGTGCGCCATCAGCAGGAACGCCAGGTTGGACAGCGCCACGCCCAGCGCGGCGACGAGCAGCATGCGTCGGAAGCCGAAGGCGGCCACCGCCAGGCCGCCGGCGAAGGCGCCGGCAATCCCCATCCAGACCCCGAACAGCTTGGAGACGGTGGCGATGTCGGCCTTGTCGAAGCCCGAGTCCAGGTAGAACGGGCCGGACATCACCCCGATCACCTGGTCGGGGAACTTGAACAGGCCCACGAACAGCAGCAGGGCCAGGCCCAGCGCCAGGCCGTTGCTGGAGAAGAAGCTGGAGATCGGCTGCCAGAACGCACCGACCACGTCGATCCTGCGCACCACGGTCGACACCGGCACTTCCGGCTCGCGGCACACCAGGGTGGTGACGATCGGCAGCAGCATCAGCCCGGCCATGACCAGATAGGCCAAGGTCCAGTTGCCGAACTGCGCCAGATACAGCGCGCCGGCGCCGGACAGGATCAGGCCGATGCGATAGCCGAAGGTGTAGGTCGCGGCGAGCGCGGCCTGCGCCGAGGACGGCGCGATCTCGATGCGGTAGGCGTCCACCACCGAGTCCTGGGTGGCGCCGGCGAGGGAGGCGATCAGCACCCACAGCACCAGCGCGCCCACGCTCAGCTCCGGGCGGGTGAAGGCCAGCGCCACCAGGCCGATGGCCACGCCCAGCTGCGCGACCAGCAGCCACGAACGGCGCCGGCCGAGGAAGCCGAACAGCGGGAAGCGGTAGCGGTCCAGCAGCGGCGCCCACAGGAACTTGAGCAGGTAGAAGAAGCTGGCCAGGCTGATCAGGCCGATGCTGCCCAGGTCCAGGCCGACGTCGCGCAGGCGCGTGGACAGGGTCTGCGAGGCGATCAGCAGGAACGGCAGGCCGCTGCCGAAGCCCAGCAGCGCCATCGTCGCCGCCGATGGCGTGGCGAAGGCGCGCTTGATCCCGGCCCAGCCCTTGTAGGACACCGGCGCCGCGGAGGTGCCGCCGCTCATTCGCGGTAGTCCACCGTGAACGGCGCATGGTCGGAGAAGCGCTGCGCGGTATAGATGGAGCAGCCCTGCAGGCGCTCGCGCAGGGTCGGGGTAACGAACTGGTAATCGATGCGCCAACCGACGTCGTTGGCGCGCGCCGCGCCGCGGTTGCTCCACCAGGTGTAGTCCTGGCCGTCCGGATGCAGCGCGCGGTACGCATCCACCCAGCCGCGGCCGCTGGCCGGGTCGGCCTCGTCGGCACGGTCGGCGCACAGGCCGTTGAGCCAGTCGCGCTCGGCCGGCAGGCAGCCGGAGTTCTTCTGGTTCGACTTCCAGTTCTTGATGTCCAGCGCCGAGCGCACGATGTTCCAGTCGCCGCACAGCACGTAGTCGCGGCCGCTGTGCAGCCACTCCACCAGGATCGGCCGCAGCCAGTCCATGACCTGGAACTTGTAGCCCTGGCGCAGCTCGCCGGAGGACCCGGAGGGAATGTAGAAGGACACCACGCTCAGGTTGCCGAAGCGCGCCTCGAGGTAGCGGCCTTCCTCGTCGAACTCCGGCCAGCCCAGCGCGGTGCGCACCTCGTCGGGTTCACGCTTGCTGTAGATGGCCACGCCGCTGTAGCCCTTCTTGGTGCTGGCGTCGCGGAACCAGACCCGGTAGCCGTCCGGCAGGAACGCCGGCCCGGCCAGTTGATGCTCCTGCGCCTTGGTCTCCTGCACGCACAGCACATCGGCCTGCTGGGTGGCGAACCACTCGAAAAAGCCCTTGGTGGCGGCCGACCGCAGGCCGTTGGCGTTGAAGCTGATGATGCGCATGGAAGAGCCGGGAATGGGGAAAGGGGAATAGGGAATGGTGAAAAGCATAGCGGTTGTTCCGTCTTCGCGGTCCTGCTGGGGTACGCTTTATCGATTCCCTATTCCCGTTTCTCCATTCCCGGCCCCCCAATGACCGACTACCGGCACCGTTTCCTGCAACTGGCCCTGGACGCGGAGGCGCTGCGCTTCGGCGAGTTCACGCTGAAGTCCGGGCGCCTCAGCCCCTATTTCTTCAACGCCGGGCGCTTCGACTCCGGTACCAGCATGGCGCGGCTGGCGGCGTGCTACGCCGATGCGGCCGACGCGGCCGGGCTCGACTTCGACCTGCTGTTCGGCCCGGCCTACAAGGGCATTCCGTTGGCCACGGCGGTGGCCTGCGAATACGCGCGGCGCGGGCGCGACCTGCCGCTGGCGTTCAACCGCAAGGAAGCCAAGGCGCACGGCGAAGGCGGCAGCCTGATCGGCGCGCCGCTGGCCGGCCGCCGGGTGCTGATCGTGGACGACGTGATCACCGCCGGCACCGCGATCCGCGAGGCGCTGGGCATCATCCGTGCCGCCGGTGGCGAGCCGGCCGCGATCCTGGTCGCGCTGGACCGCCAGGAGATCGCCGCCGAGGACGACCGCCGCTCGGCGGCGCAGGCGGTGGCCGCCGAAGCCGGCGTTCCTGTGGTGTCGGTCGCGCATCTGGGCGACCTGCTTGCATTCATCGACGGAAACGCAGACCTTGTCGGCTTCCGCGAACCGCTGCTGGCCTACCGGGCCCGCTACGGTTGCGCTTCGTCTGGCTGACAGCAGGGGGCTGCCACGATGCCGATCCGACCACGCAACCGCGTCCTGCCGGCCGTGTTGGCGCTGCTGGCCTTGCCGGCCACCGCGCAACAGGCGTCGGCACCGTCCAAGAAGCTGTATTGCTGGAACCAGGGCGGCCAACGCACCTGCAGCGATGCGCTGCCGCCGGAAGCGGTGAACCAGGCACGCGACGAGTTCAACGCCACCAGCGGCATGCGCAGCGCCGAGGTCGGGCGTGCGCTCAACGCCGACGAACGCGCCGCGGCCGCGGCCGATGCCGCGCAGCAGCGCGCCGACCAGGCCGCGCTGGAGACGCGCAAGCGTACCGACCAGGCGATGCTGCTGTCGTACCAGACCGAGGACGAACTGCGCCGGGTGTTCGCCGAGCGCATCGGCATCGTCGACAACAACATCAACACCGCCCGCTACAACGTCGACAGCCTGCGCCAGGGCCTGATCGGCCTGCTGTCCGGCGCTGGCGCGCGCGAACTGGCCGGGCAGAGCGTGCCGGCCAAGATCGCCGACGACGTGCAGCAACGCCACCGCGCCCTGCTGTGGCAACTGCGCATGCAGAAGAACTTCGAACAGCAGCGACTCGGCCTGGACCAGGAAATCGAGGACGTGCTGCAGCGTTATCGCGCGGCCCGCGGCGGCGGCCCGGCAGCGACCCCGACCACCGCCGGCGGCTGAGCCGCCGCGGTGCCCGGCGCCCGGACCGGCCCGGGCGCGTGCCGCTGGCTCAGAAGGTCGGCGCCAGGCCCGGCAGCACCGCCTGCACCTGGGCGCGGAACAGCGCCTTGATCCGCTCCAGCGCCGCCGCGTTGTCGGCCTCGAAGCGCAGCACCAGCACCGGCGTGGTGTTGGACGCGCGCACCAGCCCCCAGCCATCCGGGAAGTCGACGCGCAGGCCGTCGATGGTCAGCAGCCGCGCGCCGGCGAACGGCGAGCCCTCCTGCTGCGCCTGGGCGACCAGGTCGGCGACCAGCGCGTGCGCGTCCCGCCCGTCCACCGGCAGCTTGATCTCCGGCGTGGCCACGCTGTCGGGCAGTTCGGCCAGCACTTCCGACGGCGATTCCTCGCGCTGGGCCAGGATCTCCAGCAGCCGCGCCGCCGCGTACAGGCCGTCGTCGAAGCCGTACCAGCGCTCCTTGAAGAAGAAATGGCCGCTCATCTCGCCGGCCAGTTCGGCGTCGGTCTCGCGCATCTTCGCCTTGATCAGCGAATGCCCGGTCTTCCACACCAGCGGGCTGCCGCCGTTGCGCAGCACGTAGTCGGACAGCTTGCCGGTGCACTTGACGTCGTAGATCACCAGCGCGCCGGGGTTGCGTTGCAGCACGTCGGCGGCGAACAGCATCAGCAGGCGGTCCGGGTAGATCACCGTGCCTTCCTTGGTGACCACGCCGAGGCGGTCGGCGTCGCCGTCGAAGGCCACGCCCAGGTCGGCGTCGAAGCGCCGCACGGTCTGCACCAGATCCTCGAGGTTGTGCGGCTCGCTGGGATCGGGATGGTGGTTGGGGAAGGTGCCGTCGACGTCGCAGTACAACGGCACCACCTCGGCGCCGATCGCTTCCAGCAGCCGCGGCGCCAGTTCGCCGCCGACGCCGTTGCCGGCATCGGCCACGACCTTGAGCGGGCGGTCCAGCTGCACGTCGTCGGCGATGCGCTGGATGTAGTCGTCGCCGACGTCGCGCTGCTGCAGCCGGCCCGGCTCCTCGGCCGTGGGCAGGCGGCCGGCGCTGATCCGCGCGTACAGGTCGGCGATGGCAGCGCCGGACAGCGTCTCGCCGCCGACCACGATCTTGAAGCCGTTGTAGTCGGCCGGGTTGTGGCTGCCGGTGACCGCCACGCAGCTGCCGGCGCGCAGGTGGTAGGCGGCGAAGTAGACCACCGGGGTCGGCGCCAGGCCGATGTCGGTGACATGGCACCCGGCGCGGCGCAGGCCTTCGATCAGCGCGGCCGACAGTTCCGGCCCGGACAGGCGGCCATCGCGGCCGACCACCACCTCGTTGAGTCCCTGCTCCTGCATCACCGCGCCGACCGCCTGGCCGATCAGCGCCGCGACCTGCGGGCTGAGGTCGCGGCCGACCACGCCGCGGATGTCGTAGGCGCGGAAGATCTCCGGCGCCACCGCGAACGCCGGCACCGGCTTGGCCGGCGCGACCTCCTCGGCGGCAGGCGGCGGCGGGGGCGGCTCCTGGCGCTGCAGGCTCTGCTGCAGAGTGTGTTCTTCGGTGGCCGCGGCGTCGGCGCGGCGTACCCGCGGCTGCGGCAGGCGCCCGCGCGCGGCCAGCAACAGCAGTGCGCCCAGCACCAGGCAGAGGCCGGCGACCAGCAGGCAGGGCAGCGCCCCCAGCCCCAGCGGGCCGGCTTCGCTATCCGGCAGCGAGGCGACCATGCGCAGGCCGCTGTCGCCGACCGGGCGCGACAGCGCGTCGGCACGGTCGTGCAGCGCATTGTTGCCGGCGGCAATCACGTCGTAGTTGCCCTGGCGCAGCGCCAGATAGCCGCTGCCCGGCACCGGCGCCTGCGCGACCGGGTCGGTCAACAGCGCCAGCGGCAGGCGCAGGTAGGCCACCGCGGCGTTGCCGCTCAGCGACACCGGCGCGGCCAGCCCGAGGCGTGGGCCGCCGCCGTCGCGAATCACCGCGCTGGCGACCTTGTCGCTCAGCAGGGTCTTTTCCAGCAGCGCCAGGCGGCCGTAGCCGAAGCGCGCCGCATCGGCATAGCCCGGTTCCAGGTCGGCCGGCAGCACCTGCGCGTCCTCGGCCTGCGCCCAGTCCGCGCGCAGCGCCTGGGCCGCGGCCGCGGCGTCGCCGCGGCTCAGGGCCGCCTGCACGGCCGGCTGCTGCAGGCGCTCGGACAGGCGTTTGCCCGCCCCCGCCAGCGCCTGCTGGGTCTGCGTCACCGCGGTATCGCGCGCCTGCTCCAGGGTGGTGGCGGCCTGTTCGGCGCGCCATTGCTCCACCCCGCTCCAGCCGAACCAGACGACCATCAGCACCAGCAGCACCGTCAGCAGAGGCGCCACCTTGCGCAGACCCTGCGGCACCGGCCGCGCTTGTGTTGCCTCGCTCATGCAGACGATCCCCTGTCAGCGCACTCCGGTATGGCCGAATCCACCCGTTCCCCTGGCGCTGTCGGCGAAAGTATCCACCACCTGCAGGGCAACACGCACGACCGGCATCACCACCAGTTGCGCGATGCGGTCGCCGGGGGCGATGGTGAAGTCCTCGCGGCCGCGGTTCCAGACGCTGATCAGCAGCGGTCCCTGGTAGTCGGCATCGATCAGGCCGGTGCCGTTGCCGAGCACGATGCCGTGGCGGTGGCCCAGGCCCGAACGCGGCAGCACCACCGCGCACAGCTGCGGATCGGCGATGTAGATGGACAGGCCGCTGGGGATCAGCGCGGTGTCGCCCGGGGCCAGGGTCAGCGGCGCCTCGGTGGCCGCGCGCAGGTCGAGCCCGGCGCTGGCTTCGGTGGCGTAGTCGGGCAGCGGCCAGCTGTCGCCGAAGCGCGGATCCAGCAGCTTCACCTGCAGCGGATGGGGCGTGGGAGTGCTCATGCGTGCAGCCTCTGCGCGATCAGGTCCAGCAGTTGTTCGGCCAGCTGCGTCTTGGAGACCGCCGGGAAGTCGCGTTCGCCATCCTGCCAATAGGCGGTGGCCGCGTTCTGGTCGCTCTCGAAGCCGTTGCCGGCCACCCCCACCCGGTTGGCCACGATCAGGTCCAGGTGCTTGTCGGCGAGTTTGCCACGGGCATAGCGCTCGATGTCGTGGGTCTCGGCGGCGAAGCCGACCACCAGCTTCAGCGCCTGGGTCTGCGCGGCGACCTCGGCCAGGATGTCCGGGGTCCGGGTCAGCTCCAGGGTCAGGGTCTCACCGCTCTTCTTGATCTTCTGCGCCGCCACCTGTTTTGGCGTGTAATCGGCGACGGCGGCAGTGCCGATGTAGATGTCCGCCGGCAGCGCGCCCAGCACCGCCTCGCGCATCTGCGCGGCCGAGCGCACGTCGATGCGCTGCACGCCATCGGGCGTAGACAAATGCACCGGACCGCTGACCAGCACCACCTCGGCGCCCTGCCGGGCCGCGGCCGCGGCCAGCGCGTAGCCCATCTTGCCGCTGCTGCGGTTGCCCAGGTAGCGCACCGGATCCAGGTCTTCGTAGGTGGGACCGGCGCTGATCAGCACGCGCAGGCCGCGCAGGGCGCCGGTGGCGCCAGTACCGGAACGCGACGGGACAGCGGCGGCGGCCGGCATGGCCGACGCGGCGCCCTGGTCCGTGCGCCCAGCGAGCGCCGCGACGATCTGCCCGGGCTCGGCCAGGCGGCCGGGGCCGGACTCGCCTTCGGCCAGCGGGCCGTCGTTGGGGCCGACCACCTGTGCGCCGCGCTGGCGCAGGGTGGCGATGTTGGCCTGGGTGGCCGGGTGCAGCCACATGCGGTGGTTCATCGCCGGACACACGGTCAGCGGGGCGGTGCTGGCCAGGCACAGCGTGCCGACCAGGTCGTCGGCCAGCCCGTGCGCCAGGCGCGCCAGCAGGTCGGCAGTGGCAGGCGCCACCACGATGTGTTCGGCCCAGCGGGCCAGTTCCAGATGGCCCATCGCCTGCTCCGCACCGCTGTCCCACAGCGTGGTGCGGGTGAGATGGCCGGACAGCGCCTGGAAGCTCAGCGGGGTGACGAACTGCTGCGCGCCGGCGGTCATCGCCACCTGGACCTCGGCGCCGGCATCGCGCAGCCGCCGCACCAGTTCCAGCGCCTTGTAGGCGGCGATTCCCCCGCCGACGCACAACAGCACACGTCGCCCCGGCAGGGGCCTCTCGAAAATCGCGGTCACGTCGGGAATGTCCTACCCATACAAGGACGATTAGCTTACCCGATGGCTTTTGGCGGCCTGATACCGTTGCGCCATGTCGGCCGGCACCCTGGCGATATGCACATCTCCGACTGGCCCTGCGAAGAACGTCCCCGGGAAAAGCTGCTGGCGCGCGGTCCCCGGGCCCTTTCCGACGCCGAACTGCTGGCGATCTTTCTCGGCTCCGGCCTGCCCGGCAGCGACGCAGTACGCACCTCGCGCGACCTGCTGCACCGGCACGGGCCGCTGCGCACGCTGCTGGACCGGTCGCCCAGCGACCTGGTGCGCCTGCCCGGGCTGGGGCCGGCGCGGGCCTGCCAGCTGTCGGCGGCGCTGGAACTGGGCCAGCGCCACCTGGCCGCGGAACTGCAGCGCGGCGACACCCTCAGCAACCCGGTCACCGCCGGCCGTTACTTCGCGCAACGCCTGCGGGCGCGGCCATACGAGGTCTTCGCCGCCTTGTTCCTGGACACCCGGCACCGCTGGCTGGCCTTCGAGGAACTGTTCCAGGGCACCGTGGACGGCGCCGAGGTGCATCCGCGCGAGGTGGTCCGGCGTGCGCTCACGCTCAACGCCGCCGCGGTGATCATCGGCCACAACCACCCGTCCGGGAACCCGGAACCCTCGCCCGCCGACCGCGCCGTCACCGACCGGCTGAAACAGGCGCTGGACCTGATCGACGTGCGCCTGCTCGACCACTTCATCGTCGGCGACGGCGTCCCGGTCTCGATGGCCTCGCGCGGCTGGGCCTGAACCGATGCGCGTGGCGGGCGGTGCCGGGGTGGCGCGCGCGCCCCACAAGGCGACAGCCGGCCCGGCGGGCTCCCAGCGGGCCCGGGGCGCGGGCCTGCGCCCGGTCACGGCGTCACGGCGCCACGGCTGAGGTCGGGCTGAACCCGGGACGGGCCGGGAGGCGGCGGGTCGGGTAAAATCGCCGGTTCCGCGCTTCAAGCAGAGATCTCGTGAAATCCCAACTCCGCGCCCTGATCGGTCAAGGCATCGAAGCCTTGCGCGCCAATGGCACCCTGCCGGCCGACACCCTGCCGCCGGACTTCGTGGTCGAGCGCCCCAAGACCCGCGAGCACGGCGACTTCGCCACCAACGCGGCAATGCTGCTGGCCAAGGCCGCGCGCACCAATCCGCGCGCCCTCGCCCAGCAATTGGTGGACGCGCTGCCGGCCAACGACGATGTCAGCAAGGTCGAGATCGCCGGCCCCGGCTTCATCAATTTCCACCTCGGCCCCGGCGCCTACCAGCGCGAGGTGCTGGCGGTGCTCAAGCAGGGCGAGGACTACGGCCGCAGCCTGGTCGGCAACGGCCGCACCGTGGGCGTGGAATACGTGTCGGCCAACCCGACCGGGCCGCTGCACGTCGGCCACGGCCGCGCCGCGGCCATCGGCGACTGCCTGGCGCGCCTGCTCGAGGCCAACGGCTGGAATGCCAAGCGCGAGTTCTACTACAACGACGGCGGCAACCAGATCGAGAACCTGGCGCGCTCGGTGCAGGCGCGCGCCCTGGGCAAGACCCCGGACAGCCCGGACTGGCCGGAAGAAGGCTACCGCGGCGACTACATCCAGGACGTGGCCGAGGCCTACATGGCCGGCGCTGCAGTCGACCTGGAGGGCCACGTGGTCACCGGCGCCAAGGACCCGCAGGACCTGGACGCGATCCGCCGCTTCGCCGTGGCCTATCTGCGCAACGAGCAGAACCACGACCTGGCCGCGTTCGGCGTGGATTTCGACATCTACTTCCTGGAAAGCTCGCTGTACCGCGACGGCAAGGTCGAGGAGGCGGTGCAGAAGCTGGTCGCCTCCGGCCACACCTACGAGGACGGCGGCGCACTGTGGCTGAAATCCACCGATTTCGGCGACGACAAGGACCGGGTGATGCGCAAGTCCGACGGCACCTACACCTACTTCGTGCCGGACGTGGCCTACCACCTGAGCAAGTGGCAGCGCGGCTACGTGCGCGCCATCACCGAACTGGGCGCCGACCACCACGGCTCGCTGGCGCGCGTGCGCGCCGGCCTGCAGGCGATGGACCTGGGCATCCCCAAGGGCTGGCCGGAATACGTGCTGCACCAGATGGTCACGGTGATGCGCGGCGGCGAGGAAGTGAAGCTGGGCAAGCGCGCGGGGGGTTACGTTACTCTGCGCGACCTGATCGAAGAGACTAGCGCAGATGCGGTGCGCTGGTTCTTGATCGCACGCAAGGCCGATTCCCAGCTCACCTTCGACATCGACCTGGCGCGCCAGCAGAGCAACGACAACCCGGTGTTCTACGTGCAGTACGCGCATGCCCGCGTATGCAGCCTGCTGCGCCAGGCGCAGGAGAAGAAGCTGGACTACGACCAGGCCGACGGCCAGGCGCAACTGAACCGGCTCAGCGACGCGACCTCGCTGGAACTGATGCAGGAACTCTCGCGCTACCCGGAAGTGGTGGAGAATGCGGGACATGCGCTGGAGCCGCACCTGATCGCGCAATACCTGCGCGAACTGGCCACGGCCTTCCACACCTGGTACCACGGCACTCCGGTGCTGGTGGACGACGCCGGCGAACGCAACGCCAAACTGACCCTGGCGGTGGCGGCGCAGCAGGTGCTGGCGAACGGTCTGAATCTCCTGGGCGTCTCGGCCCCGGAAAAAATGTGAGTGGAGAAGCGGTAAATGGCAGCACGACGCGGTAAGACCCAGGCCCGGCGCAACACCGGCAACGGCACGCCCGGATGGGTGTGGCTGATCGCCGGCGCGGCGATCGCCGCGGTGGTGTTCCTCGGCGCGCCGGGCCTGTTCAAGAAGGACGGCGACTTCCTGCGCGTGGGCGGCCCGCGCGCCAATCCGGACGCGCAGCCCGCACCGGTGGCCGATGCCGACGTCGATGCGGCCCCGGAGCTGCCCAAGCCCGCCGCCAACGCGGCCGGCAGCACCAAGCCGGAGGCGAAGAAGGACGCGCAGACCCAGTACGACTTCTACACCCTGCTGCCCGGCAAGGAAGTGCAAATGTCCGACGCCGAACTGGCCGCCAGCGCGCGCGCCGAGGCCATTCGCCAGGCCAAGGCACAGGCCGCCGCAGGCACGGCGGCCGGCGGCACCACCCCGGCCGCGGTCGCCACTGCGCCGACCGCGACGGCCGCCAATCCGACCCCGCTGCCGGAAACGCCCAGCGCTGCGGCCAGCGCCACGCCGGCCGCCTCCAGGCCAGCGGCCGCGGCGGCAACGCCGGCCGCGACCACCGCACCGGCGGCGGCCGCAGCGGCCGCGGCCCCCGACACCGCACGCTACATCCTGCAGGCCGGCTCGTTCGGCGCCTCCGGCGACGCCGAGTCGACCAAGGCCAAGCTGGCGATGCTGGGCCTGTCGGCGCGCGTGGAATCGGCGCAGATCAGCGGCAAGACCGTGTACCGCGTGCGCATGGGGCCCTACGGCACCGCCAGCGAACTGGCCGAGGCCAAGCAGAAGTTGAACGGCAGCGGGCTGTCGGCGATCGCGATCAAGGCGCAGTAGAGCCGGGATTGGGGAATCGGGATTGGGGAATGGGTGAAGCGGTCTGCGTGCCGTTTTCACCTGTATGTGCGCGGATGCGTTGTCGCCGCTGACATTGGGCCGCGCTGGCCCCGATATGACGCTGCAGTTCCACGACGGCGATCTGCCGGGGGCTACGCGAGACTTGGTCGCCAGGGAATCTGGAATGGGGACGCGAGCACGTTCCGTTCCGCGCGACGAGGCCTGAAGACGCTTCGGATCCGCGCGCCGTCGCGCCGCGCTGACGTCATCACTCATCGAAGCCGCCCCCCCCGGGCACACGCGCTGTCGACGCGCGCGACCGGGTTTTGCTTTTACCATTCCCGATTCCCCCCTCCCCATTCCCGGCTCCCCCAATGACCCAGACTGCCCTGATCACCGGTGCCACCTCCGGTTTCGGCGCCGCCGCCGTGCGCCGCTTCGTCGACGCGGGCTGGCGCGTGATCGCCACCGGCCGCCGTGCCGAGCGCCTGCAGCCGCTGCTGGACGCCTTCGGTGCAGAACGCGTGCACATCGCCGCCTTCGACATCCGCGACACCGATGCGCTGGACGCGATGCTGGCGGCGCTGCCCGAGGCGTTCCGCGGCATCGACCTGCTGGTCAACAATGCCGGCCTGGCCCAAGGCACCGCGCCGGCGCAGGCTGCGCAACTGGACGACTGGCGCACGATGATCGACACCAACATCACCGCGCTGGTGACGCTGACCCATCGCCTGCTGCCGACGCTGATCCAGCGCCGCGGCGCGATCATCAACATCAGTTCGGTCGCCGCGCTGTATCCCTATCCCGGCGGCAACACCTACGGCGGCACCAAGGCCTTCGTCAGCCAGTTCTCGCTGGGCCTGCGCTCGGACCTGCATGGCACCGGCGTGCGCGTGACCGCGATCGAACCGGGCATGGCCGAGACCGAGTTCACCCTGGTCCGCACCCATGGCGACCAGACGGCCTCGGACACGCTCTACCAGGGCGCACAGCCGATGACCGCCGAGGACATCGCCGAACAGATCTTCTGGGTGGCGACGCTGCCGCCGCATCTGAACATCAATCGGCTGGAAATCATGCCGGTGACGCAGTCCTTCGCAGGCTTCCAGGTCGCGCGGCAACCGGCCTGAACGGCCGCGGGGCCTACGCGCGGCCCCGCCACGACGCTTCTTTTCTCACGCTCACGCGGCGGAGCCCCTCTACCGCCACGCGGCAGCGACGCGCATCGACTGCGCCGGTCGGATGGCAATTCCGACAATGCTTTAACGAAATGATATAACATATCTTTCATGGAGCCACGCCCGGGGATCGGGCGGCGCACCACTTGCTCGCCTGCAGCCCACCGCTGCCGCCAGCCTCCCTTCCGCTTCGTCCACAGCCACCATGAAGACCTACACCCATGCCCTCGCCGTGCTGGCCGGGCTCGCGGCCGGCGACGGCGCCGCGCAGACGTCGACCGACACCACCACCACGCTCGGCACCGTGGAAGCGCGGCGCCACAGTGCCGCCTCGCTGTCCACGCGCAATATCCTCAGTTCGGTCGACGTGCTCGGCAGCGAACAGATCGGCGACAAGGCCGTCATGAACAGCTGGGAGCTGCTCGGGCAGATGCCCGGCATGCAGCTCACCGAAACCCGCCAGGGTGCCGAGTCCGGCAAGGTCACCTTCCGCGCCTTCAATGGCGAGGGCTACATCAACGGCATCAAGGTGCTGATCGACGGCGTGCCGAGCAACGTCAACAGCGGCAACCAACGCTTCATCGACATGATCTTCCCGCTGGAGATCGCCTACATCGAGGTGGTGCGCGGCACCAACGATCCGCGTTACGGCCTGCACAACATCGGCGGCAACTTCAACATCGCCACCCGCCAGGGCGGCGACTACCAGGACCTGCGGCTGCGCTATGGCAGCTTCGCCACCGGCGAACTGCAGTACGCTGTCGGCCATGAGGCCAATGGTCTGGCGCAGAACTATTTCGTCGGTGCGCAGGCCGCGCATGGCTATCGCCAGCACGACAGCTCGCGCAAATACACCCTGGGCGGCAAATGGTTCTATGGCGAAGACGAAGATGCCGCCCGCATCGGCCTGATCGCCCGCGCCTACCATCACGACGCCGACGAACCGGGCTTCCTCACTGCCACCGAGTTGGCCGAGGACCGCGAACAGTCGCCGCCGAAGAACGCCAACGACGGCGACGACCGCGACATGCGCCAGGCCAGCGTGCATGCCGACTTCAAACTCGGCGACGGCCTGCACCTGCGCAATACGCTGTACTTCAACCGCTATGAAGACGACCGCCGCGTCACCTTCACCAATTACCCGCTGGGCAATGCGCCGCGGCAGCGTCGGCAGTGGGACGAAACCCAGACCGGCCTGCTCAGCACCGTCACCTGGCAGGCCAGCGACCTGCTCAGCGTGGAAGCCGGCGTCAACGCCGAGCACCAGGACAACCGCTACCGACGCGCGCGCTACGCGTACAGCGTGCCGACCGACTTCGACCGCGCCCCGGCACGCGTGCAGAACGACGACCGCTACAGCCTGGACAACCTCGGCCTGTACCTGCAGGCGGTGCTGCAGCCGACCGATGCGCTGAAGATCGTCCCCGCATTCCGCGCCGACCGCTTCTCCGGCGAGACCGCGCTGCCTGGCGGCATCCACGCGCCGCTGCAGCGCTATGGCTGGATCGACCAGCCCAAGCTCAGCGTGATCTACGCGCTGACGCCGCAGCTGAGCGTGTACGCCAATTGGGGCCGCACCTTCCAGATCCTCACCGGCTCCACCGCGCCGGCCTATCTCATCCCGGGCCAGCCTGCGTTCCGGCCCTCGATCAACACCGGCAAGGAGCTGGGCCTGAAACTGCAGCCGGTGGCCGGCACCGAGGCGCGCGTGGCGGTCTGGCGCCAGGACGCCACCGACGAAGTGGCGAACATGCCCAGCACCGGCACCACGGTCGGCCTCGGCCGGACCCGTCGGCAAGGCGTGGACCTGCAACTGAGCACACAACTGGGCGAACGCTGGACGGCGTGGATCTCGCACGCGCTGCAGGAAGCCAAGGTGGTCAGCGCCTACACCGCCACCGGCGAGTCGCTGCGCGGACGCGAGGTGTTCTCCACGCCGCGCTACATCAGCAACGTCGGCCTCGACTACCGGCCCGACGCGCGCTGGAAGTTCGGCGTGCAGGCGCGCGCGCAGGGCGACTACTACATCGACGAACGCAACACGCAGGGCAAGTACGGCGGCTTCCGCGTGGTCGATGCCAGCATGCGTTACCAGCTCAGCCCGCGCGCAAGCCTCGACCTGCAGGTGAAGAACCTCACCGACGCGCGCTACGCCTACGTCTGGTACGACAACTTCTTCTGGGGCGGCAACGACCAGCCGATGTTCTCGCCAGCGCCCGGACGTTCTGCCTATCTCGGTTTCGAACTGCGGCTGTAGGGCACCCTCGCATCACCTGCATCCGCCATAGCGTGCTGCGTAGGAGCGGCTTCAGCCGCGACCGGCTTCACCGCGAACGCCACCATCGCGTCTCAAGAAACCGCGCCGATGGGACACGTCCCGGGGTGAGAAGTGCCCGGCAGCGGCGTTTGCCTGGGCAAGGATAGCCGCGCAGTCGTCGGATGCGACGTCCTCGCCGCATGTGGTACGTTTCCGGCGTCGCCAGCCTTCGCGCAAGCCTCCCGTCCGTTCATCGGAGTGCTTTGCGATGTCCTCTTCCTCTCTGCTCGACCGCGCCGTCCTTCCCTCACGGGAGCCGCGGCGATGACCGACTTCATTACCGACGCGGCACAGCTGCAGGATTGCGTGGGCCGTCTGCCTGGCCCGCGCGACATGAAGGTGATCGACCATCTGGACGCGCACGCGTTGCACTGGCTGGCCGCCAGCCCGCTGCTGTTCGCCGGCTTCGCCGGCCAGCGCTTGGCGCTGAGCGTGGGCAGCGGTGCGCCCGGCTTTGCGCGCGGCGACACCCCGCACCTGCTGTCGCTCCCGCTGCAGGCGCTGGATGCGGCCCACACGCCTGTCGGCGCCGGCTTCGGCTCGCTGTTCCTGGTGCCCGGCTTGGGCGAGACCCTGCGCATCAAGGGCCGCATCGCCGGCGACGACGGCACGCGCGTGTTCGTTGCCGTCGAGGAATGCTATCTGCACTGCGCCAAGGCCCTGCTCCGCGCCGAGTGGTGGCGGGCCGCGGAATCCACCGACGAAGCGCCGCCGCAGACGCCGGCTGGATTTCTGGGAAGTTGCCGGCTGCTGGTCCTGGCCACCGCCGATGCCGAAGGCCGCGTCGATGTCAGCCCGCGCGGCGATCGCGCCGGCGCCTTGCTGCAAGCCCACCGCGACGCCTGGTGGTTCGCCGACCGCCCAGGCAATCGCCGCGTCGACAGCCTGGGCAATCTGCTGGCGCGGCCGCAGATCGCCCTGCTTGCGCTGCGCCCCGGCAGCGCGCGCTGCGTGCGCATCGAAGGGCTCGCCCGTCCCAGCGCCGATGCGGCGATCCGCAGCGCGCTCGCGGTCGATGGACGCGTTCCGCATCTGGCGGTGCGGGTGCTGCCGGCAGTGCTCGAAGACATCCACAGCGTTGCGCTGGGCCGCTTCGACCACTGGCCGCCCACCGCCATCGCACACGACCTGGACCCGCCGACGATCTTCCGCGACCACGTCAGGCGCAGCGGCGCGCGCGGCGCCCAGGCCACGCTGCTGCGCGCAGCGGTCTCGGTGCCCGGCATGGTCCGCAAAGGACTGCAGGCCGACTACAAGAAGAACATGTACTGAGCGCGCAACGCCGCCGGTTTACCCGTCTGCGTCGATCGCGCCGGGCGCGCTGAGGTGATGCACCGCATAGCAGTGCGCATCGTCGTCCGCCGGCGGCAACTCGCGCCACAGGCGGAACCGCAGCCGCGTCCATCCCAGCGGTTCGTAACCGTGCACCGTGGCCAGCATGCGTTCGTCGGGCGCGCGCACGGCGTCGGTGTCGTTCTCCAAGGCCGGCGCCGGCGCTTGCAGCACGCACGTGGCGTAGCGCGCCGTGCGCAGCGCCGCGGACGTCCATGCCGTGCCGACCATCCACGACTGCACCGCCGGGCGGCCAAAGGCCTCGCACAGTGCGGCGAACGCGGGACCGGCGAGAAACGCATGCATCGCTGCCGCATCGCGCCACAGATAGAACGGCGCATACAGGTTCTGCCGGGCGTGCAGGTGCGGATCGTGTCGGTCGGCGACCAGGTAGGCCTTGAACCGCAGCCCCGGCAGCGTGTTGAGTAACGGTCCTTTGTCGGCGATGCGGTGGCGGATGATCGCCATGTCGTAGTCCGCCGGCAACGCGATGCTGTACTGCATGGCGATCATGCCGGCGCTCCGCTGGCGGCGATGCCCGCGCGACCGCCGCCGAAGGACCAGTCCTGCGCCGTGGTGGTGACGATGGTGACCATCACGTCTTCCGGGGCGATCCCCGGCGCGATCGCCAGCAGCTCGACCAGGCGCCGGTAGAACGCCTGCTTGCAGGACGCGCTGCGCTCGCGGCCGGCGGTGATGGCGATCAGCACGAAGCCATCCGAGCGCCGCCCGCCCAGGTAGTGACGGTCGAACACCAGTTCGTCCGGGTCGTGCTGGTGGATGACCTGGAAACAGTCGCCAGCCGGCACGTCGAAGGCCTCGTGCATGGCCTGGTAGAGGCTGGCCGACAGCGCGCGCAGATAGGCAGGCGGATGACCGCGCAGCAGCGAAATGCGGGCGTACGGCATCAGCGCGTCTCCGTCGTGGCTGGCTTCGCCGCGCCGGCGGCGCGCAGCAACGGCAGCGCCGATGCCGCGCACGGCCAGCCGGCATAGAACGCCAGGTGGGTGATGGCTTCGGCCAGGGTGTCGCGATCCAGGCCATTGTCCAGCGCGCGCGCCAAGTGAAACGGCAGTTGCTCAAGCCGAGACAGCGCCACCAGCGCCGCCACCGTGACCAGGCTGCGCTCGCGCGGCGACAGCCCCGGGCGCTGCCACACCTCGGCGAACAGCACCTCGTCGGTCAGGCGGGCGAAGGCCGGCGCGATGTCGCCGAACGCGGCCTGCGGGGAAGGAAACGGCGTGGATGGGTCGGACATCGGGCAGGCCTCGCAGTGGGAACGGGCACAGCCTAGTCGCGCACAATCTTCCGAAAAATCGGAAAATATCGAAACGACCATCCGGAAAATCAGGATCGACCGATGCGCCCCATCACCTTCGACCTCGACGCGCTGCGCAGCTTCGTCGCCGGCGTGGAACTGGGCAGCTTCGCCAAGGCGGCCGACCGCCGCGGGCGCTCCACCTCGGCGATCAGCGCGCAGTTGAAGAAGCTGGAGGAGCAGGCCGGGCAGCCGGTGCTGCGCCGCCAGGGCCGCGGCCTGGTCCTGACCGAGGCCGGCGAAGCGTTGCTGGGCTATGCGCGGCGGCTGCTCGAGCTCAACGACGAGGCGGTCGTGGCCCTGCAGGACACGGCGCTGCAGGGCTGGGTACGGCTGGGGCTGCAGGAGGACTTCGGCGAGCACATGCTGCCTGACGTGCTGGGGCGCTTCGCCCGCGCCCACCCGGAGGTGCGGATCGAAGCGCGCATCGCCCGCCACCAGGAACTGCTGGCACGGGTGGAGGCGGGGCACCTGGATCTGGCCCTGGCCTGGGATGGCGGCACGGCCTCGGCGCATCGGCAGGCGCAGGCGGCGTGGCCGCTACGCTGGATTGCCGCAACCGACCGCAGCAGCATGCCGGCCGCGCCCCTCTGGAGCGGCACGGTGCCGCTGCCGCTGGTGATGCTGGAAGCGCCCTGCCTGCTGCGCACCGCCGCGACCACCGCCCTGGACCGCGCCGGCATCCCGTGGCGCATCGCCTTCACCAGCGCCAGCCTCGGCGGGGTGTGGGCGGCCGTTCGCGCCGGGTTGGGCATCACCCTGCGCACCCCGGCCGGCGTGCCGGCCGGACTGACCCTGCTGGCGCCCGGCGCCGGCGGCCTGCCGACGCTGCCGGCACTGGGGCTGGCCCTGCACCGCGCGGTCGCCGCGCCGCCGCCGGCGGTGGCGCGGCTGGCTGAGATCCTGCAACAGCGCCTGCAGGCCGCGCATGCCGCGCTGGCCGGGGATGGGTGACGCGTCCCGAGCGCTTACTTGCCGCCCTTGCAGGGCAACATCTTGGCGACCAGACCGCCGCCGCTGGTGACCGCGGTCTTGACGATGCTGCCGTCGCTCTTCACTTCCACGTCCTTGAACAGTTCGTCGTCGCGCGCCACCGAGTAGTCCTGGCGGTCGTAATGCTCCACCTCGTAGGCACCGGAATAGCTGGAGCCGGCATACACATCGCGCGACTTGGCCTGGTTGAACTGGAACGGCACCACCAGAATGTAGCGGCCCGGCAGCATCTCGGTGAACTGGAACGCGCCGGAAGCGTCGGTCTTGGTCTCGACACGCGTGTTGAAGGCGGGGTCGGACATCAGCACCGACTCCTTGCTGCGGTCGGACTTCCTGCGCAGGGCGGCCCACTGCTCGAAGTACGGCGTCGCCGGGAACAGCATGACCGTGCGGTTGTCGGCGAGGAACAGGCGGTTGTCGTGGTACGCGCAGGCCGAACCGGTGATGGTCGCATGGCCCTTGGCCAGCGCGGCTTCGGCCGCCGCCTTGTCGAATGGCAGGCTCGGCGAGGTCTGGCGGATCTTCGGCGTGCTGTCCACGGTCGGCGACGTGCGCACCTGCGCGGCGCTCTGGCCGGCGGCGGCCAGTCCGAAGCTCAGCAGCAGGACCCAGCCACGGCGAGTAATCGTCGGCATTGCATTCCCCTATTCGTCCATGAAGCCGCGAACGCTAACACGATCCGCGGCGAGGCGACACAGGCCTTCCGCGCGCGTAGCGCATCTTGTGTTCAGCCACGGGCCGCGACCGCAACGCTGCGCCACTCGCGCAGGCGCAGGAACGGCCGCTCCACCGCGTAATGCAGCAGCGCCGCGCACGCCAGCGCCATGCCGGCATAGACGGCGAAGGCGAGCGGCCCACGCCCGTGCAGTTGCGCACCGAACCACACCTGGGTCAGATGGAAGGCGGCCTTGTGGCTCAGGTACAGGCTGTAGGACACCGCGGCCAGCCAGGCCACGCCCGGCACCCGGCAACGCCCCAGCCATCCCTGCGTGGAGGCACCGACGCCGACCAGCAGCGCCAGCCCCACCGAGAGCACCGGCCAGCCGACCGCATTGCCGAGCAGGCCGGTGCGGTCGCGGAACAGCCACATCGCCAGCGCGCAGACCACGATCCCGGTAAGCGCGACGGTGCTGGCATGGCGCTGCAGGCGCTGCCACTGCTGCGGCCGGAAGGTCTTCAGCACCGCCAGCGCCACGCCGGCCAGCAGGCCGTCCCAGGTGGAGTAGTAGAGATCCTCGATGAACCAGTTGCGCTGCAGTCCGGCGCCGATGCGATCCAGCGCGCTGTCGTGCAGCCAGATCGCACTGCGCAGGGCGATGCCGGCCAGCACCACGGCCACGCACAGCGCCACGAAACGCGGCGCGGACGGCCGCCGTAGCATCCAGGCCGCCAGCAGCGGGAACACCAGGTAGAAGTGCTCTTCCACGCACAGCGACCAGGCATGCGAGAACGCCTGCTGGTTGGCGTAGTCGATACCCAGGTTGAGGGTAAAACTGGCGAACGGCCACCACGGCGCGATCCCGGGCGCCTCGCGAAAACCGGGCCAGGCCAAGTACAACGCCAGCACCACCGCGTACACCGGCAGGATGCGGTAGCGCGGCGGCGATAGAACTCGCCGTAGCGCAGCCGCTCGCCACGGGCCAGCGGCGCCAGTACCTGGCCGCCGATCAAAAAGCCGCTGAGCACGAAGAACAGGTCCACGCCCATCCAGCCATAGCGCGACAGCCATTCCCAATCCGCGCCCAGCCCGCCGACCACAAAGGAGTGGAACAACATCACCCAGACGATGGCGGTGGCGCGCAACAGGTCGAGGCCGGGATAGCGCATCGCGTGAAGGTGACAGTGGGGAGGGCGCAGCTTACTGGTTGCATCGCCGGTTGCGGCAGCAGCCGTCTACCGACGCCCAAGCGATCGTGCCTGGAAGATGCAGCCGCGGCGCCAGGCGCCCCCATGCTTGCTTGCACGGGCGTACCCTCACCCCAACCCCTCTCCCGAGGGGAGAGGGGCTTGAGTGGGTCGCGCGCTTTCAGCCCAGCGGTTCGTCCGACAGGTAGGTGTAGCCGGTCAGGCCGGCCTCGAGCGCGTCGGCCAGTTCCGTGGCCTGCGCGGCCGGCAACTGCGCGGCGGCCACGCGTTCGGCGTAGGCGGCGCGCAGGTCGTCCAGGCGATAGCCGACGTAGTCCAGCATCACGTCGGTGGTGTCGCCGCGGCGCTGCTGGGCGATGCGGTAGCCGTCGCCGTCCACCGCCACTTCCACCGCGTCGGTGTCGCCGAACAGGTTGTGGATGTCGCCTAGAATTTCCTGGTAGGCGCCGACCAGGAAGAAGCCGATGCGGTAGCTCTCGCCCGGACGCAGCGCGTGCAGCGGCAGGGAGCTGTCCAGGCTTTCGTTCTCGACGTAGGTCTTGACCATGCCGTCCGAATCGCAGGTCATGTCGCAGACCACGCCGCGCCGTGCCGGCGCCTCGTTCAGGCGTTCGATCGGCACGATCGGGAACACCTGGTCGATCGCCCACACGTCGGGAATCGATTCGAACACGCTGAAGTTGACGAAGTACTTGTCGACCAGGCGCTCGTTGAGCTCGTCCAGCACCGGGCGGTGGCTCTTTTCCTCGTGGCTCAGCCGCGCCCGCACGCCATGGGCGATGGCATAGAACAGGTCGTCGATGCGCGCGCGATGGGTCAGGTCGATCTGGCCCAGGGCGTAGCCGCTGAGGCCTTCGGCGTGGAAATGCTGCGCCTCCTGGAACAGTTCCACCGCCGGGCGCTGGTCCAGTTCGGCATGGATCTCGCGCAGGTGGCGGATCGCCGCCGGTTCGTCGTCGTGCGCGTCGGGCACGCGGCCTTCCGGCGCCTGCTCCACCTCGGACACGTTGGCGATCAGCACCGCGTGGTGCGCGGTCATCGCGCGCCCGCACTCGGTGACGATGCGCGGCGGCGGCAGGCCGTGCTCCTCGCAGGCGCTGGCCAGCGGCTGCACGATGTTGCTGGCGTAAGAATGCAAGCCGTAGTTGATCGAGCAGTAGCTGCGCGAGCGGGTGCCTTCGTAGTCGATGCCCAGGCCGCCGCCGACGTCGACGTGGCTGATCTTCGCGCCCAGCTTGGACAGCTCGACGAAATAGCGGGTGGCCTCGCGCATGCCGTTGGCGATGTCGCGCACATTGGAGATCTGCGAGCCCATGTGGAAGTGCAGCAGGTTCAGCGCGTCGGCGTACTCGGTGTCGCGCAGGGTCTTCCACAGGTCCAGCACCTGCCGCGGCGACAACCCGAACTTGGCCTTGTCGCCGCCGCTGTTCTGCCACTTGCCCGCGCCCAGCGAGGCCAGGCGCATGCGCACGCCCAGGCCCGGCTTCACGTCCAGCGCGCGCGCCTCCTCCAGCACCAGCTTCAGCTCCGACGGCTTCTCGATGACGATGAAGGTCTGCAGGCCGAGCTTGCGCCCGATCAGCGCCAGGCGGATGTACTCGCGGTCCTTGTAGCCGTTGCACACGATCAGCCCGCCCGGCCGCGACAGCGCCAGCACCGCCATCAGTTCCGGCTTGCTGCCGGCCTCCAGGCCGAAGCCCTCGCCCTGGTGGCTGGCCAGGGTGCCGGCCACGCCGCGGTGCTGGTTGACCTTGATCGGGTACACCGCAGTGTAGCCGCCGGTGTAGTCCCAGTCGGCCTGGGCCTGGGCGAAGGCGGCCTGCAGCTTGCCCAGGCGCTCGCCGAGGATGTCGGGGAAGCGCACCAGCATCGGCAGCTTGGCCCCGGCCGCGCGCGCCGCGTCCACCACCTCCGGCAGCGCGATCGCCACGCCGTCGGCGCCCTGCGGCCGCACCACCACCCGGCCGGCCGCGTCCACGTCGAAGTACCCGTCGGCCCAATGCGGGATCGAGTAGGTCTTGCGGGCTTGGTCGAGGGACCAATCGCTCATCGTGGCGGCTCGGCTGACGGAAAAAGGGCGTGGATTGTAACCCCTGCTACGCGTGGGGTCCGTTACAATCCGCGCCGTTCCGACGCCCTCGGCTCCTGGCGGAGCCGGGCCGGGTTCGCGGGCGCATGGTGCGGGCTGGATGCGCGAGGCTGCGCCCGACCCTCATCCGGGAAGGTGTGGTAACAGCGTCGCGTGGCCTGGCTGCACGAGGCTGCGCCCGACCCTCATCCGGCGCTTCGCGCCACCTTCTCCCGGGGGGAGAAGGAAACGCTGCATTCTTTTGCTTTCCTAGGACATTCCATGAGCGCCAACGACAACTGGTACATCGAACACTTCCAGCCCACCGGCTCGGCCATCGGCTACCGCATCACCGGCAAGCTGGACGAGGTGCAGTCGCCGTTCCAGAAGATCGAGATCTACGACACCACCGACTGGGGCAAGCTGATGGTGATCGACGGCGCGGTGATGCTG
Source organism: Xanthomonas sp. D-109 (assembly GCF_017746095.1). Classification (NCBI taxonomy): domain Bacteria; kingdom Pseudomonadati; phylum Pseudomonadota; class Gammaproteobacteria; order Lysobacterales; family Lysobacteraceae; genus Xanthomonas; species Xanthomonas sp. D-109. The sequence goes on from NZ_JAGHWV010000003.1 coordinate 27,559, forward strand.
ACCACGCGCGACAACTTCTTCTATCACGAGATGATCAGCCACCCGGCGCTGTTCACACACGCCGCGCCCAAGCGCGTGGTGATCATCGGCGGCGGCGACTGCGGCACCCTGCGCGAAGTGCTCAAGCACCCGGGCGTGGAAAGCGCCACCCAGTGCGACATCGACGAGCAGGTCACGCGCATGGCCGAGAAGTACTTCCCGGAGCTGTGCGACTCCAACAACGACCCGCGCGCTGAACTGCTGTTCGACGACGGCGTGGCCTACATGGCCAACTGCCCGGCCGGCAGCGTGGACATCGTCATCGTCGACTCCACCGACCCGGTCGGCCCGGCCGAAGGCCTGTTCAACAAGGCCTTCTACGAGAGCTGCTTCAAGGCGCTGAAGGACGACGGCATCCTGGTGCAGCAGTCCGAATCGCCGCTGGCGCTGCTGGACCTGATCAAGGAAATGCGCGCGGAGATGGGCAAGGCCGGCTTCGCCAGCTTCCACACCGTGCCGTTCCCGCAGCCGTGCTACCCGACCGGCTGGTGGAGCGTGACCATGGCGCGCAAGCAGGGCGGCTTCGACTTCCGCCAGGACGACGCCGCGGCCAAGCCGTTCGCCACCCGCTACTACAGCGCGCACCTGCACACCGGCACCCAGGTGCTGCCGCCGTTCGTGGCCGAGGCGCTGGGCGGCTAAGCCCCCGGTCCTCTTCGGCATCGGCGCGCGCCTGACGTGCGCCGATGCCGCGGATCGCCGGCGCTGTCCCGGCCCCTGCCCCGACGTTCGCATCCGCATCGACGGGCGCGTTGCATCGCGCATGGCATCGCCTCGCCGGTTGCCGCGATCGCGCGCTGTGAGCACCAACGATGCCGCGCGCCCTGGCCGGCGCGTGCGACGATGCGCGGGCCTCCATCGCACCACACCGCGAGCCTCCCATGCGCTCCCAGACGACGTCGCCGTGGACCCTGTGCGCGCTGGCCGCGATCGGCTTCGTCGTCGCCTGCGTCGCCCACGAAGCGGTGGGCCATGGCCTGGCCTGCCTGGGCAGCGGCGGCACCGTCCGCTGGCTCACGTCGGTGTACTTCCGCTGCCAGCCTGGGCGCCCCTTCGTCGATGCCGCCGGGCCGCTGGCGAATCTGTGCGTGGCCGCACTCTGCATTTTGGCGGCACATCGCCGTCGCGCGGACATGCCGCGCCTGGCGCTCGCGCTGATCGCCGCCTTCAACGGAATGTGGGGCGCCGGCTACCTGCTGTTCTCCGCGGTCACCGATCACGGCGACCTCGCCTTCGTCCTGCGCGATCTCGCCCTGCAGCCGGCCTGGGCCTGGCGGCTGGGGATGGGACTGGCCGGTGCCTGGCTGTATCTGCAGGTGCTGCGCGCCATCGCCCCGTGGCTGCCGAAAGGCAGGCCAATGCTGGCGGCCTACGCCACTGCCGGCACGGTGGCCTGCGTGAGCGTGCTGTTTCATGCCGGGCCGGTACTGCCGGCATTACGCGAGGCGGCGCAGGAAGGCCTGTTGGCACCGATCGGCCTGGTGGTCATTGCGTTGTCGCGCCGGTCGCGCGCGCCGCTGCCGCTGCCGTCCAGCCGCGCCACGGTCATCGTGGCGGTGCTGGTGGTGGCGACGTTCTGGCTCACCCTCGGCCGCGGCTACGGCGGCGTCTGAGCCTGTGCCTGACGTAAACGTGCCTGGCCTATCCAACGGGCCCGCCACGCCTGTAGGGGCGGCTTCAGCCGCGACAGGTTTTATCGGGAACGCCCATCGCGGCTGAAGCCGCTCCTACACGACACCATCCATGCCACGGCGATGCAGGCGCGGTGACCGCGTTACAGCGCGTCCGCGTCCAGTTCGCCGGTGCGGATCCGCACCACCGTGCCCAGGTCGTAGACGAAGACCTTGCCATCGCCGATCTTGCCGGTGGCGGCAGCCTTGACGATGGCCTCGACCACGCGCTCCACCTGGTCCTCGCTGACCGCCACTTCCAGCTTCACCTTCGGCAGGAAATCGACCACGTATTCGGCGCCGCGGTACAGCTCGGTGTGGCCCTTCTGCCGGCCGAAGCCCTTGACCTCGGTGACGGTGATGCCGGCCACGCCCTGCGCGGCGAGCGCTTCGCGCACGTCGTCGAGCTTGAACGGCTTGATCACGGCCATGATCATCTTCATGCGGCGTTCTCCAATCACAATGGCGTCAGGATAGCGCGGTTGCGCGATTCCCGGCCGTCGGGTTCAATGATCGCGCGCCCCCAACGCCGGAATTTTCCGACAGCGCGCCGCGTCCGATCCCGATGGTCCCGACCTGCCGGGTGCCGCACTCTGACGCCACCTGCCGGAGCACAGCCATGATCGACCTCAACCATCTCGACGACCTCGCCCGCCGCCTCAGCGACCTGGTGCCGCCGGGCTTGCGCCAATCCCGCGACGAACTGCAGAGCACTTTCAAGAGCGCGCTGCAGGCCGGGTTGGGCAAGCTCGACCTGGTTACCCGCGAGGAGTTCGAAGTGCAGCGCGCGGTGCTGCTGCGCACCCGCGAGAAGCTCGAAGCGCTGGAGCGCAGCGTCGCCGCGCTGGAAGCGGCACGCAGCGGGCAGTCGCCCAGCCCCACCGCCTGATCCATCCGCCACCATGAGCCTGGCGCTGGTGCACAGCCGTGCCCGCGCGGGGGTGCTTGCGCCTCCGGTTCGGGTCGAAGTCCATCTCTCCGGCGGCCTGCCCTCCACCCAGATCGTCGGCCTGCCCGAAGCCGCGGTACGCGAATCGCGCGATCGCGTCCGCGCCGCCCTGCTCTGCGCGCAGTACGAATTCCCGGCACGGCGCATCACCGTCAACCTGGCGCCGGCCGACCTGCCCAAGGAGGGCGGCCGCTTCGACCTGCCGATCGCGCTGGGCATCCTCGCCGCCGCCGGCCAGCTCGACCCGCAGGTGCTCGGCCAGTACGAATTCCTCGGCGAACTGGCCCTGACCGGCGAACTGCGCCCGGTCGACGGTGTCCTGCCAGCCGCGCTGGCCGCTGCCGAGGCCGGGCGCACCCTGATCGTCCCGGCCGACAACGGCGCCGAGGCGGCACTGGCGCAACACGTGCAGGCCTTCACCGCGCGCACCCTGCTGGAAGTCTGCGGATTGCTCAACGGCAGCAAGACCTTGCCGGCGGCGACGGCGCCGCCGGCGGTCGCCGCGCCCTTTCCCGACCTGAGCGACGTCCGCGGCCAGGCGCAGGCGCGGCGCGCCCTGGAGATCGCCGCGGCGGGGCATCACCACCTGTTGCTGATCGGCAGTCCCGGCTGCGGCAAAACCCTGCTGGCCTCGCGCCTGCCCGGGATCCTGCCCGAAGCCAGCGAAGCCGAGGCGCTTGAGAGCGCGGCCATCGCCTCGGTCAGCGGCCGCGGCGTGGATCCGGCGCGCTGGCGGCAACGCCCGTACCGCGCACCGCACCACACCGCCAGCGCGGTATCGCTGGTCGGTGGCGGCAGCCATCCGCGCCCCGGCGAGATCTCGCTCGCGCACCATGGCGTGCTGTTCCTGGACGAGCTGCCCGAGTGGAACCGGCATGCGCTGGAAGTGCTGCGCGAACCACTGGAGTCGGGCCAGGTGACCGTATCGCGCGCGGCGCGCAGCGCCGAGTTCCCTGCGCGCTTCCAGTTGGTCGCGGCGATGAATCCCTGCCCCTGCGGCTGGGCCGGCGACCCCAGCGGCCGCTGCCGCTGCAGCGAGGACGCGGTGCGGCGCTATCGCGCACGCATCTCCGGGCCGCTGCTGGACCGCATCGATCTGCACGTGGACGTGCCGCGGCTGCCGCCACAGGCTTTGCGCGCCGATGCGCCGCCAGGCGAGTCCAGTGCCGCCGTGCGTGCGCGCGTGAAACAGGCGCGGCAACGCCAGCAGGCCCGCGCCGGCCGGCCCAACGGCCAGCTCGGCCACAGCGACACCTTGCGCGACTGCCGCCTGCAACCGCGCGACGAGGCGCTGCTGGAACAGGCCATCGAACGCCTGCGGCTGTCGGCGCGCTCGCTGCACCGGATCCTGCGCGTGGCCCGCACCATTGCCGACCTGGATGCCAGCGACGCCATCGCCACCGCGCACCTGACCGAGGCCATCGCTTACCGGCAGTTGGACCGTGGGGAGGCGCCGCTGGCGCGTAGCGCGTAGCCATGACAGGAGCTGATAGCGACACAATAGGTCCCGGCAGCCAAGTTGGTCGCGGATCTGCGTCGGCCGCAGCAATGTAGGCGAGGGCCCCTGCCTAGCTATATGCAGGAATGCTTAACTACATTGCGCTCCAGCGCATGCTACCGCGCTAAATTTCGCCACGCGTGCGTCGCTGCTTGCAGCCGGGCTACCGTGTGATAACAACGAGGTAATTCTCTAGCCATCGCTTAAGCGGGATAAAGGCGTAGCAGGCGACAAATCCTCTATCGCACTTGCTTGCTCCCTAAGAGCAAGCGGAGTACCCCCAGCGATGCATTCCATCATCATTACATAGGCGGGCCAATCAGCATCATTCACCGCATACATAGGGACAGTCCTTCCGCGCAGCCCCTCTACAAATCGCTGCATTTGCGGTGGCGACTCAAAGTACTTCGGAGCTCGAATTTCCGCCTCCGCGGAATCCGCATAGAAGATATTCTTCAGAATTCTCGAGGAAGCAGGATCATCAACCCGATGCTGAATATCTTCAATTTCCCCATCCAGATATCTACAGAGAATATGCTCATCAACAACAGGCACCGATAGCGCAGAAATACCAACGTGAGTGCTAGTGCTTAAAACTAGTAATGGCACCACCTTGAAGTCTTCAGACAGGCTGATACCAAATCGACGAATGTCTGCACAAAATTCAGCTCGATTGCTTTCAATAAATTTAGCCTTACGAATCACTTGCTCTGCTGCGCCCAGCACAGTTTTCCTATGAAGTGCCACACCCTTGGAGGTGGTCGGCTCGAGTATACATTTAGCCTCTGCAATAAATAACGTTTTCCCAATGCAGAAAATTAAATCCAACTGCTCCGTGCTACCCGAGATAGTTTTAAAGGTGTAATCTCTTTCAATAGATTTAGCGACGGCCACCAAACGATCCGAATGTCTGATTCTTTCCGCAACTACTTGGCGGATATAATCTTCAAATGCGGGGCCGCGCTTTGCCAAATCAATGCCTGCCTGCCGCATCCATATGTCTATTAAACGTCGAAGATTCGGGGAGGCAATCGCAGCAAAGACCGGCGCAACTGTCTGTGGTCCAACAGGCACAAGCGGCTGCGCCCATATCTCCTGATCTGATTTTCCATGGAAAGTAAAAAAATCGACAATCTTTTTACCATTTGTCTTGTTGATGCCAGCAGCCGATTCAAGAGCGGCTAGAATCGCGTCAATCTGTAGCGTCGGAACATAATCAGATATCCAATCAGACGGGCTATCAGATGATATTTTTCTCGTATATTTTTCTCGCGCGGATTGGAGTAGAAAATTTGAAGCAGAAGAAATAACCATCCAAGCATTCAAAAGCGAAGACAGCGTTAGGCCATTGATAGATTCAAGCTTTTCTTCAATCAAATCCCGGTAATACGGTTCAACGGCCAATGCTCTTTGTATGGCGAGGCCTTGAATGAAATCCCCTGGCTCAACCCCAGCCTTTGCAATACTGATGTATTGCTTTTTGCCTTCCCGCTTGATAGCGCAAACCTCGCGGACCCACAACCTCCCACCTCTAGCTAACGCGAGGCGCTGAAATTGTCCAGCCATAATACTGAACCCGATTGTTAGAGATAATTTGCGCGCCAATCCAACCCTATAAGCACGAATTGCATCCAAGTCTCCCGGCAGGAAAACTTTGAATGAACCTCTATCAATCATCTTATACCCATTCCACAAGCAATCATTCCAGACGTCTTTCGCGAACTGGTACATGACGCCCAAATTGAGTTCACGATTTGCTTCTATCCAATCCACATCTTTACATTGCGGATTGCCAGCCAAACTAGGATTATTCTGCAATACAACTTTAATTCCAAGCTCGATCCCGTCAACAAGGCTTTCCATAACCTCCTGAGGCATCCAATTGAAACCACCAGGGAGTTCTAGCTTCAGACTACTCATTTCCTCTAAAGAGTAGACCTCATCTAGCTCACCCTCTCGATCGGACTTAAACTTATCGATTGCCTTCTCGGTCTTTTCATGCGTCACAAAAAAATTTCGATTAACAACAGCTAGAAAAGCACGAACCTTTGTAGTTGCTGAAATATGCTTAGCAGGAGATATCTTTAATGCGCCACGAATAGCTTCGAATTTTTTGTGCAGCGCAATTCCTGAGGCATATATCTCATGATCGAAGCTATCCGGCTGATTTAGTTGATTAAAATCCCTTTGCCATTTCTCAAGGGAGAATTTTCTTTTTAGCGGGTCAGATATTTTCCCATCTCGGACGAAATTTGTGAACTCACCCATGCTAAACCCCTCCTTGGTGTCAATAAATAAGCGAAGACTAAATATACTAAAAATTAGTTAACATCAACATATATTTTCAAAGAATAGACCATCGAACGCCTGCAGCTTTCGGCACGTCTGCCGTACGCGCTCAGCTCCTCGCCGCAGCGTCCACCCACTCGGCAAGCAAGGCATTGCACCGCCTGGCATGGGTGAAGGTCATGCCGTGCGACGCGCCGGCCAGCACCTCATGGCGCGCCTGCGGCAGCCAGGCCGCCAGCGCGGCGGCGTTGTCGCGGTACTGGTCCGGACTGCGTTCGCCAGCGACCAGCAACACCGGCATCGTCAGGGTGGCGGCCTGCTCGGGTCGGTACGCCGGCAGCGCGTCGGCGATCTGCGGCACCAGGGTCTGCGCGTTGTCGCGCACCATCTGCCGGAAGCTCGCGCTGCTGCGCGCCCAGGCGCCGGGCTGGCTGACCGAATCGACGAAGCATTCCAGGCCGGCCTCGACCTGACCGCCCTGCAGCAGCGCGATCGCCTGCGCGCGGACCGCCTGTACTGCGGCCGGCAGGCCCTGCGGTTGCGGGCCGCCGGGATCGAACAGGGTCAGGCTGGCGATCGCGTCCGGACGCTGCAATGCCGCCTGCCAGGCGACGGCCGCGCCGCGGGAATGGCCGACCAGGTGCACCGGCCGCGCTTCCTCGGCGATGAAGGCGGCGAGCTGCTGCGCATGCCAGCGCCAGCCGAACGCATGCCGCGACGCCGACGGCAACCGCGGGTAGTACTGGCCCAGGCTCAGCGCACTGAGCTGGAAGCGGTCGGCCAGGCCGCGCAACTGCGGCGCCCAGTAGCGGTAGTCGCACAGCGCCCCGTGCACCAGCAGCACCGGCGTGCCCTCGCCCACCCGCAGATAGGCCAGCGCATCGTCAGCACCGAGCCGGCGGACGGCGGGCTTGGGCAACGCGGTGCGTGGACTGACGGTACGCGGAATGGTCATGTCCGAGCGCAAGTCTGCGCGGCGCGCCCGATGCGCAGGCACGGGCCGACGATGCCGGCGTCTGCGGCGCAACAGGCGGCAGGATGGGTAGGCACAAGAGCAGGAATGGGGACGATGAGCGCTGGCATGCGCATACGATAGCCGCGTCGCCGGCATGCGCGTGCGGCGCCTGCGGGCCTGTCGACCAAGCACGCGCTCGTCGAAAAGACGATGCGGAGGACGCAGGGGCAGGACTGGATGGCGCGCCCGGAGGGATTCGAACCCCCGACCAATGGCTTCGGAAGCCACTACTCTATCCGGCTGAGCTACGGGCGCAACGGACGCGCATTCTAACGACATTCGCGGGCCGCGTCTCCCCCGGCCGCAACTCGCTGCAGCAGCGGCGCCACGGCCAGTCCGATCCGGCTGCGTCACTGTCCAGGCAAGCGGTGCGCGGCACGCGGATGACGCAGGGGCCGATCGAACGCCGGGCGTCGCAGGCGCGCCGGCGCGTCGTCCGTCTGGCGCCGGACAGAACACCAGCGCGCATCCGCAGCGCCACCAGCACCGCCGACGCCTCGCGCTGCCGCCGCCGGCGCGCGGAGCGGGCCAAGCAAGCCCAGGACACCGCGTGCTGCCGCCCACACCACCCGGCTGCTACCCTTGCGCGATGGGTTACGAACGCTACGAAACGCCTGCCGCGCTGCCGCCGCGCGCGCGCCTGGGCCAGTACTGGAAACTGCTGCGCGGCGACCGGCCGATCGGCGTGCTGCTGCTGCTGTGGCCGACCTGGTGGGCGCTGTGGCTGGCTGCCGACGGGGTACCGCCGCTGTGGACGCTGTTCGTGTTCACCGCCGGGGTCTGGCTGACCCGCTCGGCCGGCTGCGTGATCAACGACTACGCCGACCGCTGGCTGGACCCACAGGTCGAGCGTACCCGCAGCCGACCGCTGGCCACCGGTGCGGTCAGCGGCCGCGAGGCGCTGGCGGTGTTCGCGGTGCTGATGCTGGTGGCGTTCGCACTGGTGCTGACGATGAACGCGCTGACCATCGGCCTGAGCGTGGTCGGGCTGTTCCTGGCCGCCAGCTATCCCTACCTGAAGCGCTACACCTACCTGCCGCAGGTCTATCTGGGCATGGCCTTCGGCTGGGGCATCCCGATGGCCTTCGCCGCGGTGCGCGGCGAGGTGCCGGCGCTGGGCTGGCTGCTGTACGCGGTCAATATCCTGTGGGCCACCGCCTACGACACCTGGTATGCGATGGTCGATCGCGAGGACGACCTGCGCGCCGGCTCCAAGTCCACCGCGATCCTGTTCGGCGAACTGGACCTGGTCATCCAGGGCGTGCTGTACGCGCTGATGTTCGTCGCCCTGGCCTTCGTCGGCCACCGCGCGGACCTGGGCGTGTGGTACTGGGTCGGGCTGGGCGTGGCGGCGCTGCTGGTCGCCGCCGAGTTCCGCATGGCCCGGCACCGCGAACGCGCGGCGTGCTTCCGCGCCTTCCTGCACAACAACTGGGTCGGCCTGGCGATCTTCGCCGGCATTGCCGCGGCGCTGGCGTTGCGCGCCGGCTAGGAGCTACCGGGCTCACGCGCAGCGCGCGTCCTGCGGTGGAACTGACGTCAAGCCCTCGCAAAGGCCGCTGCTCCGGCGCTCGCCGAGATGAGCCAGAGCGCACCCCGCCGCGGCTCCTTGCACCGATGCGTTCTAGCGTTTGGCGGCCGCTGCCGGCACGGTCGCGGCAGGCGCGCGGGTCAACAGCGCCAACATCCGCCGCTGTTCCTGCATGTCCTGCAATCCGCTGATCCGCAGGCTGTCGCCCGGCAACGGCGCCATGATCGTGGCCACGGTCAGCACCTGACCATCGGCGAGCAGGGCGACCGGCTTGCCGACGTTCTGCGCGGTGGCCTGGGTCAGCCGTTGGCCATGCCCAGGAAAGCGCAGGTCCAGCGCAGGCTGGCCATCGCCGCTGTCGGCGGACGCGACGGTCGCCCCCTCTTCCACGACAAACAGCGCCTGCGGTGCCAGGTACACCGGCTGTCCGTGGTCGTCGGCCTGGACATAGGCGTGGATGGGCGTATGGCTGGCCAGGCGCCATTCGATCTTCGCCTTGACCTCGCTGACAGCGACGGCGTCCGACGCCTTGCCAGCCCCACACCCGGCGACACCGAAGGCGCCCAGCGCCATCGACAGAGCCAAAGCCTTCCAGCGCATCGCACGCTCCTTTCGTTGTTGGCGTCTTCACCAGCATAAAGCCGCGCGTGTCTACCGACCTTTCATGCGCCAAGGCGTCGGCGCCCTGGCAGAGATCGCCACTGCGGCACGCCGGCCGATGCGCGCGGCGCAGTGCGTAGCGGCCGGCGCTCACGACAGACAATGCGCCGCGCCGCACGCGCGCTTCGCTGGCGCCCTACCCTCTGCCAGCGCGCGATAGACGCATCACGCTCACGGCACCCGCGCCACCACCCACGCGTCGACCCGTTCCACACCGGCGCGGCGCAGCGCCTTTCCCGCGGCGTGCAGTGTCGCGCCCGTGGTCATCACGTCATCGATCAGCGCCACATGTGCCGGCAATACTGCCGAAGCCGGCACCGCGAACGCGCCGCGCAGGTTGCGCCGGCGCGCGCGGGCGTCCAGTTCGGATTGCGCCGCGGTCGCCCGCATCCGCTGCAGGTCCAGGCACAGCGGCAACGCCAGCGCGCGGGCCAGTGGCCGCGCCAGTTCCAGCGCCTGGTCGTAGCCGCGCTGGCGCAGCCGGGCCGGATGCAGCGGCACCGGCAACAGCGCCTGCGGCCGCGGCAAGGCCGCGCAGCGTGTCTGCAGCAATGCGGCGAGCAGGCGCCCGGCCGCCAGATCCTGGTGGAACTTGAAGCGGCGCAACAGGCCATCGACCGGCGCGGCGTACACGCAAGCGCTGGCGACCCGCTCCAGCAACGGCGGCCGACGCTGGCACGCGCCGCAGACCTGCTCTGCATCCAGCACCGGCAGCGGCAGTGCACAGCGGCAGCAGGCCGCCGCATTCCATGGCAGGCCACCGCGACAGGCGGCACACAGGTCCAGGCCCGGCACGCCTGGCTCGCCGCACACCAGGCAGCGTTCCGGCAGCAGGCGGCGCTGCAGCCAGCGCCAGCCGCCGTCAACCAAACCAGCCTTCATGAAGTTGACAGGACTTTGCATGCTCACCAGACTGCCCGCTTTCCCAGCCGCTGACCGTCAGGAAACCCCCATGTCCGCTGTCGTCCGACACGACTGGCAACGCCAGGAATTGCTCGCCCTGTTCGACCTGCCGTTCCCGGAACTGCTGCACCGCGCCGGCGCCGTGCACCGCGAACACTTCGATCCGGCGCAGGTGCAGGTGTCCACGCTGCTGTCGGTGAAGACCGGCGGTTGCCCGGAAGACTGCGCGTACTGCCCGCAGGCGCAGCGCTACGCCACCGGCGTGGAGGCGCAGAAACTGATGAGCACCGAGGCGGTGCTGGACAAGGCGCGCCAGGCCAAGGCCGCCGGTGCCTCGCGGTTCTGCATGGGCGCGGCCTGGCGCTCGCCCAAGGACCGCGACATCCCGAAGGTGGCGGAGATGATCCGCGAGGTGAAGGCGCTGGGCCTGGAGACCTGCGCCACCCTCGGCATGCTCGACGGCAACCAGGCGCAGGCGCTGAAGGCGGCCGGGCTGGACTACTACAACCACAATCTGGACACCGCGCCGGATTTCTACGATTCGATCATCCACACCCGCCAGTACCAGGACCGCCTGGACACGCTGACCCACGTGCGCGACGCCGGCCTGAAGACCTGCTGCGGCGGCATCGTCGGCATGGGCGAGTCGCGCGACCAGCGCGCCGGCCTGCTGCAGGCGCTGGCCAACCTGCCGGTGCATCCGGATTCGGTGCCGATCAACCGCCTGGTGCAGGTCGCCGGCACCCCGCTGCACGGCACGGTGGAGCTGGACCCATTCGAGTTCGTGCGCACGATCGCCGTTGCGCGCATCGCGATGCCGCGGGCGATGGTGCGGCTGTCGGCCGGGCGCGAGAGCATGAGCGACGAACTGCAGGCGCTGTGCTTCTGCGCCGGCGCCAACTCGATCTTCTATGGCGAGAAGCTGCTGACCACCGGCAACCCCGACACCGAGCGCGACCAGGCGCTGTTCGCACGCCTGGGGCTGCGGCCGATGCAGGTGATGGTGGACGCCGATGCGCACGACCATCCCGGGACCGTGCACGCCGACATCACCACCCAGCCGACTGCGGCGATCGCCGCCGCCCTGGTCTGAGCCCAGGCCGCGCGTCCGTCCGCCGATCCGGCCGTCCATCGCCGGCGGCGTCCGGCCCGGCCGGGGACGCGCTACGCTAGCCCGCCAGATGCCCGTCCCGCGCCCATGGCCCGTCCCGACCTGCACGACCGCATCCAGTCCGCGCGCGCCTTGCGCGAAGCGCAGGGGCGCCTGCGCGTGCGCCGCAGCGTCGGCCGCCGCGACGGCGTGCGCCTGGAAGTCGACGGCCGCTGGCTGACCGGCTTCTGCAGCAACGACTACCTGGGCCTGGCGCAGCAGTTCGAAGTGGTCGCCGCCCTGCAGGACGCGGCCGCGCGCGACGGCGCCGGCGCCACCGCCTCGCACCTGGTGTGCGGCCACCACGCGCTGCACGAGGCGCTGGAACGCGAGATCGCCGACTGGCTCGGCTACCCGCAGGCGCTGCTGTTCGGCAGCGGCTTCATCGCCAACCTGGCGGTGCAGCAGGCGCTGCTGAGCGAGGAAGAGGACGTGTGCGTGCAGGACCGGCTCAACCACGCCAGCCTGCTCGACGCCAGCCGCCTGGCCGGCTGCCGCCTGCGCCGCTATCCGCACCTGGATGCCGAAGGCGCGATGCGCCAGCTCAAGCACGCCGCCGACGGGGCGGCGATGCTGGCCACCGATGGTGTGTTCAGCATGGATGGCGACGTCGCCCCGCTGCGCTCGCTGGCGCTGGTGGCGCGCACGCAACAGGCGCTGCTGTACGTGGACGACGCGCACGGCGTCGGCGTGGTCGGCCCGCATGGGCGCGGCAGCGTCGCCGAGGCCGGCCTCGGCGTCGACGACGTTCCGCTGCAACTGGTGACCCTGGGCAAGGCACTGGGCGGCTACGGCGCGGCAGTGGTCGGCGATGCGGCGCTGATCCGCCACCTGGCCGAAACCGCGCGGCCGTATCTGTACACCACCGCGCTGCCGCCGGCGCAGGCCGCCGCGTCGCTGGCGGCGGTCAAGCTGGCGCGGCGCGACCAGTGGCGGCGCGAGCGGCTGGTCGAGCTGATCGCCCTGTTCCGCGGCGGCGCCCGCCGTCACGGCCTGGAGCTGATGGCCTCGGACACGCCGATCCAGCCGCTGCTGTGCGGCGAGGAGCGCGCCGCGCTGGCGTGGTCGGCGGCGCTGGAACAGGCCGGCTACCTGGTCTCGGCGATCCGCCCGCCGACCGTGCCGGAAGGCAAGTCGCGGCTGCGGGTGACCCTGTCGGCGCTGCACACGCCGGCGCAGGTGCAGGCGCTGCTGGACGCGCTGGCGCTGGCGCGCGATCGCGTGGCCGCGCACCCGCCCGGCGTGCCGGCGTGAGCACAACCGACCTCGCCGCGCGACGCGCGGTGTGGGACGCGCTGGCCGAGTTGTACCTGGACGATGCGGTCGACGCGCGACATGCGCAGATCGCCGCGGTACTCGCCGCCTCGCCGTTCGCCACCGACACGCTGTGGCAGATGCTGCGCGAGGACGTGCATCCGCGGCTGGCGCCGAACCTGCTGACGCCGGCCGGCGCCTGGCAGGGCATCGACGGCGACTGGCTGAGCGCGGCGATCCAGCAGCGCCGCGGTGCGCATCGCGTATTCGCCTGGCGCACCCGCGACTATCCGCGCCGACAGTGGCACCTGCTGCTGCCGCAGGTGCTGGCGCGGCGCGCGGCGCACTGACGCGTTGGCCGACGCGGCCTTTCCTGTTCCTTCGCAACGACGGACGACGATGCATATCGACACCCTGGGGCAGGGCCCCGATCTGGTCCTGCTGCACGGCTGGGCGTTGAACGGCGGCATCTTCGCGCCATTGGTCGAGCGCCTGTCGGCGCAGTACCGCCTGCATCTGGTGGACCTGCCCGGGCACGGCCACAGCCGCGGCGACGACACGCCGCTGGCGCTGCCGCACGTGGTCAGCGCGATCGCTGCGGCCACGCCGCCGGCGGTGTGGCTGGGCTGGTCGCTGGGCGGGCTGTTCGCGCTGCACGCCGCCGCCACGCAACCGCAGGTGCGCGGGCTGGCGATGCTCGCGGCGACGCCGCGCTTCGTGCGCGGCAGCGACTGGCCGCACGCGGTGGAGCCGCAGGTGTTCGCCCAGTTCGGCCGCGATCTGGCCGAGGACTACCGCGGCACCCTCGACCGCTTCCTGGCGCTGGACACGCTCGGCTCGGCGCACGCGCGCGCCGAACTGCGCACCCTGCGCGAAGCGCTCGACGCGCGCGGCGCACCCGATCCGCACGTGCTGCAGGACGGCCTGACCCTGCTGGAACGCACCGACCTGCGCCGCGCCCTGCCCGGCCTGCGCGTGCCCAGCCTGTGGATCGGCGGCCAGCGCGACCGCCTGGTCCCGCCCGCAGGCATGGAGGCCGCCGCCGCGCTGGCGCCGAACGCGCGCGCCCTGATCGTCGCCGGCGGCGGCCACGCCCCGTTCCTCGGCCATGCCGACACCGTGGCCGAAGCACTGCGCGAATTCCTGGCAACGCTGGACTAGCGGCGTCGTGCTGCGCGTTCCACGATGCTGTCGTAGGAGCGGCTTCAGCCGCGACACGCCTGCTGCATCTGGTCGCGGCTAAAGCCGCTCCTACAGGCGCTTGCGGCGAGCCCGCCGGGTGCACTTCAGTCCCGACGCATTGCGCCATCGGAAAGCGCACACCACCTCGCGCGTCGCGCGCTGCATGACAGTTGACTCCCACATTGCATCACGCGACCCGCACCGACGTCAGAAAGACGCAAGCGGCTCCGCCGTGGGGCTCAACTGTCGTGACGCCGCGACAAGCGACGCCGAAAGCCGACTGACAGCCTCCGTCGTCGGGACTGAAGTCCCTCCCACAAGGATGCCGGCCCCCCCTGTGGGAGTGACTTCAGTCGCGACGCATGGCAGCAAAATGCTGCGCAGCGAAGCCGCTCCTGCATCTGCCGTGCGTACTCAATGTCCTCAACGTCGCGGCGCGACGCTGGCCGCCCCAGCGCCGATGTCCGATCATCGCGGTTCCATCGAACCGGAGTGCAAGCATGGACCTGGGAATCGCCGGCAAATGGGCGCTGGTGTGCGCCGCGAGCAAGGGGCTGGGACTGGGCTGCGCGCAGGCGTTGGCCCGCGAAGGCGTGCACGTGGCGATCGTGGCGCGCGGCCAGGCCGGGCTGGATGCGGCCGCGGCGCAACTGCGCGCGCTCGACTGCGGTGGCGAGGTGGTCGCGGTGGCCGCGGACATCGCCACCGAGGCCGGACGCGCCGCTGCACTCGCCGCCTGCCCGCAGGTCGACATCCTGATCAACAACGCCGGTGGGCCGCCGCCCGGCGATTTCCGCGAGTGGGAACGCGAGGACTGGCTGCGCGCGCTCGACGCCAACATGCTGGCGCCGATCGCACTGATCCGCGCCACGGTCGATGCGATGCAGGCGCGCGGCTTCGGCCGCATCGTCAACATCACCTCCGCCGCGGTGAAGGCGCCGATCGACAGCCTCGGCCTGTCCAACGGGGCGCGGGCGGGCCTCACCGGCTTCGTCGCCGGGCTGGCGCGGCGCACGGTGGCGCACAACGTCACCATCAACAACCTGCTGCCCGGGCAGTTCGACACCGACCGCCTGCGCGGCAACATCGCCCACGCCGCGCAGCGCGAGGGCATCGACCCCGCCGACCTGGCCGAACGCAAGCGCCGGCAGATCCCGGCCGGGCGCTTCGGCACCGCGGAGGAGTTCGGCGCGGCCTGCGCCTTCCTGTGCAGCGCGCAGGCCGGCTACCTGAGCGGACAGAACCTGTTGCTGGATGGCGGCAGCTATCCGGGGACGTTCTGAAGAGCCGGGAGTGGGGATTTGGGAGTCGGGATTGGTAAGCCGAGATGCGCCGCGCGTGCGCAGAACGCGGTGATGCAGGCGCCACCGCTGGCCGCGGCGCGACGCCGGCGGCGATAATGCGCGGATGGATCCTTCCGCGTTCGACTCCCAGCACATCCGCCGCGCGTTCGCGCGCGCCGCCGCCAGTTACGATGCCGCCGCGGCGCTGCAACGCGAGGTGCAGGGGCGCTTGCTGGAATCGCTGGACTACCTCGGCGACCGCGTGCCGCAGGTGGTGCTGGACGTGGGCAGCGGCCCGGCGCATGCCGCCGCGGCGATGAAGAAGCGCTGGCCGCGCGCGCAGGTGATCGCGCTCGACCAGGCCCTGCCGATGCTGCAGCAGGCCAAGCGCCAGGCCGGCTGGTGGAAGCCGTTCGGCCGCGTCTGCGCTGACGCGCGCGCGCTGCCGCTGGCCGAGCACAGCGTCGATGTGATCTTCAGCAATCTGTGCCTGCAGTGGGTCGAGGACCTGCCGGCGGTGTTCGCCGGGTTCCGCCGCGTGCTGCGTCCCGGCGGCCTGCTGCTGTGTTCCAGCTTCGGTCCGGACACCCTGGTCGAGCTGCGCGAGGCCTTCGCCCAGGCCGACCGGACCACGCCGCACGTGAGCCGCTTCGCGCCGATCGCGCAGTTCGGCGATGCGCTGATGCTGTCGGGCTTCCGCGATCCGGTGCTGGACCGCGACGTGTTCAACCTGACCTATCCTGACCTCGCCGCGCTGATGCGCGAACTGCGTGCGATCGGGGCCACCAACGCGCTGCAGGCGCGCCGCCACACCCTCACCGGCCGCGGCCGGTTCGCCGCCGCCACTGCCGCCTATGAGCCGCTGCGTGGCGCCGACGGCACCCTGCCCAGCACCTGGGAAGTGATCTACGCGCACGCCTGGGCGCCACCGCCGGGCGCACCGATCCGCGAGGGTGGCGGCGAGATCGCCGCGGTGCCGCTGTCAGCGATCCCGATCCGCCGCCGCGGCGACTGAGCCGGGCCGCACCCGGAACAGCACCCGGCCCTGGTAGGGCGCCCCCAACACCTGCGCCTGCGCCCCCTGCGCGGCGATGCGCGCAGCGACCAGCGGCCAGGCCTCCTGCTTGCACACCCACACGCGCCCGGCGCGCGGTTGCCGCAGCACCGTGAGCAGATCGGCGTCGTATTCGGGTCCGAAGCGCGGCGTGTCGGACAAGGGATCCAGGCGGATCTTGCGCACCTGCGCGCCCAGTTCCAAGCGCAGGCCGTAGCGCGCCATGTCCTCGACGAACACCATCTCGCGCACCGGCGCATCGGCACGCTGCGCGATCGCCTGCGCCCAGGCGCCGGCATCCTTGTGCGTGGGCAGCAGCGCCACGGCCAGTTCGATCGCCAGCAACAGCCCGCACCAGCCCAGCAGCCACGGCCAGCGCCACGGTGCGCGCCCTTCCTGCGCGCGCTGCCATGCCGCCAGCAACGCCAGCGGCACGAACAGCGGCAGCACGTACAGCGGCAACCGCGAGCGCGACAGGCACAGCACCAGCAGCGGCAGCAGCAGCCACAGCGTCAGCAGCAGCGGCGCAGCCTGCTGCAGGCGCAGCGCCGGATCGCGCCACCACCGCCGCAGCCGCCGCGGCAACTGCCAGGCCCAGCGCGCCAGCGCCGGCGTCCACGGCAGCGTGCCCAGGACCAGGATCGGCGCGTACGCCACCGCCCAGCCGTACCACTGCGCGTTGCGCCCGAACGCGTCGCTGGCCACGCGCTTGACCACTTCGTCGCCGACGAAGTACTGCAGCAATCCCGGATGGCCGTGGATCACCGCCAGGTACCAGGGCAGCGCCAGCACCACGAACAGGACGATGCCGGAGAGCTGCAGCGCGCGCCGCGGCGGCCCCGGCGTCACCGCGTTGAACAGCAGCAGCGCCGGCAGCGGCAGCAGGCCCGGCGGGCCCTTGGTCATGAACGCCAGGGCGAAGCCGGCCCACATCGCCGCGATCCAGCGCTTGCCCTGGCCGGGCGGATGCGCGCGCGCTTCGACGAAGGCCCACACCGCCAGGGTCTCGCAGGCGGCGAGCAGGAAGTCGGTGGAGATCCACTGCGCCGCGCCGAACGGCGCCAGCATGGTCGCGTACAGCAGCGCCGCCTGCGCCGGCAGCTCAGGGCGTTCGGGAAACAGCCGCGCGGCCAGGCGCCACACCAGCAGCACGCACAGCAGGTAGGACAGCGCCGACGGCAACCGCGCCGCCCAGGGCGAGGGCCCGAACACGGCGACGCTGGCGGCGATCGCCCAGTAGGTCAGCGGCGGCTTGGTCCAGTGCGCCACGTCCTCGCTGCGCCGCGGCGTGAGCCAGTCGCCGCTGTGCAGCATGTTCAGCGCGACATTGGAATAGCGGCCCTCGTCGGCGTCCCAGATGCCGCGGGCGCCCAGCAGGGCCAGCGCGAGGGTGCAGGCCAGCAGCGCCACCGCGACGGCCGGGGAACGGAGCAGCGCGCGCATCGGCAATCCTCTCGGTCGACGCGGCGACCATAGTCACCGCGCCCGCGGCCGCAGATGACGGCCGGCGGACAGTTTTGCGACAGCGCGAACGCGCCGGCCTCGGGCCGGCGAGCGGCTCAGGCGGAGACCTGCGCGATCCAGTCTTCCAGGTTGTAGTAGTTGCTGACCCGGGCGATCCTGCCGTCGCGGATGTCGAAGAACGCCCCGCCCGGCAGCACGTAGCGCTGGCCGCGTGCCTCCGGCAGGCCGGTATCGGTGTGGTGGTATTCGCCATGCACCACGTACTCGGCGGCGGCGCGGCGGCCGTCCTGCGCGGCCAGCACCACGATGTCGTGCAGTTGCTCGCGGTAGCTGGCGTTCATGCGCTGCAGGAAGGCGGCGAACGCGTCCTTGCCGGTCTCGCGCGCGCCCTGGTTGAGATCGTGGGCGACATCGTCGCTGAGCATGCCCAGCATGCCGTCCCAGTCGCCACGGTTGAACGCGGCGTAATAGGCCTGGACCAGGGCGATGGCCTGGTCCTGCGCAGGAACTCCGTGGTTACTCATGGCTGCCGCCCTCCGGCCGGGGAAAGGCCCATCATACGGTCTCGCCGCCGTGCTCAACGCCCCGCTCCAGCAGGTCGCGATGGAAGAAGTACAGCTCCTGCAGCAGGAAGCGCCAGCGGGTCTGGAAGCTACGGAAGCGGCTGCTCGGCGTCGACGAGGCCAGCGCGTCGATCTGCAGTTCCTGGCAGAGCCGCAGCGCCCGCGCCATGTGCAGCGGATCGCTGACCACGATGGCCCGGTGCAGGCCGTGTTCGCGCATCAGCCGGCGTGCCTCGATCAGGTTCTGCCGGGTGGTGCGCGACACCGTCTCGATCAGGATCGCGTCGGCCGGCACGTCGTGGCGCAGCGCATAGCGCCGGGCCACCTGCGACTCGGCGAAGCGCGCGCCGTTGCCGAAGCCGCCGGTGAAGATCAGGGTCGGCGCGTAGCCGCGCTGGTACAGGTCCAGGCCGTGACGGATGCGCTCCTCGAACACCGGCGAGGGCTTGGCGTCGTAGGCCGCCGCGCCGAGCACGATGATCGCGTCGGCCGGCGCCGCCTGGTCGCGGTCGCCGACCCAGACGATGTAGATCGCCACGCCCAGCAGCCACAGCCCCAGCAGCGCCGCCAGGCGCAGCAGCCAGCGCAGCCAGCGGAAGCCGCGCCGCGCGCTCATGCCGCGCCCCACGGCAGGGCGTCCAGGTCGACGTTGCCGCCGGACAGGATCACCCCCACCCGGCGCCCGGCGAAACGCGCCGGCTGCGCCAGCACCGCCGCCAGGGCGATCGCCGAGGACGGCTCCACCACCTGCTTGAGCACCTGCCACAGCAGCCGCATCGCCGCCACGGTGGCCGCGTCCTCGACCACCAGCACCTCGGCATGGCCGTGCAGCAGGTCGAAGTTCGGCTCGCCCAGGCTGCCGCGCAGGCCGTCGCAGACGGTGTCCGGGACCATGTCAACCCGGCGCTCGCCGGCAGCCAGCGAGCGCGCGGTGTCGGCGGCGCCGGCCGGCTCGGCCAGCAGCAGTTGCGCCTGCGGCGCCCGCGTCGACAGCGCCAGGCGGCTGCCCGCGGCCAGGCCGCCGCCGCCGACCGGCACCACCAGCAGGTCCAGCCCGCCGCTGGCGTCCAGCAGTTCCAGCGCGGCGGTGCCCTGCCCGGCGATCACCGCCGGATCGGCATAGGGGTGCACCAGGGTCGCGCCGGTATCGCGCTGCACCTGCGCGCACAGCGCCTCGCGTGCGGCGATGCTGGGCGCGCAGCGCCACAGCGTGGCGCCGTGGCGGGCGATGTTGGCGAGCTTGGCGGCGACCGCGCCCTCCGGCACCACCACATGGCAGCCGATGCCGCGGGTGCGCGCGGCCAGGGCCAGCGCTGCGCCATGGTTGCCCGAGGAGTGGGTGACCACCCCGCAGGCCGCCTGGGCCGGGTCCAGCGCCCACACCGCGTTGCAGGCGCCGCGGAACTTGAACGCGCCGCCGCGCTGCAGGTGTTCGGCCTTGAAGTACAGGTGCGCGCCGGTGGCGGCATCCAGCGCCCGCGAACGCAGCACCGGGGTCGGCCGCGCGTGCGCGGCAATGCGTGCGGCGGCCGCCAGGACGTCGCCGAACTCGGGCAGAAAACGTGAGACCATGCGCGAAAGGGTAGCGTATCGTCGCCAAACTGCAGCGTCCGCAACCGGCGCAGGTTCGCCGCCGTTGCGCGCGACTTAAGCGTTCAAGTGCATCGCGGGAAGTTAAGGGGGGATTCAATGCAACGGACCGAACCTGTCAGCCAGCCTGCTGGAGGGCAAACGCCATGAAACTGCGCCTGATCTGCGCCGCTGGACTGCTGGCCGCACTGGGCGGCTGTGCCACCTACGACTACGCCGGAGGCGGCGAGGGTGGCTACTACCGTGGCGCGCCCTCGGTCGAATACCGGTATCCGCCCGGTTACTCCGAGTACTACTCGCCGTACGGCGCCGTGCCCTACTACGGTTACGGCCCGGCCTACTACGGCTACTACGGTTACGGCGTGCCGTATTACTACTATCGCGGCTACGACGGCCCGCGCCACCGCCCGCCGCCGCGTCCGCGGCCGGACGACGGTGGGTCGGCACCGCCGCCGCCACCCAGCGTCGGCGGCCGGGTGCCGTCGCCCTGGCGCAACCTGGACCGCCTGCGCCGTCCGGACGCGCTCAATTCGGCGCCGCGGCCGCAGTCGATGCAGCCGCCGCGACCGGCGATGCAGCGCCCCGAGGGGGTTCAGCGGCCGCCCGCACCGCGCCCTGGCAATATGGGACGCAGCAATGGGACACGTCGCACACTCGAGCCCTGAGAAAGGGCTTGCGTTCGCCTGTCCCAGCACGCACTCTACGTCCTACGGGGTGACCGCCTGCGTCGCTTTATGACCCGAAGGGGTTGACCCCACCGTCTATGTCGATGTCCGACAGGGAAATCTGGATCCCCCCTGTTCCGGCCCTGTCGGGCGTCGGCGCCTCACAACGAAAAGCCCCGGTCCGCCGGGGCTTTTCGCGTTGGGGCCTTGCCGTTGCTGGCGCGGCACCGGCGACCGGCGAAAAACGGGCATAAAAAAGGGCCGGTAGTCCCCCGACTACCGGCCCCCAGCTCCCCCAACGTGCGCGTGACTGGCCCCTGTTCCAATTCCAGTCATACGCCCCTGACGCATTGCCACGTTGGGTGCAGTGGGAATATCTGCAGATTGCGTGCCAACTTGAGGCCGAGATCTGCAATTTGTGATGCAACCGCTAAAATTCCTGTTCACACCCTGGGCGACCTGCCGTGCCGCCCCCTGCCACCGGCCCCGCCGGCCGACGAGACCCCGATGAGCGACTCTTTCTACCGCCATGACGTGATCGTGATCGGCGGCGGCCATGCCGGCACCGAGGCGGCGCTGGCGTCCGCGCGCGCCGGCGCGCGCACCCTGCTGCTGACCCACAACGTGGAGACCGTGGGGGCGATGAGCTGCAACCCGGCCATCGGCGGCATCGGCAAGGGCCACCTGGTCAAGGAGATCGACGCGCTGGGCGGGGCGATGGCCCAGGCCGCGGACCTGGCCGGCATCCAGTGGCGGACCCTCAACGCGTCCAAGGGCCCGGCGGTGCGCGCGACCCGCTGCCAGGCCGACCGCAGCCTGTACCGTAGCGCGATCCGGCGCCTGGTCGAGGCGCAGCCGAACCTGACCGTGTTCCAGGCCGCGGTGGACGACCTGGTGATGGACGGCGAGCGCGTGCGCGGCGTGCTGACCCAGACCGGGCTGCGTTTCGAGGCGGGCGCGGTGGTGCTGACCGCCGGCACCTTCCTGGCCGGCAAGATCCACATCGGCCAGACCCAGTACGCCGGCGGCCGCGCCGGCGATCCGCCGGCCACCGCGCTGGCGCAGGCCCTGCGCGACGGCCGCTTCGGCGTGGACCGGCTCAAGACCGGCACCCCGCCGCGCATCGACGGGCGCAGCCTGGACTACGCGGCGATGGAGGAACAGCCCGGCGACGATCCGTTGCCGGTGATGTCGTTCCTGGGCGAGGTGGCGCAGCATCCGCGCCAGGTCTCGTGCTGGATCACCCACACCACCGAGCGCACCCACGCCATCATCCGCGGCGCGCTGGACCGCTCGCCGCTGTATACCGGCCAGATCGAGGGCATCGGCCCGCGCTACTGCCCCTCGATCGAGGACAAGGTGGTGCGCTTCGCCGAGAAGGCCAGCCACCAGATCTTCGTCGAGCCGGAAGGCCTGGACGTGGTCGAGATCTATCCCAACGGCATCTCCACCTCGCTGCCGTTCGACGTGCAGCTGGAGCTGGTGCGCTCGATCCGCGGCTTCGAGCGCGCGCACATCACCCGCCCCGGCTACGCCATCGAATACGACTTCTTCGACCCGCGCGGGCTCAAGGCCTCGCTGGAGACCAAGGCCATGCCCGGGCTGTTCTTCGCCGGGCAGATCAACGGCACCACCGGCTACGAGGAAGCGGCCGCGCAGGGCCTGATCGCCGGCCTCAACGCCGCGCGCCAGGTGCGCGGGCTGGAACCGTGGTCGCCGCGCCGCGACCAGGCCTACATCGGCGTGCTGATCGACGACCTGATCACCCATGGCACCAGCGAGCCGTACCGCATGTTCACCAGCCGCGCCGAATACCGGCTGCAACTGCGCGAGGACAACGCCGACGCGCGCCTGACCGGCATCGGCCACGACCTGGGCATCGTCGACGAAACGCGCTGGGCCCGCTTCCAGGCCAAGCAGGACGCGGTGGCGCGCGAGAACGAGCGTCTGCGTGCGCTGTGGGCCACCCCGGGCAACGCGCTGGGCCGCGAGGTCGCGACGACGCTGGGCGTGGCGGTGAGCCGCGAGACCACCGTGCTGGACCTGATCAAGCGCCCGGAGCTGGACTACGCCGCGCTGATGCGGGTGCCGTCGCTGGGTCCGGGCGTGGCCGACGCGCAGGTGGCCGAACAGGTGGAGATTGGCATCAAGTACGCCGGCTACCTGGACCGCCAGCGCGAGGAGATCGCGCGCCAGCAGCGCCACGAGGACACCCCGATCCCGGCCGCCTTCGACTACGCGCAGGTGCGCGGCCTGTCGGCCGAAGTGCAGCAGAAGCTCGAGCGCGTGCGCCCGCAGACCGTCGGCCAGGCGCAGCGCATCCCCGGCATGACCCCGGCGGCGATCTCGCTGCTGCTGGTGCATCTGGAGCGGGCGCGCCGCAGCCGGGTGGCGTGATCGTCGCATACGCGCATCGCGCGCAGCACCCCCACGCAGGAGCGGCTTCAGCCGCGACCTGGGCGTGCCGGCAATGCCCCGTCGCGGCTGAAGCCGCTCCTTTGTTTTTCCCTTCTCCCCTCGGGAGAAGGTGCCCCGAAGGGGCGGATGAGGGTACGGATGGTGCACTAAGGTCCGGAGGCGGCGCTGCGCTCCCGGACCCTCACCCCAACCCCTCTCCCGGCGGGAGAGGGGCTTTGACTACGGAAGCCGACGCATCCGCGCGACTGGCACATGGTTCCAGCCGAGGCAGCGCGTGCCAGCACCGGCGGCGATTGCCGGGAGGTGGTACACGCTGCGGTAGGGCTCAGTCCTATGCAGCCACCGGCAGCAGCCGCTGGCGCAGCAGCAGCGCGGCCAGGTCCAGGGTTTCGCCGGCCACGCGCATCACGCTGCCCATGTTGATGAAGCCGTGGATCATGCCGGGGTGGACGCGCACCAGGGTTTCCACGCCGGCTTCGCGCAGGCGCTGCGCGTAGTGCAGGCCTTCGTCGTGCAGCGCGTCGCGGTCGGCGAGCACCACCAGCGCCGGGGCGACGCCGGCCACATCCGGCGCGACCACCGGCGAGATGCGCCAGTCCGACCCCAGCGACGGGTCGGGCAGGTACTGACGGTCGAAGAAGCGCATCGCCGCGTCGGTCAGCGGCGGGATGCCGGCGTTGTGCACGCGCGAGGGGAAGGGATTGTCCGCACGCAGGTTGGTCAGCGGATAGATCAGGATCTGGCAGCGCAGGGCGATGCCGGCATCGCGCGCGGCCAGCGCGGCGCTGGCCGCCAGGGCACCGCCCATGCTGTCGCCGGCAATGGCCAGGCGCTGCGGATCGGCGCCGACCTCGCCCGGGTGCGCGGCCACCCAGTGCACCACCGCGATCACGTCCTCGATGCCGGCCGGCGCCGGATGTTCGGGCGCCAGCCGGTAGTCCACCGCCAGCACCTGGCAGCCGGCGCGCGCGGCCAGTTGCCGGCACACGTCGTCGTGCGAATCGAGGTCGCCGACCACGCCACCGCCGCCGTGCGCGTAGACGCAGGTCGGCGCCGGGCCGGCGTCGAGGCCGTGCGGGCGGTACAGGCGCAGCGGAATCGGGGCGGCCGGGCCCGGTGCCTGCAGGTCGCGGACCTCGGCCATCTCCACGCGTGGGAAACCGAACTGCGCGGCGACGCCGCGCATCATCGCCCGTGCCTGGGGCAAGGGCAGTTCCTCCATCGGCGGCTGCCCGGACTGCTGGGCCTGGGCGAAGAAACGCACGACGTCTGGATCGAAATACATGGGTGGCCCTCCCGGGGCGGCTGCGCAAGCGGCGTCGGGCAGATTGTTATTTTCTATAACCATTTTCGCAAATAAGCGAACCTGGACGCCCGTGCGCGCCAGCGGCGGATCAGCGACAGGCGGCCGATCGTCGCGCCGCGGATGCGCGTGCAATGCAGGCACGGCGAGGCATTGCGCCGCCTGCGGCACGCGCTGGCGGCGGGCGCGCACGCGGTGCCGCCACATTGCGGCGCAGCATGGACTTGCGCGCTGCGTGCCGGAACGCGGCTCAGTCGTCCTGCGCGGCGGCTTCGCGGCCCTGCTGGCGGATGATGGCCTCCTGCCGCGCGTCCTCGATCGAGGCGCGCACGGCGCGCACGTCGGCGCGACGGGTGTCGAAGGTGAAGCGGCCGGTGAGCACGCTGTCCGGGCGCAGCGCGCCCTTCTCGTACAGCGCCCACATCTCCTCGCCGTAATGGGTGGCGTTGAGCTCGGGCGCGAAGCGGCCCAGGCAGTCGCGCAGGTTGTGCACGTCGCGCAGCAGCATGCTGCGGGCGGCGTTGTTGCCGGCGGCGCTGACCACCTGCGGGAAGTCGATCACCACCGGGCCGTCGGCGCCAACCAGCACGTTGTATTCGGACAGGTCGCCATGGACCAGGCCCAGGCACAGCATCCTGACCACGTCGCCGACCAGTTGCGCGTGGAAGGCCTGCGCCTGCGCCGGCTCCAGTTCGACTTCGCCCAGCCGCGGCGCGCTCTGCCCGTCGGCATCGGTGACCAGGTCCATCAGCAGCACGCCATGGAAGTAGCCGCGCGGTTGCGGCACGTGCACGCCGGCGTCCACCAACTGGTACAGGGTGTTGGCCTCGGTGTCCTTCCACGCCGCTTCCTGCTCGCGCCGGCCGAACTTGCTGGCCTTGCCGATCGCCCGCGCATGGCGGCTGCCGCGCACCTTGCGGCCTTCCTGGTACTGCACACGGGCCTGGAAGCTGCGCTGCGCCATGTCCTTGTAGACCTTGGCGCACAGCACGTCGTCGCCGGCCTGGACCACGTAGACCGCAGCCTCCTTGCCGCTCTTGAGCGGGCGCAGCACGCCGTCGATGACGCCATCGTCGATCAGCGGCTGCAGGCTCGGGGGAATCTTCATCGGGTGCGGCATACCTGGAGTGAGTCGCCGCGATTATGGCGCAAGCCTGGTGCAGTGCCCGGCATGCCGCTGTGGCGTCGAGGGTGTCGCCAATGCGCTGAAGAGGCGTCCGGCGCGGCCTGCGGCTTGTGCGACGAACGATCGGCGGCGCGGCGGCGTCCGGCATTTGTCTACGACGTCCGCCGAGGTGCAACGCCGCGTTCAGCTATCGAGATGGTGGCGCAGGGCTGTCGTGTCGTGTGCGGCAAGGGCGCGCGCGAGGCGTTGCCTGGGTGGATGGCTGGATAGGCGTTCGACTGCCGTCGCGTCGGGACTGAAGTCCCTCCCACAAGGGAGCGTCGTGGGTGACGACGCTCCTGCTCGCTCAGGCTCGCACAGGCCTGCTTCGCGCTCGCCGCAGGCCCGCCTGGGGCCTGCCTCGATCGCGGTTCAGGGCGCGGTAGCGGCCTGAGCCGGGGCCTGGGCGTCGGCGCCGCCGCCGAGCACCTGGTACAGGGTGACGCGGTTGCTGGCGTCCTGCAGGCGCAGCGCGATCAGCGCCTGCTGCGCGGCGAACAGCGAACGCTGCGCGTCCAGCACCGGCAGGTGGCCGTCCAGGCCGGCGCGGTAGCGCGCGTCGGCCAGGGTGTAGCTGCGCTGGCTGGCGTCGACCAGGGCCTGCTGTGCGGTCAACTGCGCCTGCAAGTGGTCGCGCGCGGCCAGGGCGTCGGCCACTTCGGCGAAGGCCGACTGGATCGCCTTCTCGTACTGCGCCACGGCGATGTCCTTGCCGAGCTTGGAGGCGTCCAGCGAGGCCTTCAGCGCGCCGGCGTGGAAGATCGGCGCGGTGATGCTGGGCACGAACGACCAGGTGCGGCTGCCGGCAGAGAACAGCGTGGACAGCGCATCGCTGCTGCGCCCGGTGGACGCGGTCAGGCTCAGCGACGGGAAGAACGCCGCGCGCGCAGCGCCGATGTCGGCGTTGGCGGCCTGCAGGCTGTGCTCGGCGGCGAGTACGTCCGGACGCTGCAGCAACACCGTCGAGGACAGGTGCGCCGGCAGCGGCGCCAGCGCGACGCTGCCCTGCATCGCCTGCGCGGTGGGCAGCAGCGCTGCGTCCACCGGCGCGCCCACCAGCAGCTGCAGCGCATCGCGCGCCTGCGCCAGCTGGGTAGCGGCGCTGGCGACGGCCACGCGTGCCGACTCCACGCTGGTCTGCTGCTGCGCCAGGTCCAGCCCGGACGCACTGCCGATGCTGTGCCGGCGCTCGGTCAGTTGCAGGGTCTGCGCCTGGCTGTCCAGGGTCTGCTGCGCCAGCTCCAGTTGCGCCTGGTCCGCGCCCACGGTCAGCCACGCTGCGGCGACCTGGGCGACCAGGCTCAGGCGCACGTTGCGCTGGTTCTCGGCGCTGGACAGCCAGTTCTGCAAGGCCTCCTGCTTGAGGCTACGCAGTTGCCCGAACAGGTCCAGCTGCCAGCTGCTGAGCCCGACCTGCAAGGTGTCGCTGGTGCTGACCTCGGGGATGCCGTCGTCATTGCTGGCGGCGCTGGTACGGCTGCGGCTCATGCTGGCGTTGGCGTCGAACGAAGGCAGTTGCGCGGCGCGCTGGATGCGGTACTGCGCGCGCGCCTTGTCGATGGACAGCACCGCCACGCGCAGGTCGCGGTTGTTCTGCAACGCCAGCGCGATGGTCTGGCGCAGGCGCGGATCCAGGAACACCTGCTGCCAGTCCGGCATCGCCAGCGTGTCGGTGGCGGCGCCGGCGGCGGGCGCCGCATCGACCGCGGCCAGGTCGGCCGGCACCGGCGCCGCCGGGCGCACGTAGGTCGGCGCCAGGGTGCAGCCGGACAGGGCCAGCAGCGTGGCCACCGCCACGCTCATGCGAGCGATCGCGCTCATGCCTGCGCCTCCGACTTGGCGACCGCCGGCCCGAGGAACAGGCGCCGCACGATCACGTAGAACAGCGGCACGAAGAACAGGCCCAGGGTGATCGAGGCCAGGGTGCCGCCGGTGACGCCGGTGCCCAGCGAGTGGCGCGCGGCCGAGCCGGCGCCCTTGCTGAACACCAGCGGCAGCACGCCGAGCAGGAACGCCAGCGAGGTCATCAGGATCGGCCGCAGGCGCATCTGCACCGCGTGCAGGGTGGCGGCGAGCAGGCTCTCGCCGCGATGCTCGAGGTCGCGCGCGAACTCGACGATGAGGATGCCGTTCTTCGCCGCCAGGCCCACCGTGGTCAGCAGGCCGACCTGGAAGTAGACGTCGTTCTCCAGCCCGCGCAGGGTCATCAGCAGCACTGCGCCGAACACGCCCACCGGCACCGCCAGCATCACCGCGAACGGAATCGACCAGCTCTCGTACAGCGCCACCAGGCACAGGAACACGAACAGCAGCGAGATCGCGTACAGCGCCGGCGCCTGGTTGGCCGACAGCTTTTCCTGGTAGGCCATGTCCGACCAGGCGTAGCCGAAGCCGTGCGGCAACTGCTTGCTGAGTTCGGCCATCGCGTCCATCGCCGCGCCGGAGCTGACCCCGGGCACCGCCTGGCCGGTCAGCTCCATCGCCGACACGCCGTTGTAGCGTTCCAGCGCCGCCGGCGCGCTGGTCCAGTGCGAGCGGGTGAACGCCGACATCGGCACCATGTCGCCGCCGCCGTTGCGCACGGTCCAGCGGTCCAGGTCCTGCGGCGCCATGCGCGCATCGGCGTCGCCCTGCACGTAGACCTTCTTGATGCGGCCCTTGTAGATGAAGTTGTTGACGAAGTCGCCGCCAAGCGCGCTGTTGAGCGTGGCGTTGATGTCGCCCGGGTCCACGCCCAGCGCCTGCGCCTTGGCATCGTCGATCTTGACCGCGTACACCGGCGCGTCTTCCAGGCTGGCGTAGCGCACGTTCATCAGCTTGGGATCGTGCTGGGCCAGGCGCAGCAGCTTGTCGCGCGCTGCGACCAGGGCGGCGTGGCCGGCGCCTTCGTAGTCCATCAGCTCGAAGGTAAAACCGGAGGCGTCGCCGAGGCCGGTGATCGCCGGCGGCGAGGTCACGAACAGCTCCGCGTCGGGCACGTCGGCCAGCGCCTTGTTCAGATGGTCGGCGATGGTCGCCGCGTCGTCGTCGCGGTCGTCCCAGTCCTTCAGCCGCACGAACGCCATGCCGACGTTCTGGCCGGCGCCGGTGACGCTGAAGCCGGCCGAGGACAGCACCGAGCGCACGCCCGGATCCTTCAGCGCGGCCTTGGTCAGCCGGTCGGTCACCGCCAGGGTCTGCTCCAGGGTGGAGCCGGCCGGCAGCTTGACCAGCACGTTGAGCATGCCTTCGTCCTCGTCGGGCAGGAACGCGCCGGGCAGGCGCCACAGCAGCAGGCCGGTGACCGCGATCAGCAGCGCATAGGCGACCAGGCCCAGCGCGCGCTTGCCCAGCACCCGCTCGACCAGCGTGCGGTAGCGCTCAGACAGGTGCCGGAAGCGGGTGTTGAACCAGATGAAGAACCAGCCCAGGCGCCCGTGCGAGCCGATCGGGGCCTCGCCCTGGTGCAGCGGCTTGAGGATGGTGACGCACAGCGCCGGGGTCAGGGTCATCGCCACCAGCACCGACAGGATCATCGAGGCGGCGATGGTGATCGAGAACTGGCGGTAGATCACGCCGGTGACGCCGTTGAAGAACGCCATCGGCACGAACACCGCGGTCAGCACCAGCACGATGCCGACCAGCGCGCCGCCGATCTGCTGCATCGAGCGCAGCGTGGCTTCCTTCGGCGGCAGGCCTTCCTGGCCCATCACCCGCTCCACGTTCTCCACCACCACGATGGCGTCGTCGACCAGCAGGCCGATCGCCAGCACCATCGCGAACATGGTCAGGGTGTTGATCGAATAGCCGAACGCGGCGAGCACGCCGAAGGTGCCCATCAGCACCACCGGCACGGCGATGGTCGGGATCAGCGTGGCGCGCCAGTTCTGCAGGAATAGGTACATCACCGCCACCACCAGCAGCACCGCTTCGATCAGGGTGATGACCACTTCCTTGATCGAGGTGGTGACGAATGGCGTGGTGCTGAAGGCGATGTGGTAGTTGAAGCCGTGCGGCCAGTATTGCTTGAGTTCCTGCAGGCGCTGGTCGATGGCCTTGGAGGTCTCCACCGCGTTGGCGTCGGAGTTGAGCTCGATGCCCAGCGAGGCCGAGGGCTTGCCGTTGAAGCGGGTGATGCTGTCGTAGGTCTCCGGGCCCAGGCCGATCCTGGCCACGTCCGACAGGTGCACGGCCGCGCCGCTGGCATCGCTCTTGAGCACGATGGCGCCGAACTGCGCCGGGGTCTGCAGGCGGCTACGGGTGGTCACGGTGGCGTCCAGGCGCTGCCCGCGCAGCGCCGGCTGGCCGCCGATCTCGCCGGCCGACACGTCGGTGTTCTGCGACTGCAGCGCGTTCTCCACGTCCGAGGGCATCAGCGCGTACTTGCGCAGCTTCTCCGGGTCCAGCCAGATGCGCATGGCGTATTCCGAGCCCATCGGCTGGATGTTGCCGACGCCGCTGACGCGGCTGATCTGGTCGTCGATGTTCGATTCCATGTAGTTGGCGACATCGAAGTTGTCCATGCTGCCGTCGTCGGAGGTGAACGCCACCACCTCGAACAGCGAGCCGCTGGACTTGGTGATGACCAGGCCGTTCTGCTGCACCGCCTGCGGCAACACCGACATCACCGACTGCAACTGGTTCTGCACCTGCACCTGCGCGGTGTCGGCGTTGGTGCCGGTCTCGAACACCAGGTTGACCTGCGCGGTGCCGTCCGAGGCGCTGGTGGAGGTCATGTACAGCAGGTGGTCCAGGCTCTGCTGCGACTGCTCGATCAGCTGGGTGACGGTGTTTTCCACCGTCTGCGCCGAGGCGCCGGTGTAGGTGGCGCGCACGGTGATGGTGGGCGGCGCCATGTGCGGATAGCGTTCGACCGGCAGCCCATGGATGGCCAGCATGCCGATCAGGACGATGACGATGGCCATGACCCAGGCCACCACCGGGTGGTTGACGAAGAAGCGCGACATGCGGGAGTCCTCAGTCGGCCTGGGCGTCGTCGCCCGGAAGCGCCGGCGCGGCATCGAGCTGGGCGGCGGTGACCGGATACGGCTGCGCCGGCTTGCCGAGTTCGGCACGGCTGCCGTTGACCACGATCAGGCGCTCGCCCGGCTTGAGCCCGGACTCCACCAGCCAGTCGTGGCCGATGGCCTCGCCGGTGCGGATGTGCCGCTCCACCACCTTGTCGTGCGCATCCAGCAGCTTCACCACCGGCTCGCCCTTGCTGTCGCGGGTCACCGCCTGCTGCGGCACCAGCACCGCGCCCTGGTCGGTGGCCATCGGCAGCACCGCGCGCAGGTACATGCCCGGCAGCAGCAGGTGCTCGGGGTTGGGCACCACCGCGCGCAGGGTGACGTTGCCGGTGCCGGCGTTGACCTGGGTGCCGACGAATTCGAGGGTGCCGGCGTGCGGATAGGTGCTGCCGTCCTCCAGCCGCACCTGCACCTGCGCCTTGCCGTCGATGGCGTGGATCTGCCCGGCGTCGAGCTGGCGGCGCAGCGCCAGCATCTGCGTGCTGGACTGGGTGACGTCCAGGTAGATCGGATCCAGCCGCTGGATGGTGGTCAGCGCCGCGTCCTGCGCGGCGGTGAGCAGCGCGCCGACGGTGTAGGCGGAGGTGCCGATGGTGCCGGAGATCGGCGCGGTGATGCGGGTGTAGTCGAGGTTGATGCGCGCCGCCTGCAACGCCGCCTTGGCCGCGACCACCGCCGCCTCGTCCTGGCGCAGCGCGGACACCGCGTCGTCGGCGTCCTGCTTGCTGGCCGCGTCCATGTCGGTGAGGCTGCGGGTGCGCTCGGCCTTGGGCCGCGC
The DNA here is from genome assembly GCF_017746095.1 of Xanthomonas sp. D-109. Classification (NCBI taxonomy): domain Bacteria; kingdom Pseudomonadati; phylum Pseudomonadota; class Gammaproteobacteria; order Lysobacterales; family Lysobacteraceae; genus Xanthomonas; species Xanthomonas sp. D-109. Next base: position 58,991 of record NZ_JAGHWV010000003.1, read on the forward strand.
GCTGGCCAGCGCCGCCTCGGCCTGCACCAGGTTGCCGCGGGCGATGTCGTAGGCGGCCTGGTACGGCGCCGGATCGATCACGTACAGCGCCTGCCCGGCCTTGACCTCCTGGCCCTCCTGGAACAGGCGCTGGCGCAACAGCCCGCCGACCTGCGGGCGCACGTCGGCGGTCTCGTAGGCCACGGTGCGACCGGCCAGGGTGCGCTCCACCGGCAGCGTGCGCGCGCCCAGGGTCAGCACCCCCACCCGCGGCGGCGGCGCGGCCGCCGGCTTGTCGCCGGAGCAGCCTCCGGCCACGGCAATGGCCAGCAATACGGCACAGCGAACGGGACGACGAGGCGCCTGGAAGAGGTCGGGCATGGGGAGGACGGCTGGGAAGAAACGCGCAACGCTACTCCACGGATGTGTCGCATCGCACCATCCCTGTAACAGTGCGTTGTACGGGCTTCACCAAGGTCGGAGAAACGTCGGAAACCGGCACGCAGCGTCGCGTCGGCTGGCGTCGCCATTCGTTCTATTACCGAACACAAATGCGATAATCGCCCAACGTGGCGACGTCCTTTCCAGACGCGGCATGTCATCGTGCGCACGCCCGCCTTCCGCCCTCGTGGCCGGCCGCGGACGCCGTGCGTCTCCCCTGCAGAGGATCGAAAACGTGCAAACCCAATCGGATGTGTCGGCCGGCGGCCGGATATTGCTGTGGAGCGTCGGCCTGCTGCTGGCGCTGATCGGGCTGGCGCTGCTGGTCGGCGGCATCCGCCTGGCCACGCTCGGCGGCAGCGTCTACTTCCTGGCGATGGGCGCGGCCTGCATGGCCTCGGCGCTGCTGGTGCTGCGGCTTCGCCCGGCCGGGGCCTGGCTGTACGCGCTGGCCTTCGTGCTGAGCGTGGCCTGGGCGTACTGGGATGCGGGCCTGGCGTTCTGGCCGCTGGTGTCGCGGCTGATGATGCCGGCGGTGCTGGCGCTGCTGGTCGCCCTCGTCTACCCGAGCCTGCGCCGCGCCCGCGGCCTGCGCGGCGGACGCGGCGCCTATGCGCTGGCGGCGGTGCTGGCGCTGGCCTGCGCCGGCGGCCTGGCCGGCATGTTCGTGCCGCATCCGCCGGTGGCCGCCAGCGGCCCCGGCCCGGCACCGGTGCCGGTGACCCCGGCGCAGGCGCAGCGCGACTGGAGCCACTACGGCAACACCGCCGGCGGCAGCCGTTTCGCCGCGCTGGACCAGATCGGCCGCGGCAACGTCGACCAGTTGCAGGTGGCCTGGACCTACCGCACCGGCGACATCGCCCTCAGCGACGGCAACGGCGCCGAGGACCAGACCACCCCGCTGCAGATCGGCGAGACGCTGTATGTGTGCACGCCGCACAACAACGTCATCGCGCTGGACGCCAGCAGCGGCCGGCAGCTGTGGAAGCGCGAGATCAATGCGCAGTCCTCGGTCTGGCAGCGCTGCCGCGGCCTGGCCTACTTCGATGCCGACGCGGCGCTGGCCCAGCCCAGCGCCGCCAATGCCTCGCCGGTCGCGGCGGCGGTGCTGCCGGCCGGCGCCAACTGCCGCCGCCGCGTGCTGACCAACACCATCGACGCACGGCTGATCGCGCTGGATGCGGACACCGGCGCGTTCTGCAGCGGCTTCGGCCAGAACGGCCAGGTCGACCTGAAGGCCGGCCTCGGCGCCGCACCCGATCCGTTCTACCAGCTGACCTCGGCGCCGACCGTGGCCGGGACCACGGTGGTGGTGGGCGGCCGCGTCGCCGACAACGTGCAGGCCGACATGCCCGGCGGGGTGATCCGCGGCTTCGACGTGATCACCGGCGCGCAGCGCTGGGCCTTCGACCCGGGCAACCCGCAGGACACGCAGCCGCCGGCTGCGGGCAAGACCTACGTACGCAGCACGCCGAACGTGTGGGCGCCGATGTCCTACGACGCCGCATCCAACACCGTGTTCCTGCCGATGGGCAGCCCGTCCACCGACCTGTACGGTGCCGAGCGCAGCGCGCTGGACCACCGCTTCGGCGCCTCGATCACCGCGCTGGATGCGAGCACCGGCCAGGTCAAGTGGGTCTACCAGACCGTGCACAACGATCTGTGGGACTTCGACCTGCCGATGCAGCCGAGCCTGATCGACTTCCCGATGGCCGACGGCCGCAAGGTGCCGGCGCTGATCATCGGCACCAAGGCCGGCCAGCTGTACGTGCTCGACCGCGCCACCGGCAAACCGCTGACCGAGGTCCGCGAGGTGCCGGTGAAGGCCGCCGACATCCCGCACGAACCGTATGCGCTGACCCAACCGCTGTCGGTGGGCATGCCGCAGATCGGCACCAAGCACCTGAGCGAAGCGGACATGTGGGGCGCCACCCTGCTGGACCAGATGCTGTGCCGCATCGCCTTCAAGAAGATGCGCTACGAGGGCCTGTACACCGCGCCCGGCACCGATGTGTCGCTGAGCTTCCCCGGCTCGCTGGGCGGCATGAACTGGGGCGGGCTGTCGGTCGACCCGGTGCACGACGTGGTGTTCGCCAACGACATGCGCCTGGGCCTGTGGGTGCAGATGATTCCGCAGAAGGCCGAGAAGGCCGCCGCCTCCAGCGGCGGCGAGGCGGTCAACACCGGCATGGGCGCGGTGCCGCTGAAGGGCACGCCGTACGCGGTCAACAAGAACCGCTTCCTGTCGGCGCTGGGCATCCCCTGCCAGGCGCCGCCGTTCGGCACGCTCAGCGCGATCGACCTGAAGACCCGCCGCATCGCCTGGCAGGTGCCGGTGGGCACCGTGCAGGACACCGGCCCGCTCGGCTTCAAGATGCACCTGCCGATCCCGGTCGGCATGCCGACGCTGGGCGGCACCCTGGCCACGCAGAGCGGCCTGGTGTTCATCGCCGGCACCCAGGACTACTACCTGCGGGCGTTCGACAGCGGCACCGGCAAGGAACTGTGGAAGGCGCGGCTGCCGGTGGGCAGCCAGGGCGGGCCGATGACCTACGTGTCGACCAAGACCGGCAAGCAGTACATCGTGATCACCGCCGGCGGCGCGCGGCAGTCGCCGGACCGCGGCGACTACGTGATCGCCTACGCCTTGCCGAACGCCAAGTAGGAAAACGGCACGCCATTGCCACCTGCATGCGGTGGCAATGGATGGACCCGCGTTCGTGAGACCTCACAGCGCCTCGACCGAGGCGCCGCAGGTTGGTCGACACATCGAGCACGGCGCCGGGCAGCGGCGCCGATCGGGCGACGCACGCCAGGCCGCGTCGCAAAGCGCGTTGTCCTCGAAGCCCAGACAGACCCGCGCCCGCCCCGCCCTGCCCTCAACGCGCCGGCTGCAGCCGCATCGTCAGCACCGCGGCAATGGCCACCAGCAGCGGCAACGCCAAGACGTAGTACAGATTGGCCGGCTGCCAGCCGGCGTCGACCAGCACGCCGACGGTCATCGGCGAGAGGATCGCGCCGACGCGGCCGATGCCGATCGCCCAACCCAGGCCGGTGGTGCGCACGGTGGGCGCGAACACGATCGGCGCCAGCGCATACAGGCCGGCCATCGAGCCGAACAGCGCCGCACCGATCACGAAGGCCACCGGGAAGGCGAGCTGCAGCTGCGCGCCGAGCGTGGCGAACGCCGCCATGCCCAGTGCGGCGATCAGGAAGCTGGCTGCGGTCAGCCGTGGCAGCAGAAAACGTGCGGCCAGACCGCCGAACAAGGCGCCGCCGACGATGCCGCCCAGGTTCAGCAGCACGCCGCCGGTGACGCCCTGCTCGGCCGACAGCCCGGCTTGCACCAGCAGCTTCGGCGTCCAGCTCAGCACGAAATAGAAGGCGAACATGTGCATGAAGAAGCCCAGCGCGATCAGCACGCTGTTGCGGCGCAGGCGCGGGGTGAACAGCGCCGCGTAGCCGGCCTTCTCCTGCACCGGCGGGCGCGGCGGCAGGGCATCCAGGGTCGGTGCGCGCATGCGCGCCAGCAGCGCGTTGAGCCGCGCCAGCGCATCCGGCGGGCGCCGGCTGAGCAGGAAATCCAGCGATTCGGGCAGCAGCGCCAGCACCACCGGGATACACAGCAGCGAGGCGAGTGCGCCGAACACGAAGGCCGCGTGCCAGCCCCAGCGTTCCAGCAGCATCGCGGCGATCAGCCCGCCCAGGGTGGCGCCGATGGGATAGCCGGTGGCCTGCAGCGCCACCGCGGTGCTGCGCCACTTCGGGCTCGCGTATTCGGCGGTGATCACGCCGACGCCGGCGAGCATGCCGCCGATGCCGATGCCGGTGAACACACGCAGCGCGGCCAGTTGCCAGATGTCCTGCGCCAGCGCCGAGGCGGCCATGCCGACGGTCAGGATCACCAGGCAGCACAGGATCATGTTGCGCCGGCCCCAGCGGTCGGCCAGCGGCGCCAGCAGCAGCGAACCCAGCGCCATGCCCACCAGCCCGGCGCTGAGCGCGATCCCCAGCAGCTTGCCGGACAGGTGCCAGGCCTCCGACACGTGCGGGGCGATGAAGGCCATCACCATCACGTCGAAGCCGTCCAGCATGTTCAACAGCACGCAGACCGCGATGGCCGTCCACTGGAAACCGCTCATGCGGTCTAGGACGAGCGCGGTGGGCGGGGCGGCGGCATGGCTCATGGGGTCACTCCTGCTGGAACGGCGAACGAGAACCGCGGCGACGCGGCGTCACTTGGCGGGCGCGGCCGCGTGCAGGGCGTCGAGCGCCTGGCGCAGGCGCGCCGCGTCGATCTGCCCCGGCGCCGAGGCGCTGCCGAGCATTCCGAAGGTCAGGCTCTGCCCGAAGGTGCCGCCGGACAGCCGCGACACCGCACCCAGCGGCCCCATCGCCATGGTCAGCAGCGGCTGCCCGCTGCGCTGGCGCATCTGCCAGGTGGCGTCGAGCAGATGCAGCACGTCGCCGGGATCGCGCGGCATCACCGCGATCTTCAGCACGTCGGCGCCCAGCGCCTGCTGCCGCTGCAGCCGCGCCACGATCTCCGCCACCGGCGGGGTGGCGTGGAAGTCGTGGCTGGACATCACCACGTACACGCCCTGCCGGTGTGCGCGCTCGACCACCTGCCGCAGCACCGCCGGGTCGCGGAACATCTCCACGTCGAGCAGGTCGGCGAAGCGCGCCTCCAGCAGGCGCGCGTACAGCGCGCCATAGGCGGCATCGTCGATCGCCACCGCACCGCCCTCGGCCTTGGTGCGGAAGGTCAGCAGCAGCGGCTTGCCGTGCAGTGCCTGCGCCAGGCGCGGCCCCAGGGCCGCCAGCGCGGTGGCGTCGGTGGCCCCGTCCATCAGGTCGATGCGCCACTCGGCCAGGTCCGCATCGGGCGAGGCGGCGATGCGCTGCGCCTGCGCCAGGGCCTGCTCGGCGTCGGGCGCGGTGATCGGCACGATGATCTTGGGCAGGCCGGCGCCGATGGCGAGCCCGCGGATCTGCAGCACGCGCGGCGGCGGCAGCGGCGCGGTCGCCTCCGGCGCGGCGGGCGCCGTGGCCGCAGGCGCCGCGGGTGCGGCCTGCAGCGGCGATGCCAGCAGCAGGCCGGCGCAGCACAGGAAGGTCAGTGGTCGTGGGAACAAGGGCATCGGGATCGCCTGGGCAGGAGCGCGCAGCGCGCGCTCAGAAGGTGAGCTTGACCTGCAGCCCCACCGCCAGCGCGTTGTCGGTACGCGCATAGGCGAAGGTGCCGGGGTTGACGATGTACTGCACGTCCGGCCGCAGCATCAGCCATGGCGTCAGCTGCGCGCTGTAGGACAGTTCGTAGAGCTCCTCGGCGGTGTCGAGCGCGAACACCGGCGCCTCCGGCGGCACGCCGGCATCAAGCAGCGCCGCCCTCCGCGCGTCGAGCAGGCGGTGGTTGATGTCGGCGCCGACGTAGCCCAGGGCGATGCGGTCCTGGCTGCGCCGGCCGATGCCCTGGTACACGCCGCCCACGGCGTACCAACGGGTGATCTGCGCGGTGGCATGGTCGGACACCATGTACTGGGCGAAGCCGGTGAGGCCGCGGCCGCGCTCGCCGTCGGGCGAATACAGCTTCTGTTCCACCAGCAGGTAGGCGCCGTCGCGGCCGGTGGTGGCGCGCGGATCCAGACCCTTGCGCGGCACGCGCGAGGAATCGTAGTAGCCGCCGAACTTGTAGGTGCCCGGGTAGTTGCCGCCGGCGCCCGGCGTCCAGGTGAGTTCGACGGGGAACAGCGAGCCGGTGGTGCCGCGCGCGGTCAGATCGAACGCGGTGTGCACGTTGTTGTTGGTGCTGGGGTTGACCTGGAACCAGCCGACCCGCAGGTTCGCCGCCGGCGTCAGTTGCTGCGCCACTTCCGCGCCCCAGCGCGCGTTCGGATAGTTGTACCAGCCGCTGTTGCCGGACATCGCCAGCGGATGCGCGCAGAAGGCGGCGTTGACGAAGTTGGTCAGCAGCGTGTGCGCGCCGAACTGGTTGCCCATCGCGTAGAAGCCGGCCTTGATGTAGCTGCGCCCGTCGTTGAAGCGGCGGTCGTAGCTCAGTTCGGTGAGCCGGGTGAACTGACCGCCGTAGGCTTCCTGGATCGGGAAGCGGTTGCCGAGCAGATCGGCCGAGGTGCTGCGGCCGCGGCGGTCGTTGACGGTCACGTGCAGCGTGCCGCCGTCCCAGCCAGCGAGTTTCGCCAGGTCCAGATCCACGCCCAGCCGCACCTGCTGCGCATAGCGCGCGCCGCGCTCGCCGTCGACCAGGCCCATGGCTTCGCCGACGTAGTCGCCGCGCACGCTGACGCCGCGCCGCAGCCAGTCGCTGCGCGTGCCGCCCCAGTCGCCGGTCAAGGTGCTGTGCGCCAGGTCGGTGGCGTCCTGCGCGGCGGCAACGGCCGGGACGAGGGCGATGGCCACGGCCAGCAGCGACCAGGCCGGCAACGACGGCAGGCGTCGCATCGCACGCGCACCGGCGGAGACGACGCGGCTCACGGCGTCACCGCCAGCGGTGCGCTCAGCGGCGAGGTCGCGCCATCGTCGCTGGTGACGGTGGCTGTGAGCGTGGCCAGCACCGCGCTGTCGCCGTCCAGCGGCAGCGCGAAGCGGCCCTGTCCCTGCGCATCCACCGCCGCTTCGACGCGGCCGAGATAGCGTTCGGCTTCGTCGTCGCCGCGGTGGCGGTTGCCGAACAGTTCCACCGTGTACAGATGGCCGGGGCGGCCGACGAAGCTGCCCTGCACCTGCGGCACGCCTGCGCCGCGTTCGATCGTGCGCAACTGCGGGGCGGCCTGGCCGAAGTTCGGCGGCGGCTGGCAACCGTCCGCCGCCGTAGCGCCGCAGATCGTCGCGCGCTTGCGCGGGTCCGGATCGACGCCGATGCCGCGCGAGCCGACGAAGGGCGCATGCTCCAGGCCCGGCACGCCGAACACGATGGCGCCGCGCGGCTGGCCGGGCACGCAGGCGCCGCCGGCGAAACAGCGCTCGATCTTCAGGCCGTTGCCGGACAGCAGGTTGGCGCTGAACCGGTTGGCTTCGCTGCGCGGCTGCGGGCGCACCGCGATGCCGATGCCGTTGCCGGTCAGGCGGTTGCCCTCGATGAGGTTGTCGCGGCCGGTGACGCTGACCCCAATCGAATTGCCGGCGAAGTCGTTGTCGGCGATGGTGTTGCGGTTGCCCCAATTGATCTGCAACCCGTCGGAGTAGCGCTCGAAGCGGTTGCGCAGCACGGTGTTGTCGTTGCCCCACAGGATCTCGATGCCCTGCGAGGGCTCGGGGTTGGCGTCGGTGGAGCGGAACAGGTTGTCGGCCACCAGGTTCCAGGCCGCGCCGCGGGTCAGTTCCAGGCCGTCACCGTTGTCGAGGAAGGTGTTGCGCTCGATGCGGTTGCGCACCGTGGTGGTGGCGGTGGACTGGCCGTTGCCGTCGTCGCCGGTCAGCATCACCCCGGCGCCGCCGTGGTTGGCGACGATGCGGTTGTCGCGCAGCACATTGTCGCTGGCGCGGTTGAGCAGCACGCCGATGCAGAAGTTGCGGATCTCCAGGCCGCTCAGTTCCACGCCCTGGGTGTCGCGCAGCACCAGGCCCGGCAGCGTGGTGCTGCGCACGTTGGTGCCGAACTGGCCCTTTTCCGCGCCCGGGCAGGCGGCGGTGCCCTTGCCGCGGATGTAGCCGGCGCCGTCGATGGCGATGTACTGGCCGTCGTGCGCCCGCGCCAGGCCCACCACCTGCAGCGGCCCCTGCAGCGCCGGCAACGGCGCGCGCGGGCGGATCACGTACGGCGGCGCGCCCACCGCGACGATCTCGATGCGGTAACGGCCGGGCGCCTGGTTGGCGGTGGTGATCGCCCAGCGCAGCGATCCCGGGGCCTCGTCGTCGGCGTAGCGGTCCACGGTGAGCACGCTACGCGCCGGCGGCGCCGGCTCGGCCTGGTAGGCGCGCACGGCGCCGGGAAGCAGGGCCGCCGCCAACAGGGCCAGGCCGCGGGAAAACGCACAGGACATGCACCATCTCCAACAGAATCGGGACCGCGCCGGCGGCGGGCGGCGCCGCGGCCGCCAGCGGCGCACGCGTCGCGCGCTGCCAGGCGCCGGGACAGCGGCAACGCTAGTTTTATCGCACTGCACCATTCAAGTGCGAATATCGATTCGCGGTGCGTTTATCGCACAACCGGAGTCGCCGACCGCGCCGCAAGGCCAGGTGCATGGCGCTATGCGGCGGCGGCGGCCTTGCGCGCGATCAGCCGATGCACGCGCTTGCCGGAGGAGGCGCTGACGACCTCGTGGTCGTCGAGCAGCTGCATGCCGGCACCCAGCGCCGCACGCATCCGCGTCGCATCCAGCCCGGTATACAGGCGGCCATGCGCATCGCGCGGCGCGTCGTTTCCGGCCACCCGCCAGCTCAGGTACAAGGTGCCCTCCGGCATCAGCAGCTCGGCCAGCCGCGCGGCGGCGGCGGCCGCGTCCGCCTGGTCGAGATGCATCACCACCGTTTCGCACAGCACGTTGCGAAACGCGCCGGACGGGACGCCGGCCAGTGCCGGCAACGCGGCCAGCTCGAACCGCAGGCCGCGGTAGCGCCGCCGCGCCTCCTCGAGCAGGCCGGCGCTCGCATCGTAGCCGCACACCTCGAAACCGCGCGCTGCGAGCCAGGCCGTATCGCGCCCCGCGCCGCAGCCGACGTCGGCGGTCGGCCCCGGCGCGAAATGCCGCCGGAGCAGTGCGTACATGTCCTCGGGCGCGGCTTGGTCGCGCCAGTCCTGCGCATAGCGCGCGGCATCGGCGTCATAGGCAGCGACGGTCGGGCGGTCCACCATGGCGATTGCTCCGCAACGGCGTCGCACGACGCCCGGCGTAGCTTAGTCCTTGCGTGCGACACGCGTCGGGGGACGCGCCCGCGGCGGCCGGCCCGAGCGACCGCGCTATCATCGGCGCCCGCGTGGCCGCCGGCCGCCCACCGCCGGAGAGCGCCGTGTCCCCGATCCGCCCCTACCTCGACAAGACCCCGCAGCTGGGCGCGCGCGTCTACGTGGACCCCGCCTGCACCCTCATCGGCGACGTGGTGCTGGAGGACGACGTGTCGGTGTGGCCGGGCACGGTGATCCGCGGCGACGTCAATGACGTGCGCATCGGCGCGCGCAGCAACATCCAGGACGGCACCATCATCCACGTCAGCCACCACAGCCCGTTCAACGCGGCCGGCTACCCGACCCTGATCGGCGCGGACGTGACCGTCGGCCACGGCACCATCATCCATGCCTGCACCATCGAGGACCTGTGCCTGATCGGCATGGGCGCGTGCATCCTCGACGGCGCCACGGTGAAGAAGCACGGCTTCGTCGGCGCCGGCGCGGTGGTCGGGCCCGGCAAGACGGTCGGCGAGGGCGAGCTGTGGCTGGGCAATCCGGCGCGCAAGGCGCGCATGCTCAGCGACAAGGAGATCGAGAGCCTGCACTACTCGGCGCAGCACTATGTGCGGCTGAAGGACCGCTACCTGGCCGCGGCCGCGGCAGCGCCGCAGTAGCCTGCACCGCTACTCGGCCGCCAACGCCAGCAAGGCACGGCCGATCGGACGCGGCGCCTCGCTGCGCAGCACCACGCTGGTGGTCACCGCGCCAAAACGCGCCAGGGCGTCGATGACCGGCTCCAGCTGCGCCGGCGCGGGTACCAGCACGCGCAGCACGAAGCAGTCCTCGCCGGTGACCCGATGCACGTCCAGCACCTGCGGCATCTGCGCGAACAGCGCCAGGCACGCGCCGATCTGCGCATGCGTGGTGCGCAGGCGGACGATGGCCGAGGTCGCCAGGCCCAGCGCGCGCGGATCGACCCGGGCGGTATAGCCGGTGATCACGCCCTGCTCCTCGAGCCGGCGCACGCGCTCGGACATCGCCGGCTGCGACAGGCCGATGCGCCGCCCCAGGGCGGCCAGGGCGATGCGGCCGTCGCACTGCAGCGCCTCCAGGATCGCGTAATCCAGGGCATCGCCCCGCCAGGTCTTCGCCGCCACTCGCCTCGCCCCTTCGCCATGCACCATGGATTCATCGGAAAACCGTCGCTTGCGCCGATGCATCGCCATGGCGATGCCAGCCAGGCAGCGCGACACTCACGCTTTCTTCCGACGGAGCGTAGCGCATGCAGGACGTGGTGATCGTGCCGGGCATCGGCGACTCGGGACCAGAGCACTGGCAAACCCTCTGGCAGCGGCACGACCCGCGCATGCGCCGGCTGCAACCGGCGTCGTTCGCGCATCCGCAACTGCACGACTGGCTGCGCGCGCTCGACCATTGCGTGCAGCACTGCGCCACGCCGCCGCTGCTGGTCGCGCACAGCCTGGGTTGCCTGCTGGTCGCGCATTGGGCCGCGCGTGCCGAACGCCTGCCGCGCGGCGCCTTCCTGGTCGCGGTGCCCGATCCGGACAGCGCCGCGTTCCCGCATGCGCACGCGGCCAGCTTCGTCCCGGCGCCGACGACGCCGCTGCCGTTCCCCAGCCTGATCGTGGCCAGCAGCGACGATCCCTACGCGGCACCGTCCTACAGCCGCCGCTGCGCGGCCGCCTGGGGCAGCGGACTGGTCGAACTCGACCGCCTGGGCCACCTCAATGCAGCCAGCGGCCTGGGCGCATGGCCGCACGGCGCGCACTTGCTGGCCGCCTTCGACGCCGGCCTCGGACCGGCACCGGGCTCGCCCGCCTGAGCGCTGCCGACGCCTCGCCGCGCGACGCCGTGGAGCGGTAAAAAAGCGCGCTCGCGACTGGCGCGCTTCCCGCGCCTGCGCGACACTACGCGTCTCTGGCGTGGGGACGCCACCGAACGAATGGAATCGCAGATGCTCAAGATCTCGCTGCGCGGCCTGCTGGCCGCTTTTTGCTGTGCGCTGTGCTTCAGCGCCGTCCCGGCGCTGGCCCAGGACAGCGGCCCGGACATGACCGCCGAGCAGTTCGTCGGCACGCTGCATTTCCGCGACGGCCACATCGAGGTCCCGCAGGCCAAGGTGCATTTCGACCTCGGCCCGGAATTCCGCTACCTGGACAAGGCCGATGCGCGGCGGGTGCTGGAGAGCTACTGGGGCAACCCGCCCGACGACGACGTGCTGGGGCTGATCGTGCCGCGCCGGCCGGCGCTCGACGAGAGAGGCAGCTGGGCGGTGGTGGTCACCTATTCCGACGACGGCTACGTGTCCGACGAGGACGCCAGCAAGATCGACTACCAGGCCATGCTCAAGGACATGCAGGAGGCCACCCGCGAGGAGAACGCGCAACGCAAGAAGGCCGGCTACGAGCAGGTCGACCTGGTCGGCTGGGCGGTGCCGCCGCGTTACGACACCGGCAGCAAGAAGCTGTACTGGGCGCGCGAGCTGGCGTTCGCGGGCGAGCGCGAGCACACCCTCAACTACGACATCCGCGTGCTCGGCCGGCATGGCTACCTCAGCCTCAATGCGGTCTCGGGCATGGGCGAACTGGCGCAGGTGCGCGCGGGCATGCAGCAGTTGCTGCCGATGGCCGAGTTCGACAGCGGCGCCCGCTATGCCGACCACAACCCGTCCACCGACAAGATCGCCAGCTACGGCCTGGCCACCCTGATCGGCGGCGGCCTGGCGGCCAAGGCCGGCCTGTTCGCCAAACTCGGCCTGCTGCTGGCCAAGGCCTGGAAGCTGGTGCTGGTCGGCCTGATGGGCCTGGTCGCCGGCGTGCGCAAGCTGTTCGGCGGACGCCAGCGCGACGGCGGCACGGTGCGCTGACCGGCACCGCCGTCACGCTGGGCAATTCACGCCACCCCGGCTAAAGTTCCGTGTCGGAGCAGGACGCAGTCGAGAGCAGCATGCCGCCACAGGCAGCCGGCCGAACGGAAGGACGGCCTCCCCACATCGCAGGCGTCAGTGTCCGCCGCACCATGCGGCGGCGGTAAGGGGCATGCTCGATACCTATCGCGAAGTCGTCACCCCCGAAGGCGTGCCGCTGCATCTGCCGGCCGCCGGCGCGGTGCCGCGCGCGTTGGCCTGGCTGATCGACCTGGCGCTGCGCTTCGCCCTGCTCGCCGCCATGGGCATGCTCCTCGGCCTGCTCGGCGGCCTCGGCCAGGGCCTGTACCTGGTGGCGATGTTCCTGGTGTTCTGGGCCTACCCGATCGTGCTGGAGGGCTGGCGCGGCCAGACCCTGGGCAAGCAGGCGCTGGGCCTGCGCGTGGTGGCGCGCAACGGCGCGCCGGTGGGGTGGATGGCCGCGATCACCCGCAACCTGCTGCGCACCGTGGACATGCTGCCGTTCGGCTATGCCGTCGGCCTGATCGCCTGCCTGTTCGATGCCCATTCGCGGCGCCTGGGCGACTTGGTCGCCGGCACGCTGGTGGTGCACCAAGCGCCGCGCGAGGACGAGGCGTTGCCGCCGATCGCCAGCGCCCTCGCACCGCCGCGGCCGCTGCTGCCGGCCGAACAGGCGGCACTGATCGCCTTCGCCGAGCGCGCGCCGCGGCTCACCCCGGAGCGACAACTGGAACTGGCCGCGCTGGCGCAGCCGCTGACCGACACGCCGGGCCAGGCCGGGGTGCTGCGCCTGTACGCGATGGCCAACTGGTTGCTGGGCCGCCGATGAAACAGGAACAGTTCGTCCTCCGCCATCAGCACGAGTGGCAGGCGTTCGAGGCCTGGCTGCAGCGCAGCGGCAGCGCGCGCAAGCCGGCGCCGACCGCCACCGACACGCCCGGCGATGCCACGGCCGCGGTCGCGCCGCCGCATCCGCAGCAGCCGCCGCCGCTCGCCGACGAGGACGTGCCGGCGCGCTACCGGCGCCTGTGCCAGCAGCAGGCGCTGGCGTGCAAGCGCGGCTACAGCCCGCAGGTCACCGCGCGCCTGCAGCACCTCATGCAGCAGGGCCACACCGTCCTGTACCGGGCGCCGCGTCCGCACTGGCGGCGTGCGGCGGAGTTCCTGTTCGCCGAATTCCCGCAGGTGGTGCGCAGCCAGGCCGGCTACATGGCCGCGGCCACCGCGCTGTTCGTGGTGCCGCTGGTGACCATCTTCGTGCTGCTGCAGTTCCGTCCGGAACTGATCCACGGGCTGATGGATCCGATGCAGGTCAGCCAGATCGAGCGCATGTACGACCCGGCTGCCAGCGCGCAGAAGCTCGGCCGCGACAGCGGCACCGATTGGCAGATGTTCGGCCACTACATCATGAACAACATCAGCATCGGCCTGCGCACCTTCGCCAGCGGCCTGCTGGCGGGACTGGGCACGGTGCTGGTGCTGCTGTTCAACGGCATCACCATCGGCGCGGTGGCCGGGCACCTGCACCAGATCGGCTATGGCGTCACCTTCTGGCGCTTCGTCGCCGGGCATGCGCCGTTCGAACTGACCGCGATCGTGATCGCCGGCGGCGCTGGCCTGCAGCTCGGCCTGAAGGTGCTGGCGCCGGGACGGCGGCGACGCATCGATGCGCTGGTGGAAGGCGGCAAGATCGGCGCACGGCTGTGCCTGGGCGTGGCCGCGATGCTGCTGGTGGCCGCCTTCATCGAGGCGTTCTGGTCGTCCATCGCGACCGTGCCGGCGTGGATCAAGTACAGCGTGTCGGCGTTGCTGTGGACGCTGGTGCTGACGTGGCTGTGGCGCGGCGGCCGCGGCCGGGTGGAGGCCATCGATGCGGATTGAGCGCCTGGACGTGGTGCTGCGCGCACGCTCGGCCTGGGAAGCGATGGAACTGGGCACCGCGCTGGTCCGTCGCCACGCCGGGGCGATCTGGAAGCCGTGGGTGCTGGTCACCCTGCCGCTGTGCGTCGTGCTCAACCTCGGCGCCTGGGCGATCGACCGGCTGTGGCTGGCGTCGCTGTTGCTGTGGTGGCTGAAGCCGGTGCTGGACCGGATCCCGCTGTTCGTGATCTCGCGCGCGGTGTTCGGCGACGTGCCGCGCGTGCGCGACACCGTGCGTGCGCAGGGCGCCTGGGGCTGGCGCACGCTGCTCGGCTACCTGACCTGGCGCCGGCTGAGCCCGGCACGCAGCGTGTTCATGCCACTGGAACTGCTGGAAGGCGCCAGCGCCGACCAGCAGCGCGAGCGCCGCCGCACCCTGGGCGGGGCCATCTACGGCCACGCACTGCTGCTGGCCAGCGTGTGCTGGCATTTCGAGGCGATGCTGTGCGTGGCCTGCATCGCCACGATCTTCATGTTCGTGCCCATCGACCTGCTGCCGGAAACCGCACGCGCGGCCTGGGCGCTGATCGGCGACCAGACGCCGGCGTGGGCGGACATCGGCTTCAACGTCATCGGCTGGCTGGCGATGACCCTGATCGAACCGTTCTTCGTCGGCGCCGGCTTCGGCCTGTACCTCAACCGGCGTACCCAGCTCGAAGCCTGGGACGTGGAGATGGCGCTGCGCCGGATGGCCGCGCGCCTGCGCGGCGCCGCGCCGCTGGCGCTGCTGTGCCTGGCCCTGCTCGCCGCGCCGGCCGCGGCGCTGCGTGCGCAACCGCTGGCCGACGACGCGGCAACGCAGACCGCGGCGGCGCAGGATGCGCCCGCCGAGGGCACGCGCGATGGCGAGACCGACACCGCGGCGGACGCCGACGCGGACGCCGACACCGACGCAAACGCCAAGACCGACGACAAGGCCGCGGCCGCGCCCACCGCCGACAGCCACCACCACACCGCCGCGCACCCGGTCCCGCTGGACGAAGTGTTCGACACCGAGCCCGCCGCCGATGCGCGCTTCGCCCGCGCCGCCGACCGTGCCTACGCCGACCCGCTGCTGACCGCCAAGCGCACCATCGGCTACTGGAAGAAGCGCAATCCCGACGAACCGCCCAAGCCGGACGACAAGCAGCAAGACCTCACCCCGTTCGGCAAATGGATCAAGGCCGCGGCCCAGGCCATCGCCTTCGTCGGCCGCTGGGGCATGTGGCTGCTGGCGGGGATCCTGCTGCTGGTGCTGCTGCTCACCGCCAGGCACTGGCTGCCGTGGATGCGCGGCACCGGACGTCGCCGCGCGGCGCCGCCCACGGCGCCGGAGCATGTGCCGGTGCTGGCGCCGCAACCGCTGCCCGACGACGTGGCGACGGTGGCGCGGCGCGCCTGGCGCGAGGGTCGCCACCGCGATGCGCTGGCGCTGCTGTACCGGGCCAGCGTGGCGACGCTGTGCGAACGCGCCGACCTGGTGCTGCCACCCAGCGCCACCGAGGCGCAGTGCCTGCGCGCCGCGCAACGCCTGCCCGACGCCGCCGACCGCGGCCTGTTCGCGCGCATGGTGCGGGTCTGGCAGCACGCCGCCTATGCCGGCCGGCTGCCCGAAGATGACGCCTTCGACACGCTGGTCGACGAGCTGCAGCGCCAGTTCCGGTGGCAGGCATGAACAGCGGCACACGCAATGCGCTGATCTTCCTGGTCGGCCTGCTGCTGGTCAGCGTCGGCGCGGCCTGGTTCTTCGGCCGCTACGAACGCGCCGAGCGGGAGATCGTGCTGCCGCCGCGCGGCGAGGCCGCCTACAACCCGCTGTACGCGCTGCGCCAGACCCTGCGCGCCGACGGCGTGCGCGCCGAATCGCGGCAACGCCTGGACCTGGCGGCGATGCACCTGCGCCCGCACGACAGCGTGGTGCTGTACGGCGACCCGCGCATGCTCGGCAAGGCCGATGGCGACGCCCTGCTGGACTGGGTGGAGCAGGGCGGGCATCTGGTGCTGCGCACGCCCACCGTCGAGGTCAAGCGCGGCGACGTGCCGATCCTGGAAGCACTGGACATCACCGTCGAGGCAAGCAGCCCGGACAACTGCCTGATGATGGCGGTGCCCGGCGCGGCGCCGCAAAAAGTCTTCTGCGACGGTCGCCGCTTCCACATCGATCCGGACACGCCCGACAACTGGTGGAGCGGCGAGGACGACGACTTCGTGTTTGCGCGCGTGCCCTACGGCGACGGCAGCGTGGACGTGCTGTCGGAACTGGATTTCCTCGAAAACCAGGACAACCGGCTCGGCAGGATGTTCGAGGGTTCGCCGATGGAAAACGACCCGATGCTGCGCAGCGGCGGGTTGCGCGAGGCCGGCAACCGCCTGCTGGCGCGGCAGGTGCTGGGGCCGAACTACGGCCAGGGCACCATCCACCTGATCTATTCGGCCGAACTGCCGTCGCTGTGGCGCACCCTGTTCACCCGCGGCTGGCCGGCCTGGCTGCCGGCGCTGCTGATCCTGCTGGCCTGGCTGTGGTCGCGCATGCAGCGCTTCGGGCCACTGCGCGCCGCGCCGGCCGAGGACCGCCGCTCGCTGCTGGAACACGTGCGTGCCAGCGGCGAACACCTGCTGCGCTTCGGCCGCGCCGACCTGCTGCACGCGGCGATGCGCGAGGCGTTCCTGGCGCGGCTGCGCCGGCGCGCACCGCTCGCCGCGGCGCTGGAGGGCCCGGCCCAGGCCGCCGCCATCGCCGAGCGCCTGCAACTGCCGGCGGCGCAGGTCGAACAGGCGCTGCAGCCGCCGCCGCCCAACCAACCCGCCGCCTTGCGCGAGCGCATCCGCCTCCTCGTCCAGATGAGAAACCAGTTATGACCACCGCCCCCTCCGACGCCGTCGCGCCGCTCGCCGGCCCTGCCCTGATCGAACGCGCCGAGGCGATCCGCGCCGCGGTCCGCCATGCCTTCATCGGCCAGCCGGAGGTGCTGGAGCAGATCCTGATCGCGCTGCTGGCCGGCGGCCACGTGCTGATCGAGGGCGTGCCCGGCCTCGGCAAGACCCTGCTGGTGCGCGCGCTGGCGCAGGCGCTGGAACTGAACTACGCACGCGTGCAGTTCACCCCGGACCTGATGCCCAGCGACGTCAGCGGCCATGCCGTGTACGACCCCAAGACCGAGAGCTTCAAGATCCGCCGCGGCCCGGTGTTCACCCACCTGCTGCTGGCCGACGAAATCAACCGCGCCCCGGCCAAGACCCAGTCGGCGCTGCTGGAAGTGATGCAGGAAGGCCAGGTCACCATCGAAGGCACGGCCTTCCCGCTGGCGCCGCCATTCCTGGCCCTGGCCACGCAGAACCCGGTGGAGCAGGAAGGCACCTATCCGTTGCCGGAAGCGCAACTGGACCGCTTCCTGCTGAAGATCCTGATCGACTACCCGCAACTGGAGGACGAGGCGCGCATGGTCGCCGCGGTCACCAGCGGCCGCAGCGCCGGCGACTTCGACCTGTCGCAGGTGCCGCGCGTGCTCGGCGCCGAGGACGTGGTGGCGATGCAGGCCGGCACCGCCGCCATTGCGGTGGACCCGCAGGTCATCGACTACGCCGTGCGCATCGTCGCCGCCACCCGCCGCTGGCCCGGCATTGCGCTCGGCGCCGGCCCGCGCGGCAGCATCGCCCTGGTCCGCGCGGCCCGCGCGCAGGCGGTGCTGTCCGGCCGCGACTTCGTCATCCCCGACGATATCCGCGACGTGGCCAAGCCCGCCCTGCGCCACCGCATCGCCCTGGCCCCGGAACTGCAGATCGAAGGCCAGAGCGCCGACGACGCCCTCAGCGCGCTGCTGGCCAAGGTGGAGGCGCCAAGGAAATGAGCCGGGAGTCGGGAATGGGGAATCGGGAATGGAAAAAGCCGGGGTTCCCGGCGTTTCCCGCTACTCCCTATTGCAGTGAGCTGACGAACGCAGCGATGCGTCGCGCTGCAGCGCTGCCGCTTTTCCCATTCCCCATTCCCCATTCCCCACTCCCGGCCCCCCAGCGATGAGACCCGCCCCGCTCCTGCTGGCCTTGCTCGCGCTGTGGGCGCTGTGCGGCCTGGCCGTGGCGCTGGGCTGGGTGCCGCTGTGGAGCTGGCAGGCGGTGGCGGCGGGCATCGCGCTGGTCGCGGCGCTCGATGCGTGGCGGCTGTGGCGGCGGCCGACACCGCAGGTGCGCCGCGAGCTGCCCGAAGCGCTGCCGCTGGGCGTGCAGCGCGAGGTGGTGCTGCACCTGGACAGCGCGCAGCGCCAGCGCATGGACCTGTTCGACCTGGTGCCCAGCGGCTGGGAGCTGCAGGGCCTGCCGCAACGCATGACCCTGCCCGCCGCGCATCAGACCCAGGTGCGCTACCCACTGCGCCCGACCGCGCGCGGTCGCTTCGTCTTCGACGGCACCCACCTGCGCCTGCATGCGCCCTGGCGCCTGTGGCGGCAGCAACGCCTGGCCGGGCCGGCGCAGACCGTGCGCGTGTATCCGAACTTCGCGCCGCTGACCCGCTTCGCCCTGTTCAGCGCCGAACAGGCCTCGCGTCTGGTCGGCGCGCACCTGAAGCGGCGCCGCGGCGAAGGCACCGACTTCCACCAGATGCGCGAGTACCGGGTCGGCGACAGCCTGCGCCAGATCGACTGGAAGGCCACCTCGCGCGCGCGCAAGCTGATCTCGCGCGAGTACCAGGACGAGAAGAACCAGCAGTTGCTGATGCTGATCGACACCGGGCGGCGGATGCTGGCCAGCGAGTCCGGCCTGTCGCACTTCGACCATGTGCTCAATGCGGCGCTGGTGGTGTCGTACCTGGCGCTGCGCCAGGGCGATGCGGTGGGCATGATGGCCAGCGGCGGCGACGCGCGCTGGGTGGCGCCGCAGCGCGGCATGGCCACGGTCGACGTGCTGCTGCGCGCCAGCTACGACCTGCAGCCGCAGCCGGTGGCCACCGACTATCTGGCCGCGGCCACCGAACTGTCGCTGCGCCAGCGCCGCCGCGCGCTGGTGATGCTGGTCAGCAACGTGCGCGACGAGGACATCGAAGACCTGCTGGCCGCGGTGCGCCTGCTGCAGCGCCGCCACCTGGTGTGCGTGGCCAGCCTGCGCGAGCGCGAGCTGGACCAGGCGCTGAGCGAGGAGGTCCACGACCTGCCGCAGGCCGTGCAGGCTGGCGCGGTGGCGCGCTACCTGCAGCAACGCAGCGCCGCGCACGAGGCGCTGCGCAGCCACGGGGTGATGGTGCTCGACGTCACCGGCGAGGAACTGCCCGCCGCCCTGATCGAGCGCTACCTGGCGGTGAAGCGCGACGGGTTGCTGTAGCGCGCCTTGGCCAGGGCAGCGTTGCGCCTTCACGTTCTTTGTTTGGATGCCAGCAGCCAGCACAGTGCCGTCGCGTGGCAACGCAGGTGCGAGCGGTTGTTGTTCCACTGCAATTGCCGCCCCCATGCAGGAGCGGCTTCAGCCGCGACGGGCGTTCACCGGGACTCTGTCGCGGCTGAAGCCGCTCCTACAGTGCACTCGATGCAGGCCACCGAAAGAGACTGAGCGGCACGCCCCCATCGATTGCGCAGATCGCGCGAATCACCTGAAAGGCAAAACACGCACGGACGCTGCTTACACACCCGACGTCGCAGGCACGGACGGCAGCTGCGCACTGGCCTGCTGCAGACGCTGCAAGGTCCGCAGCATCAGCGGCCGATGCCGTGCCAGCTTCATCCACGCCGGCAACCGCGCCACCATCGAGCGCCCGAACAGGCCACGGCGTTCGCGCAGCGTCGCCGCCACGTAGTCCTGCAACTCCTGCAGATGGCGCGGGTTGTAGGCCCACAGCACGCCGGCGCGGGTCGGCGCGACCAGCGCCAGCGGCATGCCGAAATGCGGATCGTGGGGCGAGCCGTCGCGCACGCGCCGCGGCTGCACCGCCACTGCGCAGTCCTTGCGACACGACGCGCAGCGGCCGGGCAAGGTCTTGGGCGGCGGTACAGCGGCGGCTGACACTGCGCAGACATGCACCCACTGATGTCCGCAGTGGCCGCAGGCCCGGCGGCCGACCAACTGCACCATTCCTACCCAGTCGTCCGCCGCGCTGTCCAACGCAGCGCTGCACTGCCCGCAACGGAAGCGTGCCTGCCAGCGATACGGCTCCCACTGCGCCAGCACCCAGCCCGGCGTGCCGCAGCGATGGCAGCGCACCGCCACCTGGTCGGCATAGGCAGCCAACGGCGTTCCGTCGTTGCGATGCCGACGCGGCGCATCAGGAGACGCCGTGTCGGCGCGCGACACCGACTCACGCATACAGCACACCCGGCCGCGCCTCCTCGACGATGGCATGCGGCAGGAACCGCGCGCTGTCGCTTGTGATCGGACTGTCGTCCTCGCGGATGCCGATGCCGCAGGCGCGGTCGCCGACGATCCAGCTGCCGACCATCGGGTAACGACCCTCGAACGCCGGCAGCGGATGCGCTTGCTGGCGGATGTAGGGCCCGGCGTAGGGGCCGTCGCTCTCCAGCACGCGGCCATCGTCCAGGTGCAGCACGATGTTGGCGCCCTCGCGCGAATGCAGCGGCTTGCGCACCCAGCCCGGCGGCAACGTGGTGCCGTCGTCGAACGCGGCCGGCAGCAGGTTGGGATGGCCGCGATGGCGCTCCCACAGCAGCGGCAGGATGCCCTTGTTGCTGAGCAGCGCCTTCCACGGCGGCTCCAGCAGGCGCAGGCCCGAGCCCGGCAGGGCCTGGCCGAAGCGCTCGGCGAACATGTCCTCCAGCGGGTACAGCTTGAACAGCGCGCCGATCACCGTGTCGTCCAGGTCGGTGTAGCGGCCGTCGCTGGACAGGCCAATGTCCTCGATCGCGATCAGCTCGCCAGCGACGCCGGCCTGCGCGGCGCAGTCGCGCAGATACGCGATCGTGCCCTGGTCCTCTTCCGAATCGCGCACCGCGGCGAAGTACAGCGGCGGCGACAGCCCGCCGGCGAGCGCGGCGAAGCGCTCCAGCAAGGCTTCGTGGATGGAGTTGAACTGGTCGGCGTCGTCCGGCAGGCGGCCCTGTGCGCGCTGATCCTCCAGCCACTGCCATTGGAAGAACGCCGACTCGAACAACGAGGTCGGCGTGTCGTAGTTCAGTTCGTACAGCTTGGCCGGGCCACGGCCGTCGTAGGCCAGGTCCAGGCGCCCGTACAGATGCGGCTCGCGGCGCCGCCAGCTGTCGGCGATCCAGTCGCGGAACGCCGGCGGAATCGCCAGCCGCTGCATCAGCGCCTCGCTGGCGACGATCTCGTCGAGCAGGCCCATCGCCATCGCGTGCAGTTCGGCGCTGGGGTCTTCCAGGTCGCGCTCGATCTGGCGCAGGCTGAACGCGTAGTAGGCGCGTTCGTCCCAGTAGCGCTGACCGTCGATGGTGTGGAAGCGGAAACCGTACTCCGCGGCCTGGGCGCGCCAGTCGCCGCGCTCGACGATCGCGATGCGTTTCATGCGGGGTCTCGTGCGTTGAGGAAAAAAGCCGGACTCAGCTGCCGAAGCCGCGCCCACCGGCGGATTCGCCGAAACCGCCGCGGCTGACGGTGACCGCACGGTTCGGCGTGGCGCCGATATGGGTCATGGTCTGGTTGCCGCGCAGCATCGTACCGCTGCTCACCGCACCGGCGCCGCCGGAATAGGAGGCCGGCCGCTGCCACTGGTTCTGCCGGTCCTGGTAGGCGGGCGCGGCATTGAACCCGGCGGCGCGGTTGTTGTTGAGCATCTGCGACAGGAAGAAGCCGGTCATCATCGGCCCGATGAAGGAATGGCCGTGGCTGTCGCGCTGCTCCACGCACCGATCTTGCGCATAGTCCTGCGCGCACTGCTCGCGGCTGGCGTACTTGGGCCCCTGTTCCGCCGCCTGCTTCTGCGCCTGCGCGAAGGCCTCGCGGCAGGTGGCGATGTCGTGGGTCTGCGCCACACAGGCATCCACCGAGGTGTACAGGCCTTCCTGCGCCTTCGCTTCCGGCTCGCGCCCGCAGGCGGTGAACAGCAGCGGCGCGGCGCTCATCAGCAACAGGGCGGTCGTCTTCGACCTTTTCATGGCAACGTCTTCCTGAGTCCAGCCACGATGATGCCCGGTTCCGCCGGCCGCGGAAACCCGCGGCCGGCGGTTGGACGTCGCTGCTGACGCAGTCGCGACGCGTCAGCTCGTCGGCGGCGGCGGCACGTAGCTGGACAGGCGCGCGTCGAAGTACGGCTGCACCGCGGCGATGTTGGACTTGACCTGGATATCCATGCCGACATCGCGGCTCATGCCCAGCACGTCGTTGTCCGGCCAACCGGGCCCGAAGCACCACTGCGTGCTGGGGATGTTGTTGGCCTGCAGGTGCGCGAGCATGCGCTTGGTCGCCAATTCCGCGCTGGCGTTGCCGGCCGGATAGCCGTGCTCGCCGAGAAAGCCGCGCTTGCCCCTGTGTGCCAGCCAGTCGATGAACGGCTTGACCATCTCGATGCCGGTGTCCGGCGCAACGTTTTCATTGGGATTGGTCCAGGCGCCGCCGCCTTGGCCCTGGTTGTCGAGGTAGTTGTGCGCCTCATAGACGATGCGATCGTACGGGTCGGGGATCGTGTCCAGGTTGTTGGACACCTTGTCCCACAAGCGCGCGCTGGCGTACTGATTGCCGCAGACGAACACGTAATGCGACCGGTCGAAATCGAAGATGCGCGCCGCGGTGGCGGTGGCTGTGCGCAGCCAGTGATCGGCCATCACCAGCGTGCTGCCGTCGGCGTTGAGTTCCGGTCCCTGGTAGGGCTCGTTCATCAGGCCCCAGCCGAAGATCGCCGGATGCGAGCGGAAGCGCTGCACGATGCGGCTCCACAGATCCGGTAGGCCGGCGGCGTTGTACAGCGTGCAGCCCGGCGTGCCGATCACGCGGTACTCGTAGAGCTTGAGCAGGTTGTCGGCCGGGTCGAAGTAGGCCAGGTACAGGAAATTGCCCTTGCGGTAGGTGCCGTTCCACACCGCCTGGTCGGCGGGGTCGGTGACCGCGCGTCCGTCCGGCCCGATCAACTGCCCGGAGCCATCGCGCCGGTAACCGGACTTGCTCGCGACCTTGATCGGCAGGCGCATGTAGTCGTGCAGCTCCAGGATCGCCACCTTGCCGCGCAGCGCGAGCCGGTCCAGCACTTTCTCGACCTGGTCGCAGTACGTGGCGTTGAGCGGCATGCCCTGGCCAGTGCTGAAGCGTGCGGCGGTGGTGGGCAGGCGGAACAGCGGGCAGGCGCCGGCGGCGGCGATGTGCTGGTCGCGGATGTCGCGGTAGTGCCGGTCGATGACGGCGTTGTCGACGAAGTTGTTGGACGCCAGCCCGGACAGATTGAGGCCCGCGAACGGCAGCGTGCCCGCGGCGCGGGCCTGCCCGCCGAGGCCCCACAGCGCGGCGCCGGCAGCGATACCGACACCGGCGCGCAGCACGCTGCGGCGGCCCGGATCGGCCGGGGTGGACACAAGGGACGGGGTGGGGGAGGAAACAGCGGAAGACGACGTACGCACATGCCGAAGCATGGACACCTCCTGTGGTCATGATGGGCGAGCCGGGCCTACGCCCCCTGACGCACCGGCCACCGCAGTCTGCCAAGCGTGTTCGGGCAGGTCTGCGAACCGCTTCTCACTCCTGGCCGGCGCGCGGTGGCGCCAGCGTGCGTGCTAACGTGGTCGGCCCACCCGGTGGATGCCAGGACGGTTGCAGCAGCAACGATCCGATCGCGCCACCATCGCCAGCCTCCCCGCCCGCTCGTTCGCTGCTCCCATGCCCGACTATCGCTCCAAGACCTCGACCCACGGCCGCAACATGGCCGGCGCCCGCGCGCTGTGGCGCGCCACCGGCATGCAGGACGCCGACTTCCACAAACCGATCATCGCCATCGCCAATTCCTTCACCCAGTTCGTGCCCGGCCACGTGCACCTGAAGGATCTCGGACAACTGGTCGCGCGCGAGATCGAGCGCGTCGGCGGCGTGGCCAAGGAGTTCGACACCATCGCCGTGGACGACGGCATCGCCATGGGCCACGACGGCATGCTGTACTCGCTGCCCAGCCGCGAGATCATCGCCGACTCGGTCGAGTACATGGTCAACGCGCACTGCGCCGACGCGCTGGTGTGCATCTCCAACTGCGACAAGATCACCCCCGGCATGCTGATGGCCGCCCTGCGCCTCAACATCCCCACCGTGTTCGTCTCCGGCGGGCCGATGGAAGCCGGCAAGACCAAGCTCGCCGACCACAACCTGGACCTGATCGACGCGATGGTGATCGCCGCCGATCCCACGGCCTCCGACGAGAAGGTCGCCGCGTTCGAGCGCAGCGCCTGCCCCACCTGCGGCTCTTGCTCGGGCATGTTCACCGCCAACTCGATGAACTGCCTGACCGAAGCGCTGGGCCTGGCCCTGCCCGGCAACGGCACCGTGGTCGCCACCCACGCCGACCGCGAGCAACTGTTCCTCAAGGCCGGCCGCACCGCAGTGGAACTGTGCCACCGCTGGTACGGCGCCGAAGACCCGCGCGCGCTGCCGCGCGGCATTGCCACCTTCGAGGCGTTCGAGAACGCGATGACCCTGGACATCGCGATGGGCGGCTCCACCAACACCATCCTGCACCTGCTCGCCGCCGCGCAGGAAGCCGAGGTGCCGTTCACCCTGCGCGACATCGACCGCCTGTCCAAGCGCGTGCCGCAGCTGTGCAAGGTGGCGCCGAACACGCAGAAGTACCACATCGAGGACGTGCACCGCGCCGGCGGCATCGTCGCCATCCTCGGCGAACTGGCGCGCGGCGGCCTGCTGCATACCGACCAGGCCACCGTGCACAGCCGCAGCCTGGCCGACGCCATCGCGCAGTGGGACATCACCCAGAGCGACGACCCCGCGGTGCAGACCTTCTACCAGGCCGGGCCCGCCGGCATCCCCACCCAGGTCGCCTTCAGCCAGGCCACGCGCTGGCCCAGCCTGGACGCCGACCGCGCCACCGGCTGCATCCGCGACGTCGCCCACGCCTACTCGCAGGAAGGCGGCCTGGCGGTGCTGTACGGCAACATCGCCGAGGACGGCTGCGTGGTGAAGACCGCGGGCGTGGACGAATCCATCCACGTGTTCGAGGGCAACGCCAAGGTGTTCGAAAGCCAGGACGCCGCGGTCAAGGGCATCCTCGCCGACGACGTGAAGGCTGGCGACGTCGTGGTGATCCGCTATGAAGGCCCCAAGGGCGGCCCCGGCATGCAGGAAATGCTGTACCCGACGTCGTACCTGAAGTCCAAGGGCGTGGGCAAGCAATGCGCCCTGCTCACCGACGGCCGCTTCTCCGGCGGCACCTCCGGCCTGTCGATCGGCCACGCCTCCCCGGAAGCGGCGGCGGGCGGCGCCATCGGCCTGGTCCGCGACGGCGACCGCATCCGCATCGACATCCCCCAGCGCCGCATCGACCTGCTGGTCTCCGACGCGGAACTGGCCACGCGCCGCGCCGAGCAAAACGCCCGTGGCTGGAAGCCAGCGGAACCGCGTCCGCGCAAGGTCAGTACGGCGCTGAAGGCGTACGCGCTGCTGGCGACCAGTGCGGACAAGGGGGCGGTGCGGGACAAGGCGATGCTGGACGGGTGAGGTGTTGTCATGCCATGAAGACTCCTGATTCCCAGGGTCTTCATGGCATCCCGGCCCTGCACTGTGGGAGGGACTTCAGTCCCGACGCGGATCAACAAACGCGCACGACTGGGCTGCTTTCCTGGACACCACGGCACATGCGGATGTACCTGCCCGGCCTGCCCCGTCCGCGCCGGATGTCGCTTGCCGTTGGCCAGGATGAAGCGCCGTATCCAGCCGATGTAGGCTTGCTCGGTGCGCAGGCTGTCATGCCGAAGCCGCAACCGGCCACGCACCTGCTCCAGCAACCTCGGCGGTTGATGCGCCGTTACGGCTTCATCGTCATGGGTGTAACTCATACGCCAGCTCGAACGTCGGATAACGTAGCCAGCATGGCGCACGGAGCCGCGGCCACCATCCGGCAAGTCATTGATGCAAGTTAGGAATTTCCCGCTTTGCAGACGTCTGGCGTTGGTGGATACTTGGGGCATTACCGCTTTTTGGCGGTCCAATAGTAGTTAGGTGCCACATGCAGACTCCACCAGTGCTCGAAGAACCAACCTACCCGGGGCGCTCTGGCGGGTATGTCGCCCGTATCACCGGAAAGCTCATGCATGAGGCCGCGACCCTCGGGAGCCATCGTCTGTTCCTGCCGGCACCTCGTTCTGCCGAAACGCATTTTGTGTATTCCGGCTATGACCCATCTTTTCCACCGCTATTCCAAGTTCCTCACGAGTTTTATCCAGGACTCTACGAGAGGGTCAAAGCAATATTCGGGGTCGGCGCTAGTACAAAGAACGGCGAGAAAGTTATTACCTATGACGGAACTGCTTACACATTCCAAGCCCAGCTTGTTTCGGAGGCCGTTCGTGGTGTCGGCATCTCAATCTCCCCCGGTGGCACCTAACAATTCATTCAAGCCGAAGCCGCTTCGCGGCTCGGCCTAATTCAGGCGCTAGGCGGCAGAGATACATCATGGCAACTGGCTGCGTCTTTACCATCAACCCGAGCATTCCGCTGGCTGCGGTGGCCGAGCGCATCGGCGCGGCGCTGGTCGCGCGGCTTGAACCTGAAATGTCTGGGCGCTTCGAGGAGTATCCGGCGTTCGTGGGAGCCACATCCGATCTGGATATCGTCCTGCTTGGCCCGCCTAGACCCGAGGACGACATTCGCGAGAACCCAACGCAAGACTATGCACTTCAGGTAGCACCTATCGCACAAGTCACGCAGGACCGCTACGTGGAGCTGCATCAGCAATTACTAGCAGGCGGCGTCGAGGTGGTGGCCTACGAGTTGCCGCCTAACAATTCATTCAAGCCGAAGCTGCTTCGCGGCTCGGCTTAATTCAGGCGTTAGGCCTTACGGAGCATCATCGTGAGTTGGGACGTCAGCATCCAGCGCTTCAACTGCGTGTACACATCGGTCGATCAAATTCCGAATGATGAACAGTGCCTCCCTCTTGGGTCGCAAGCTGAGATACGCGCTGCTATTTCGCAAGTCTTTATTGGCACAGATTGGAGTGACCCAACTTGGGGCCACTATCAATGCGTGGCTGGCTCTATCGAGTTCAACATGGGCAAGACGGATCCCAACGATGGGTTTGCTCTTCATGTCCGTGCATCCAGCGAAATCGTCGAGCCCATCATCGCCCTCTGCCGAGCACACGGTTGGCAAGCCCTCGACTTCAGTGATGGGCGGTTCCTTGAGCAATCAAGCGATCCCTCGGCAAATCTTCGGGCTTGGGCAAGCTACCGTGATCAGATCCCCGGAAAGGCCTAATATTTCGTTCAAGGCGGACGGCTTCGCCGCCGCTTAACTCCAGCGTTAGCGCGCTATGGCAATTGCAGAGCACTCGATAGTCTCCTTCCGCATTTTCGGGGACGACCTTGTGCCCACTGAGATAACTAGCCTCCTGTGCTGTGAGCCAACCAAGGCGTTCGCAAAGGGTGATGTCCGGGTCGGCTCCAAGACAGGGAACCGCTACATTGAAAAGACCGGCCGTTGGAGCCTCGCGGCCGAAGACCGAAGGCCAGAAGATATCCCCGCTCAGGTCTTGGAGATCCTTGGCAAGCTCCCTGGGGATTCGGCCGTGTGGGCAGTACTGCGGTCCCGCTTCACAATGGATTTCTTCTGCGGCGTCTTAATGGGCTCATCCAACGATGGGCTTGAGTTCTCACCGGAGCTTCTCGGGGAGCTGTCCTCACGTGGCATATCGCTTGGCCTAGACATCTACGATCCGTGCGAGGATTGAAATGCACGGGGCGCACGCTAACTATTCGTCCAAGCCGACGCCGCTTCGCGGCGCGGCTTAACTCAAGGTGTTAGGGCTCATATGCGGGCACGCGATCTCTCCTTTCTAGAACGGCGGACCTTGACCAAAGACCGTGCGCTAGTGCAGCGGCTCCTTGGCAAGAACGACCGTCTCGAGCGAGATGCGCGCGACTTGCCCAAACTGCAGCGGCTTCTCGCTGCGTCACCTTCAAATGATGCTTTGATTGGCCTGGGCACTGCCTTTGGCGACGTCCTCGCCTCAGAACTTGGCCTTAGTTGGGTATTGGCCACAGACAACCTCGGCTCTGACCATGCGCTCCAAGCTCTGCCAAAAAAGGTCTTCGTCTTTCCTCGCAGCATGCTCATCAAGCGCATAGCCCGCGGCGAGGAGCCCAAGGCAATAGACTTGGCCTATATGCTCACCGAGATCGGCCATACAGTGACAGGGCAGTCGGCTGGGGCCGCAACCAATGAGCCCTAACAAATCGTCCAAGCCGACGCCGCTTCGCGGCGCGGCTTAACTCAAGCGTTAGGCCTAAGGTCGTACATGGATGCAATCTCAACCATTGAGCAGGTTCTACGTTCCGGACTGCTGTCGGAGAACCTTGTATTTGCCCCATCAGCAGGCGTACTCCCGGCGCAGCTATCCGCGCTTGAGATCATCTTGCCACGCTCCATATCCCCACAGCACCGAGCCTTGCTCGCTCGCTGGAACGGCATCGACCTTGATGTAATTCGCGTACTCGGCACCGGCAATATAGAGGGCCAATTGCCCCGGATTGAGGACAATCAGGCCCTAAGCACAGAAACTGGGCATGCTGGCGCCATTGCCATTGCAAATGATCCGTCTGGATTTGTGTACTTTGAACTTCCAGATGGTTCGGTGATCGCTTGGGACCATGACGGTGGCGGCACCACCTTCATGGCATCGGATATCAACGATTTTTTTGGGCAAACTGTCTTTGGCTCGCGTGGAGCTGAGTTTTTTGGAGAGGAGTAGGGCCATGAATTGCGGGCGGCCGGACTTGTGTAGCCTTAGGCCTAACAATTCATTCAAGCAGAACCCGCTTCGCGGCGCGGCTTAACTCAAGCGTTAGGCCCTTCATACACACCACGACCTCCGGAGAAGAAAAGTGATGGAGCGTTTTATCTCAGGTATCCCTGCTTCACAACTCTTTAAAGAGTTGCGAGAGCAGGACAGCGCCATCACCGGAACTAAGCTCGTGGAGATTCTTCTAACGGAGTTCCCGAAGATCAGCCCTGCTGCTTGTGTAGCCATCAATAGATGGTCAGGGATTGGGAGTGTAGTGATCCCAGACGAAACCCTTGACGCCTTGATATCTCACTACATCAAAGAGGCTGGATATGGCAACTAACGCCGAGGAAGCTATGGCTAACGACAACGCTACCAGACTGGTCAAACCAAGCATTGCCAGCACTCTTAGACCAAGTGCAGGCTCCCGGCCTCTACCATGGCTCCCTGGCCTAACTCATTGGTCAAGGGGACGCTTGCTCAATCCAGCGCTACGGCCAGGCCAAATGGGCACCCCTTACCGCGGGCGTTAGGCCTCATGGACGCTAAGCCGCTGTACATCCATATAAAACCAGGAAGTGCGCCTCCGGCGCTGCCACACGAGCCGACGCGTACGGTAGCCGTCTTGGACCAACTCGTTGCACCAGACTGGCAGCATCTTGTAAGTCGTTGGCTCATCAAGACCGGCTGTTTGTACATGCTTGCTTGGGGTGAGGGCTGCAGGAGCTGGGATGATTCGGTGGATATGGCCAACGCTGAGCTGTTCGGCCAAGGTGGAATCCCGGATGAGTCAAGCGCGATGACTACGTGGCACGCCGATGAATCTTTGATGGAGTGCATGTGGTTCGCAAAGAACTGCGCCATGCACGCTGTCGTGGAACTGGAGCGCACGGTTCTTCTGCACGTTGGCGCTGCGGCTCGCGAGCAAGCTTTGCTCGACGCGTATGCTGAGGCCTAACAATTCGTTCAAGCCGACGCCGCTTCGTGGCGCGGCTTAATTCAAGCGTTAGGGCGCACAGGTGAGCACACCGCGACTCGCTACAAGAGAACACGACGGCTGGTGGCTATCGGACGGCGAAGAGGCCCATGCCGAGAGCCCGGAGTCGTTCTGGGTCCCGCCTGCAGCAGCCCGCCGTGGGCTCGCACCCGGCGACATAGCTAAGCTCCGGTTCTACATCCTGCCCTGACGCCTCCGGCGAGGAGGTCGAGCACGGCGAGCGCATGTGGGTACAGGTCTTGGAGTGCCAGGCGGGCTGGTACCGGGGCGCGCTAGACAACGACCCGCACTGCCCAGACCGGCTGCAGGCTGGCATGGAGCTATGGTTCCAGCCTCGGCACGTGATAGATATCCATCAGGGGTGAGGCAGCGGGTGCGCCCTAACAATTCATTCAAGCCGACGCCGCTTCGCGGCGCGGCTTAACTCAGGTGTTAGGCCGCTATGGCAGCAACAAAGCTCTCGCCGGAAGATGCCTCGCTGCTCGCCTCGCGCTATCCGCAGCTCCCCCGTGACTACGTCTCGCATCTGGTCACCCACGGCTGGGGCGATACCGCGAACGGCAAGGTGCTGTATAACGGTCCACTGGAGACCGCCGAGATTTTTGGCGCCGCCGCTGGGCCACCCGGCTTACTCGCCCTCGGCGATGATCTGTCCGGCTACTGCTTCGCCTATGATCCGAGCGCTGGAGTGTACGGTGAGCTAGACCCGAATGGTCGCTGGGAGCCTTGGCACATCGGTCGCGGCATCAGCGCATATGTCACGGCCTAACAATTCGTCCAAGCCGACGCCGCTTCGTGGCGCGGCTTAACTCAAGGTGTTAAGCATCACGTGGAAACGTCGCGCGCCCCCTATCCGGGACACACCGAAGAAGTGGATGGCTTCGACGAGCCGCCCGGCGCCATCTATACCTTTGCCGAGGCGGGGCGGGCGTATCGATTCGACGTTGCAGAATGCTCGAAGTACGCGTCATGTCTGCCGTCGCTAGTAGAAGGAAGGGAGGTGACCATCATGGTGAATGCGCCGCACTCGCCGACAAGCCCTGCTATTCAGATCCCGACGGATTGCGCCGCCTTCCAAGCTGCGTTGGTCGAGCTTGGGGCACTCGGCGTCAAGTACGTCTCCTTCTTCAACCAGCCGACTGGCGGGTTCAAGCAGTTCGAGATTTGGGAGTTGCGTGATGATTCCTAATGCCGAAGTCCACGCGGTCACGCGGCGCAACGCACGGCGAGCAGTGTTGCTTAACCTGTCAGTGGAGCGGACCGCCTTCGGCGTCCGCTCACCTTCACGTTAGGCGGTAGTGCTGCAAGTGCGGCGCGGCTTCCGTCCTCGGCAACAGCGCTGGCACTTCAGCGGTCGGCTCCGGTGAGCAGTCCTTATGTTTCCCGCCATCGGATCGCTCGCCGCTTCGTCGTCCGTCTTCATTGCTCCGCTGCGCTCATTGCCTTCGGGCTCGGTCACATCCAGCGGTCAGCGCCTCGGGCAAGCCCCAAGACCGCAATCTGTGGCATGCTCGGCGCTCGGCGGCAGTGCTGGGGAGCACGGTCCATGCTTCACCATCTCCTGGCACCACCGTCTAACTCTTCATCCAAGCCGACGCCGCTTCGCGGCGCGGCTTAATTCAGGCGTTAGGCGTTAGGCGTTAATAGCGATTAACGGGGGTCTGTGTGAACTGGTTGAAAGCCTTCTTATCCTCGAATTGGCAGTCGGCTTCTGCGAATTCAGCGTCGAGCGAAATCATCAGTGCCGCCAAGGTGCCCTGGCGAGTGGAGGTAGTTCCGGGTAATAGGGCATTGGAAAAGATCCTAGCACTCCGCCTGACGGAGGATGAGTCGGTGCCAGTCGCACTCGGCGACGACGACGATCTCGACCGCACTATGGAAGCTCTGGAGCACAACAACGCTTCAACGTTGGAAATTGTTGAAGCAGCGGAGTCGATTGATATCCAAGAGTGGTTCAAAGAACGTGTTACCGAGGATCCCGACTATTACGCCGTAGATGGCGAGGAGCTCGCACCCGGCCCGCAGCCCGCGCAGGCCAAACCGCTGTCCTTGGCTTTTGATGTGCTCAGCGGGGCTCCGAAAGCAAAGGTGCATATCGCGCTCATTCCCACTACTAAGCCGTGGGAGGTGCCTGCTCATCTGAAGATGGGCAGCTGGAACGAGTGTCCGGAGCCAGAGGTCCACATCGCAGTGTTTCGGTCATGGTTCGAACGGTACGGTGCGGTCGTGACTGGCGTTGGTCCAGACACGGTCGAGTTCTCCGTTGCCCGTCCCCCTGAATCGCTCGAAGAAGCTCGGGTCCTCGCACGGGAACAGTTCATCTACTGCGCCGATATCGTTCATCAAGGGGTGCAGTCTGTTGAGAACCTAGCTCGAGTATTGTTGAAAAGTGGCAACTGGTACTTCTGGTGGGATTGACGCCTAACAATTCGTTCAAGCCGACGCAGCTTCGCGGCGCGGCTTAATTCACGTGTTATGCCTCATGAGAAAACTTCTCGCCGTTCATGACAGCTTTTATGTGCCAGGCAGAGGCAGGGTTATTGTTGGACGCATCGAGGACAAGGATGCGCAGTTGCTCGTTGGTCAAGTCTTTGTGCTGGTTCTGTCAAGTGGTGAGCCTCACAGTCTCAAAGCACTCGGCGTCGAGGCGTTCACTGGATGCTTCAGTAATCCAACGCAGCTTGGCATTCTAGTAGGCGATCAGCTTGGCACTTCAGCATCTCTCTCGGATTCGGAGATCTGGGTTGAGGCCTAACAATTCATTCAAGCCGACGCCGCTCCGCGGCGCGGCTTAATTCAGACGTTAGGCGGTAGTGCTGCAGGTGCGGCGCGGCTTCCGTCTTCGGCAACAGCGCTGGCGCTTCAGCGGTCGGCTCCGGTGCGCAGTCCTTACGTTTCCCGCCATCGGATCGTTCGCCGCTTCGTCGTCCGTCTTCATTGCTCCGCTGCGCTCATTGCCTTCGGGCTCGGTCACATCCAGCGGTCAGCGCCTCGCGCAAGCCCCAAGACCGCAATCTGTGGCATGCTCGGCGCTCGGCGGCAGTGCTGGGGAGCACGGTGCATGCTTCACCATCTCCTGGCACCACCGTCTAACTCTTCATTCAAGCCGACGCCGCTTCGCGGCGCAGCTTAACTCAGGTGTTAGGCGTCAATGACACTTTCAAGGAATACCTCAGAAGAGATCACTGCGCTGCTAGCCCCCCCAGTTGACGAGATTGTCTATCATCTCGACGACATTGCGGGACAGATCGCCGCAGCTCCGCTTGAGACCTGGGAGGCGATAGCGGCCCTATGGTCGATGCAAGGGGCTGATTGGAAATCTTGCGCGTCTATGATCATCGACCGACTAGATAGCTCTCGGAAAGCTATCTTGCTCCGTGAGATTATCGGCTCGCATGCAGAGGAGGATGCAGCTTTGGCAGCCAACCTAGTTTCGCAAATCGGCCAGGCCCAGATTGGAGATTGGCAGCCCCTTGTCGTCACCTATCTTGAACGGAGCTGGCAGGAGTTTCCAGCACTTCGTGATTACGTCGTTGTATGCAGCAAGGCGGGCGGTCTCAACCTGCGGGTTGGCGCCTAACAATTCATTCAAGCCGAACCCGCTTCGCGTGTCGGCTTAACTCAGGCGTTAGGCGCGCAGGGGGAGTTCGTGGAAAAGCTTGACGAGTACAACGACATCACGACGCGGCTGGTGGGCGAGACGATTGCCTGCTGCCCCGACGGATGGGAGGCTGGAACACTCAGCATGCAATCGGACGGCGTAAAGCTGACCTATCAGCTCCGCAAGCCCGATCACCCGGACAAGGCGTCGATCAGCGAGCTACTGCGAGACCTGATTGACGAGCTTTATGTCCGCATGGCTAGGCACGGCGACATTTGGCTCGAGGCTTCCGCCGTTTGGTGGCGAGAAGGCAACGACGCAAAGTTCAAGATCAGCTATGTGTATCCAGAGCCCAAGAAGGCACCGTGGTGGAACATCCTGGCCAAGAGCGCCTAACAATTCGTCCAAGCCGACGCCGCTTCGCGGCGCGGCTTAACTCAAGGTCTTAGTGCCAATGACACAACTTAGCTGGCCAGACATTTTCACAGACGCCTCTGAGCTGGACTTTGGTGCGCTTCTGGCCGAGTGGCCTGGAGCAGTCGCCGGTCCGTTGGGCCCTATCGGCGGCTCCGCATTTGGGGATCTCTATTTCCAACGCCCAGGTGGAAGCGTTGAGCGGCTAGATGTACTGGAGGGCGGTGTTCACCGTGTCGCAGACAACTTCGGGGCATTCCAGCTACTCATGAATGACCCGCAGTGGCAGGAAGCCAACCTTCTAACCTCTGGCTTAGCGCTTCTTCATGAGCGTGGCGTGCGCCGAGGGGCCGGCCAGTTCTATGGCTTCGCACCGCACCCTGCGCTGGCAGGCCGCATTGACTGGAGTCACGTCATGCCGTTCGATGCTCTTGTATGGCATTCCATCTGCAGCCAGACACTTGGCGCTCGGCCATGACAAGATTGGCACCTAACAACTCGTCCAAGCCGACGCCGCTTCGCGGCGCGGCTTGACTCAAGCATTAGGCGCACATGGAAGTATCAGTACCGACCACGTACAAAGATTTTCTCGCTATGCATGGGCCATTTGAGGGTTTTCTCTTAGATGAGGCGCCACCAGGCTACATTGAGCTATGGCAGCTCGATGACATCGCATCGAACAATCAAGACATAGAGATTTCCAAGCATGCACCAAGCTACTTGGCTTTCGCCGGCAACGGCGGTGGAGAGGTGCTAGCCTTCGATTCATCAGGTGCCGTATACATGCTCCCGCTCATCGGCATGGCAGCCGACACCGCCATCAAGGTGGCAGATTGCTTCACAGAGCTGGCGTCCAGGTTTGATCCAGCCGCCTAACAGTCAATCAAGCCGAAGCCGCTTCGCGGCTCGGCTTATTTCCAGCGTTAGGGCCCATACATGCAATTCGTACGGCACGGTGATTTTCTTACGGTAGCCAGGATTACGGGGCCGACACACAACCTGCTTTCGATCCGGCTCGGCGCTCCAATCGATGAGCTGCCCTCGTGCGAGTGCTTTCCGGCCGTGGGCGGGTGTCGTCATGGCCCCCTGAGCAAACCGGAGATCATCAGGCATGTGCTCAAGGGTGCGGCTGAAGCAAATGAACATCTCGGAACATCCTATGCAGTTTTGGGCATCCGTTACGTCGAGAACGACACTCCACCCGAGTCAGCGTATGGGCTCATTGTTAGGGCTATCATTGAGCATCTGCACAGCGGCGGCCAATTTGCCCCGGCTGGGCCCTAACAATTCATTCAAGCCGACGCCGCTTCGCGGCGCGGCTTAATTCAGGCGTTAGGCATCGCATGAAAGTTGATCTAGACGTCGAGATGGAGCTCTTCACCACTAGAGGCGTTGCTCTATCATTTGAGCAAGGGCTGGAGGTGTCGCTCGATTGCATCATTTGTGGAAGAACTCATCGAACCGTTGTGTTCGGTGGTGCGAACGAGCTCGGCCAATGCACTCCCACCGGACACACTTATCCGGGCAAAATCGGCCCGAGCAAAGTGGCATCGCCGCGTCTCTGGCAAAGCAAGTATCGGTGCGTCATTCCGCTGCACTACGAATATCACGAGGTTAAGGACAGAAAGTATCCTTCCAGGACCTCGTCAATTCTTCCCACGTGGGCTCGGATGCGTTTCACGGCGACATGCCCCAAATGCGGACAATCCAGCAATCAGTCCACGCAGAGCAACATCGTGCGCCCTCATACTTGTCATTGCTCCTGCGGAAACCTGCTTTACACGGACACGTCGCCGCCTACTTTCAAGGCGCGCGATGCCTAACAATTCGTTCAAGCCGATACCGCCTCGCGGCACGGCTTAACTCAGGTGTTAGCCGTCATATGCAGACAGAGGCCTACACCACGGACGCGATCTGCCAGCGCATGGGGATGCCGTCGTTCGATGGCGACCCTGCTTGCACGGGCGCAGGCGAAGCGATTCGCTTACTGCTGAAGCCGTCTTTCCATCCGGAACTCTGCATTACCTTTGCCGACGGCCTGGTGTCGGTGGTCTGCGCACGAGCGATGATTTGGCCGCAGTTTGAACCGTCGCCGATGGTGACCGACCGCGCGCAAGGCGTCGTTCCGGCATCAGTTTTCGCGACGCTCACTTCTTCGATGGTTCCCGTAGCTCATACCGGCGCAGTGCCAGGGATCGTGATCGACGGAATGCCCGTCGAGCTGCTGCACTTCCTGCGCGGCAGCGTCACGTTGAAGGTCGGCGGGAACGCGGGCAAACGTGGCGACTTCTCGGGCTTTGTCGCGCTCGCGATCACCGCGGCATGGGAGTGCGTTTCGAGCCCCTACTGCCTCAACGCTCTTGCCGCGGCAGCGGAGTATGTGGCAAGAAGCTTCCGCATCAAGCAGAGTCTCCACGCAAGCCAACCATCGAAACTCTTGTACTCGGTCCGCAAGAAGGCCGAGAGCAACTACTTGAGGCGCTCCGGAAACACCGTGACGGCTAACCCATCCTTCCAGCGGACCGCCTGCGGCGACCGCTGAACTCAACCCTTAGGCGGTAGTGCTGCAAGTGCGGCGCGGCTTCCGTGTTCGGCAACAGCGCTGGCGCTTCGGCGGTCGGCCCCGGTGCGCAGTCCCTACGTTTCCCGCCATCGGATCGCTCGCTGCTTCGTCGTCCGTCTTCATTGCTCCGCTGCGCTCATTGCCTTCCGGCTCGTTCACATCCAGCGGTCAGCGCCTCGGGCAAGCCCCAAGACCGCAATCTGTGGCATGCTCGGCGCTCGGCGGCAGTGCTGGGGAGCACGGTCCATGCTTCACCATCTCCTGGCACCACCGTCTAACTCTTCATCCAAGCCGACGCCGCTTCGCGGCGCGGCTTAATTCAGGCGTTAGGCGTCATGACCGAGGTCTTTCTCTTCACTGTTGATGATGTGTTCCAACTTTCTGGGCGCCCGGGGCTTGTATTGGTCCCGGGCATCCCGGACTCACCAGGCGTGCCTCTCGTTCGTATCGGTTCACCAATCGTTCTATCCGCGCCCGGTGGCAAGCGCATCAACACAAAAGTGGCGGCCTTTGAAATGCTCAATTTTGGTAGCCGGCCGCGGCCTGCGATCTTGTCCACACCGGTTGCACTGCCGGCGGGTATCTCAAAGCGAGATGTGCCTGCGGGTACTACGGTATCTTTGGTCATCAGCGGCGCTGGCAGCACTGGCACCTAACAGTTCGTTCAAGGCGGACGGCTTCGCCGCCGCTTAACTCCAGCGCTGGGCCGCAAGAAAGTACAGAACATGTCAGAGCTAGAAACGCAAATCCGTGAAAAGGCCGATTTGGCTGTCGAGCAATTTCAAGATCGTGCGGGCGGAAGATTGGATTATTCTATCGACAGCCTTTTGGTCGTGGAAGAGATGCTCGATGAAGCATCGGAATATGTCGGCCAGATGCCGCCGACTGATATAGTCGCGCTGGTGCAGTTGTTAGGTTCTTATTTTCTTAACGTTGCGCATACTGCCCATGGTGGCGAGTTCGTTTGGCACCAAGAGCGAGATCAACCCGTATTAGTCGTTGGAGAGCCGAATTTCCATGTCGCGCTAATGGCATTTACGAGAGTTCGGGGACGGCTAAATGGAAACAAGGCCGATAATATTCTGTTTTTCTATCAAGGTTTTGATGAGCGCGTTCGTTCTGCCCTGCCTGGTACCCGCGTCCTTTATGTTTAACGCATATCGCCCAACCTTTCATTCCAGTGGAACGCCTTCGGCGCCCGCTGAACTCACGCGTTAGACCCGCATGACAGTCTCTCGCAACTACGCAGAAGAAATATTGGCCTCGGACAATGCTTGGGTTGCTGGTGGCGCCAATCCCACGCAAATTGCTGCTTTAGAGGCTGCGTTACGAGTTACCTTTCCAACCAGTTATCGACTCTTTCTTGCATCGGCGGGAGGGGCAGCAATCGGCGACAACTTTGTCTCCGGCATCATCGACGATGATCCACTGTCCTTAGGTGGCGGCTCACTTTTTGGCGACACAGTCAATGCCCGTGAGGAGCAGCAACTGCCTGCTCATCTTCTAGTGATACAGTCTGACGTTGACGCGCCGTACTGCATTGACACCTCGGCAAACCCTGTTCGCGGAGAGGTACCCATCGTCTGCTACGAGCCATTCAATTCGGTTGCAACACGCGTGGCAGGCTCATTCGACGAGTGGTTTTCCACTTTCTTCCTCGGGCGGGTCTAACAATTCATTCAAGTCTAACCCGCTTCGCGGCTCGAGTTAATTCAAGCGTTATACGGCAGGGGTAGTAATGGAGCATCGGACAGATTTCTATCTTGCGCCCTTCGCTATCGACGGCGAACTGGCCGGGATTGCTCCAATGTCTCTGTCAACTCTCTCGCCACAGTGGCTAGAGTTCTGTCGCGAGCTCATAGACAGGAACAGTGAATCCTTCACAGGCGCCCTTCCGCAACAGTCCCTTCGTCATATTTCCCTGCAGATCACGTCAAGCGCTGGTGCAACCTTGGCCACCTTTAGTGCCAATGGTGAGATTGTTAGCTCTGCCGCGTCCCTAACAGGCACAAATCCTATGGCTGAAGCCCAAGTCCTTGGCATGTTCGTCAAATCGCTCCGGACCGTTTATTTAGTCGAAGCTGCCTTTAGATCCTCCGAGCCATTTGAGCAGGCACTTCATTTAGCAGAGCGTCCTCTGTATATCGTCGTTCCTTGGGCAAACCCGATAATCTCTGACACAGACCATGAATTGGTTCGGGAGCTAAACAGCCACCTAGCCGGTGCTCTCTTAACGTCACGGGTTGCCGCATAACGATTCATTCAAGCCGGTGCAGCTTGGCGGCGCTGCAGACTCAAGGTGCTAGGCGTCATGACAGAAACTCATCGCAAAGGCCTTATGCGCGTCATTAGTGACGCTGGTGCATTCATCTCTGTAGCACCGGCACCAAGTAGCCCGGGCGTATCAAACGGGTGGTGGCCCTCATCGGTACCCAAGGCAATCGTTCCCGATCGGCTGCGTATGCCAAACTGCACTTTCTTGGTCACTTGGTCCACCGACCGAGACGTTCTGAGTATCTCCGAGCAAGGCAGCTAGCAATGTGCCTAACCACTCGTTCAAGGCGGACGCGCGTACCGCGCGCCGCTTAACTCCAGCGTTGGGCCTCGTCATGTTTGAGCTTGAAGTGGTGGACGTCTTTCACCTTGGAAGCGGGAAAACCGTCCTCACCGGGCGGGTGGCTGCTGGCAGGGTCCAAATTGGTGATAGCCTCATCTTGAGATCACGTCTGGGCGAAATGCCGATGGTGGTGGCTTTGCTCGAGCCTCGTGGGCTCGCTCGCTTAGGCGCGATCGAGGGAGACAACATTGCGATCGTTACCGACCATTTAGATCTGGGGCCAGTGGCGGATGGCGTTCGCCAAGTAGATAAAAATCTGTACGAGGTCGTTGCCCTTAAGCTTCAGAGCCAAGAGGTCAATGCAGCAAACGGCGCACCGGCCTGACCATTCGTCCAAGCGGACGCGCTGACGCGCGCCGCTTAACTCCAGCGTTAGGCCTACTTGGAATCACTCATGCACGTCATACAAGACCAAGCGCGCCACGATCAGCTGGAGCGCTGGCTAGCTGATCAGATTGTCGGGCTCGTAAGGTCAAGACTCGCGTCTGCTGGCGTCAATGGCGAAGCGCTCGCAGGTCTCACAAGAGAAATTTCCGTTGGTGTCGCAGATCTCTGGGATGGCTGCCATGGACTTTCATTGAACGGGGATTTTCTGTCTCCGTTCTTGGTCTTCGCTTCCGACAACGATGAGGAAGAGATTGTCGTGAGCTCGTACAGCCATACCGGATCCTTCCTTCATGAGCACGTGGTTGTCGCCGCCGGCAGGTCTGCCACTACGCAGGCCTAACAATTCGTCCAAGCCGACGCCTCTTCGCGGCGCAGCTTAACTCAGGCGTTAGGCGTCACAAATAACCCTGGGGGAGAAGCTCGTGCATTTTGATCCATCAATAGCTGACGAAGACGAACTTTGGCTTTTTGAGCGTATAGCCCAGCAGTTGCAGAAGACATATGGGCATAGCGAAGCGGCCTCCATTGCTCTGATCAATGCCTACTACAAGCGCTTCACGGATGCTTCCTTCTGTGAACGCTTTGATCTATCGCTGCAAACGACAGACTTCTTCTCGCGGGAGGAGTCTCTTAACATGGCTGATCGTGTCCAGTTCTTTGAACACCTTAGGAACGCCCCAAACGAACAGGAATTTATCCAGTGGCAACGAAGCGTTCGCCTATGAGCGCTGAGCGCCGCCTAACTAGTTGGTCAAGCCGACGCCCACAAGCTCCGCTTGCGGTTGCTCTCCGTGCTTCGCA
Source organism: Xanthomonas sp. D-109 (assembly GCF_017746095.1). Classification (NCBI taxonomy): domain Bacteria; kingdom Pseudomonadati; phylum Pseudomonadota; class Gammaproteobacteria; order Lysobacterales; family Lysobacteraceae; genus Xanthomonas; species Xanthomonas sp. D-109. Next base: position 99,327 of record NZ_JAGHWV010000003.1, read on the forward strand.
CTCCGGCGCGGCTTACCGCGAGCGTTAGGCCTCATGGGTGACAGCACAGCTCCCGCGGGTGCGTGGACCAGCTACCGACGGAAGCAACGCGACGTCTTGCTGGCCATGCTCGCGTTTCCAGTCTCTGCCGGCGTGGCCAACGGTCGTCGTTGCCCGCACTGCGGTCTGGCGCGCTATGCTGAGGCCTAACAATTCGTCCAAGCCGATGCCGCTTCGCGGCGCGGCTTAACTCAGGCGTTATCCCTCACAAATGACATCACTCGTCACAAAAGAAGATGCTCTCTCGTATCACAAGGCTACTGGCTGTCCACTCGCGCGCGCATCCGTCGTGCTTGCTGCCATGGAGCCCTTGCTGCGCGAGCGCGTTCTACTGGCCAGTCAGCAGTTCCAAAGTTCTCGCGGCCTTCGTGACCCACTAGAGTTCGCACCAGAAACTTCCGCACTTATCGAATCCGCTTGCGCCGAGGCAAAGGAGCGTGCAAGGGCATCGGGACGCACCGGACGAGGAAGCTGCCATTTTATTTGGCAGGAGCAGGCTCGTATTCTTTACGAGCGGTACAATATTGTCTGGTTTTCACCAAAAGCAATGAACCCTGACGTCGTGTATGACTAGGCAGGCTAACCATTCGTTCAAGGCGGACGGCTTCGCCTCCGCTTAACTCAAGCGTTACGTGTCCCCATGTATTCTCGCTCTCTTGCCTCAGTTCTGATGCTTCTCGCGCTGTCTTCTTGTGCGCAAGAGACACCCCCTATCGAAGATCGGAAGGAAAAGATCAAGGTCATGGAATCCAACGCAACAGGGGCGTCGCTCGAGCGGAGAACACGTTCAGTCGCCCGACTCAAATCAGAAGGGGTGCCAGTCATCGAACATCTTCCGGCAATTGAGGATGTCCGTGATGTCAAACGCAGGACCAAAGAGGAAATTGCGTGGCGAGCAATGGCCCTACTAGTCGTGGCCGTTAAAGGTGAAGGCCTAGAGCAGCCTATTGTCGACAAGATCGTCAAAGACTATGGTCTCGATGGACACTTCACGCCCAACGAGGCGGCCTTCGTTCAGCAGCAACCTCCTACTACCCATGACCGAATCCAGTTTGCTTGGCGGTATGAGGCTGCATGGACTCTGCTGTGGTCGCTTGGCTACGTCGAGTCCTTGGGAAAGCCCACCGAAATCTGCGACGTCCCACGCGCTGTGAAGTTCCTACACGAACGCACGTCCTCACAGTTTATTTCTGATTCCAACCTACGGCCCATAGAAGAGATCCTGGATGAGGCGGATCTAATCTATCGCTATCACTGGGCGGTAGTTGATGCCAGGATAAACGGCAAGCAAGCCCCAGCATCTCTAGAGCCGGGAGTAACCATGGAGAGGCACCATACCCTCAACTGGCTCATTGGATATATGGATCAAGAGTGGGATGACATCTCGACAGACACCTAACAATTCATTCAAGCCGACGCCTTTGGCGTGGCTTAACTTAGGCGTTAGGCTCTCTATACTCCACCCATGAAGAAGATCATCAACTCAACGCTCGCGGCGCTCGGCATAGCATCGTCCGCGCAGGCGGATCCGGTGCAAACCGTCGACGCGAAGTCGATTCGGTTTTCGATGCCAACCGTCGCAGCCGATCAGATCGACTTCGTGATGCCAACCAAAGAATCGTTCGAAGGGGCGCCACAGTTTCACGAAGACGCATGGCGGCAGCTGGAGTTCTTTCCGGTTGCGCGCCTTCAAGAGATCAAGCAGCGATTGGCTGAATACAAGTCCTTCGAGCTGGCCCATCGCACTCAATACGGGTGGACGGAAATCTACGCGAGGCGGTTAGCGCCATCCGAGGTGGTAGCGGGCGATGATGCGGTTGCTCAAGTCGGCAGGGTAGTTGGTGCCAAACTCGCCCCATCACCTATCCTCACCACCGCGTCGCGTCCACTTGGGCAAGTCAAGGGCGGCTTCACGCTAACCATCGGTGGAGGAGTCTTTCTCTACGGGATTGCCAGCCAAGGTGAGGTTGTCGCGCTCGGCGCCATGGTGGAGCGCGGCGGAGAGGATCTCAAACTGACCCACGCATTTGCTCAACTGAACGAGACGTACAAGCTCATCCTGGTGGACTGGCGCTCTCAACTGGTGCTCGTGTCGCTTGCGCCGTCCGGGGATGTAGATGTCTGGCGCCCATGAGCCTAATCCCTCCATCGAACGGACGTCTTTGAGCTACCTGCGTCAGCCCAAAGCCGCTGCTCATGTCGAACGTTAGGCCGCTTATCCAATGACCTGGTACGCAGACGAAATCATCCTTCGCGCTAGCGACGCAGCCTTGAAGGCGATCAGTGCCTCATCGCACTTGGCGCCCTTTGCGTACCACATCCAGTCACTCGACGGACATGAATGGTATCGGCAGGAACAGCTTCATGCGCTCCCCGATGGCGGGCTATTAATGATACGCCCCGTATGTGGCAGGTCATCTCACGGCGTTGACTGGCACGGGGTGGCGGCACTTGACTGGGCTGAGCTGCCATTTGATTCAATTGCTGAAGTACTGTTGGACACAAGCGTAGCGCAGCAGCTTTCTGAGTACCTGGACGAAGAGTCTATTCCGCCATTGCAATTGCGCAAGGCGATCGCAAGTCTAGCGGCTCATCTGAACCAACCAGTCCTGTATTACGGCTGTGGCATGTGGGGTGGAAGCGTCGACTATGAATATTCCCTTGTGTACGAGCCAATGGAATCAGTCTTTCTCACAAGATCAAGCGTTCAGTTTGACGGTCTGGGTACAGAAGACTCGCTCCGCGCCGGCCTGGCAAAAATTGGCCTGAATCTGCCAACCACTTACTTTGCCCCGCACACAAGGAGTTATCCATGGCAGCTGCACAAGCTCCGGTGACGCGGCCTAACAGTTCATCCAAGCCGACGCCGCTTCGCGGCGCAGCTTAACTCAGGCGTTAGATACAAAACTGATTCATAGGCATACAAGACCACTACAACATGGATGATTCAGAAGAGTACCCAAGCCGCGAAGAATTCCTAGATTTACTGTGGAGCGAAATCATCAATTCGCCAATGCAGGAATTCTGGATCGACAATGCAATCAATACATCGCAGCAGCAGCCCGATGGTCCATTCGGGGACGCCGGCCCTGTCCTGGAACGATTGCTTTCTTTGGGAGCATCGAGGCGCGACCTGTCCCTCATCTATCGCATGGCATCCTATGAGGCCGTGTTCGACACGCTCTATAAAATGGCAGATCCAGGGATCAAACCAGATGACGCGGCCATGCTCTTTGAGGACCTGCTTGGGTCGGACCCATCGGGTCTGGATGCCGGGCCTGGTTCAGCGCCAGAGAAGAACGCCTAACAATTGATGCAAGTCTCCCGCGCCACTTGCTGCGACGGGCTAAGGCTTGCCCTCTAACAAGAACGCCGGGCGCCGCAGCAGATGTCTGCAGTCGATCAACTTGTCGGTGACGTTTGCCAGTTGCTCGACTTGCTCACAGATGTAGAGGTGTTGAGCAGCCGCGTTCCTGGAGATACTGCAATCTTGGAGATTGTGAGTCATAGCCCAAGCGCGACGCTGGTCGTCCAGTTGCTCTGTGCAGCTGCAAATGTGTCCTTTGAGTCCAATGCCGGTTCCGATAAGTCTGCCCGCTATGGCATAACCACCTGCGAACTAGTGGTCAGCACCCGAGGATTCGACCTGGTCCCACACGGCTACTTGCAGTTGCTGGCCATCCATCTCGTCTGGCATCTTCATGACATCGGCGTGATCCCTGAGCAGGCGGCAAATGCGCTCTTGGACATGTGGCATGGTGGCCGGGTCGGTGCTCAATAAGCTATTCAAGCCGGCGCCGCTTTGCGGCGCCGCATAATTCTGACATTAGGCTCTGGAAATGATGATCCGAACAAACCGGGAAGATGTTGCCTTGGAAATCCTCAAGAAGCCAGAATGCTTCAAAAGCCTGCCGCAGCGTACGGAGTTTGAGCGCAAGCTTTGCTTGTGGCGCGCCCCGTCGTTTTCCACGCACTCGTCATGGTCGATCTTTCAACCTCCGAGGTCAACTAATTACATTGTTAGGCGCCTGGAGCATAATCCTCACCGAGGGCTTCCCATCAACATCGACGACCCTCACATCTTCGGTGCAGAAGCCCTGGTTTGTCCTGAGTTAGTAGCTCAAACCATCACCTCATTTGAGACTTTAGTTCTGCCGATGTTTCGGAAGCCACAAGGCGTCGGTATAGATGGCACTGGTTACGGGGTGATCTTCGGCAACCTCTGGCAAGGCACCAACGTCAATTGGTGGGGAGAGAATCCTGCAGGCTGGAGCCCACTCGCCATTCTGTTTCAGCAAACTATAGAGCTCCTGGATAGTTTCTTACCAACCAGCACTCTGCGCACCACTGGTGTCTAGCAATTCATTCGGACCAGATCACTTCGGGAATTGGCTTAATTGAGGCATAAGGCTCTTCATATGAAAAATGATGCACTTGATCCAGACTCAGTAAAAGACCGAGAAAGCTTTATCAACTTTGTTCACTCACTAATCACTGATCGCGAGAATTCTGAGCAGCTTGAACGGGCTAACCCTAAGCGGTACCAACTGGGCGGAGCCAATGGTTGGCAGAACTCAGAAATCTCAACCTTTCTCGAATGCGCACTAGCAGGAGCTGAGGCACAAGATGACTGGGGTAATACATCTGCGCCAAGCTGGACAGATCTAGCAGTCTTTCTGTACCTAGGAAAAATATACGAGTGATCGTCCAGCGCTGCGGCGCACAGTCGTTGAACTCCGCACACACCACGCACCTCGCACATGCCCCCATGAAGTGGAAAGCGATCCTTGCCTACACCGCGCTGCTGTTTCTTTTCCAGTGGGGCACTGGCTTTGCCAGCGGGCTCTTCGACCCTCTTGGATGGATCAATGCGTGGAATCTCCTCTCGTTCCTGCTATGCGCCGCGCTGTTCGCACACATGACGCGACGCGTGACGCAGCACCGCCTGGCGCATGCCTGCCTCATCCTGGCCATCTACGCCGTCGTTGCCGACCTGCTCGCGGCGCTGTTGCCGCCAGACGCGACGGGCGAACCGACGCTGTTTGTCATTCTCGAATGGGTGCAATTGCTCGCTTCCGCCGGCTTCGGCTTGTTCGTTGGCTGGCTGTTCCGGCGCAGGCCCGAGCAACGCCAGCTATTGTAGGTATGCGCGTCCCAAAGCCACTCGACGGCGGGTGAGTGTCATGGTCAAGATCATCCACTATCTTGGGAAAGAGATAGCGATCCTCATCCTGGCAATGCTCCTGGCATTGATCGCCTACGATGTGCTCGCCGTCCGCCCACATCTGGCTCGGATTCGCGATCTGCTCGCCCAAGCCAATCCAGAAGATGCTTCTCCTCCCGAAGCGATCCGCAGGCTGATCGACGCGAATGTGGACTCGCCTTCTTCGCAGGCGGTCCGTCTGGTGGCATCCCGAGTTTCATCGGATCTGACGCAAGGGAAATCGCAAGTACGCGAAGCGCTTTGGCGCATGCTGTTGCCGATGCATTTCGACAAGTCGCAAATGTACGGCATTTACTGCAGTCTTACTTACAATGGCGTGGATCACGGGCTGAGCAGCTTTGCCGATCGAGAGTTCGGCAAACCGCTCAGCCAGCTCTCACCGATGCAGGCGGCAACAACCGTTGCAATCACCCATGCCCCTACACTCTACTTGAGAGACCGCAACAGGCTGACCCAGCGCGCTCGGACACTACTGGTGAGGTCCCAGCAGCCGCGTTAGCCCTCCACGCATGCACAGGAAGGCGACGCCATCGGTTACCCGCGCCGATACCCCTCTGACAGGATCCTTTCCCACAGGATTGACACACGAATGAAGAAGACCCTCGCGTGCCTTGCAATGACAGCGACCTTGACGAGCCTGCCGCTCGCAGCACCGGCGTCTGAGCCGCTGTCATCCATCACCCAAGCAACACTGCAGGAGTCAGAGAGCGAGTACCAGCACAGCCCGCTGTGCGGCGAGGACGAGCTCACCCTGTGGACGTGCCAGACACGCAAGCGAGAGTTTTCGCTATGCTCGTCGAAGGCGGTCAACCGGACCTCGGGCTACCTGCAGTACCGAGCGTCGGAGGGCGGCAAGCTGGTGCTGCAGTACCCTGCGGAGAAGAAGCCACCGACGGGTCTTTTCACTTACGACACGTTTGCCAACGGCAACGCATCGATCGAGTTCAGCAACGGCGGCTACCGGTACAGCCTGTTCGATCCACTCCGATCCGCCTCGTCCATCTCCGTCTCCGGACCTGGAGCGACGGACAAGACCACGCAGATCGCCTGCGGCCCGAACCAGACGCTGCAGCTCAACTACACGATGCGGCTGATGTACGACGCAGGCGTCTGGGTCGATCCCTGAATGCGATGACCCATGTCGCGGTGCCGGCGCCCCGCTTCTTCGGACGGCCACCGACCTAGCCCGGTGGCGGTAGCGGTCGACGCAATCTGCGCTTGCTACACTTGGCGCAACGGCCCGGCTCCTGCGAGCGACCAGGTCGACCGCCATGCCAAAGCCGCCACACCTTACGTATTTTTTCCCGCAACCTCTTTCTCCCTCATCGACTATCGGTGCCATCATGAAACAGGCCGTCGCGCTTCTCCTGCTCGCCTTCGCTTCCTCGTCCGCTTTCGCGGCCGGCAGATCCTGCGAGGAGTTGAAGGCCGAGCTCACCGCGAAACTCGATGCCCACGGGGTCAAGGACTACACGCTGGAGATCCTCGACAACGCCGATATCAAGGCGGACCGCAAGGTCATTGGCAGTTGCGCGGCGGGGAGCAAGAAGATCGTCTACAGCAAGAACAAACCGTCGACGTAAGCGACAGGGGTTGTTACGTCATGCATGCAACGTGGACGCGAGGCATTGTCGTCGCGCGGAGAAGGAGCATGTCATGCAGGTAGTGGATCACGCGCCTCATGCCTGGTTCCTCCTGCGTGACGGCGACACGCTGCTGCTCGACGTCAACTGCAACCATGGCCCGGTCGGTTACGCGTGGACCATGGCGCTGACTGCCCAGGAAGTTACGCAGTTCCAGGCGCTCGGGCGTGATTTCATCGCGCAGCTCGCCGAGCGCGTGCAGTCGACCGCGCCGGGGGTATTGGGCAATCGGTCGCCGTATCTGGTTCGCAAAGCAGATGCCGAGACTCGCCAGCGCGTCACCCTGGCCATCAAGGCCTGGAACCAGAGCAACTGATTGTCCTGGGTGTCCTGCCTGGAAATCAACGCAGCTTTGCTGATCGTGCCAACTGCAATACGCAAGCCACACCCGGCAATCAGCTGATGTACCTGACCGGCATCGCGCCGGCTGATTCGACACGCCGCTTCGTCACTGTCTTGCGACAGTTCGAGATCGCGCCGATCCTCGGACTTTAGTAGGTTCGTCGCGTACGGGTCGATGGGCAGACCCGCCGAGCCGCAAACAGGTGCCGCTTGCCATGCGTGTATTTCTGGACGACGAGCGAAAGACACCCGCTGGATGGACAAGGACCTATTGGCCGGATGACGTCATCGCGCTGCTCCAGACCGGGAAGGTAGAGGAGCTCAGCCTGGGCCACGATCTAGGCGACGATGCGCGCGGAACAGGCGACGACGTGGTGCTCTGGATCGAGGAGGCGGTCGCGCTTCGGTCCTTCGTCCCGCCGAGGATGCACGTCCATTCTGCAAACACCTCGGCCGGGGATAAGATGCGTCGTGGCATCGAGGCGATCGAGCGGATGGCGGCGGAGCGCGGGCGCGTAGCTCCATCGCGATGCGGCTGACATGCGACTGATCGCCTGCGCATTGCGCGGCGCACTTCGTACTTGCTGACTTTTCGCGCCACATCCTCGTTTTCCAGCAGCGACTGCAACCATGACAAAGGATCCGGAAGCCCAACGTCGCAAAGCCCTCCGCAAGGCGGCAGAGCACGAGCAGCGTCTACGAGAAGAAGCCACCCTTCCCCTCCCCAAGGAAACGCTCTGGGCCTTGTTCGATTACTTGAATGACGCGCTCGCCGATGGCTGCGATCACTCCTTGCGGCTGACCACGCAGTTTCTCGCATCCCGCGATGTCGCTCCGGAGCCGGTCATCCCCTGGCTTGGTGCGTACGGCGGCTTCTGCGATTGCGAAGTGCTTTTCAATGTCGAGGAGCGCTGGGGCAAGGAGTGAGAGTGGACGTGATCTCCCGCACGGCCTGACAAACACTTTGGCGGCATCTTCTTCAAGGCACAGTATCCGGCCACGCTGCAGCCCTGGTGACAGCGTCATCTCGGCGTCGACGTGCAGGCCTGGGGCCGCGGCCTGTCAACTGTCGCCATGGCCGCGCCTGCTACGAGTCGACCATGTAGTGGACGAATAGCGAGCCGCTCACCATCGCGTGCGCGGGCGCGCTTTCATCGCGCAACTCGCCGGACAGGTGCAGTGGACTGCCCCGGGCGTGCTCAACAGTCGGTCGCCGTATCTCGGACGCAACGTCGATCGGGAAACCGGTCAGCGCCTCACCCAGGCCGTTCAAGGGCCTGCGTGAGGGAGACTGACAGCCAGGCTCACCGCCTGGGGGCCGAAGGCAAGGCGCCACACTTGTTGCTCCCTTGTACATGACAGTCAAGCCACTGACTGGCCGACAGCCATACGCACCACGCGGTATCGCATGCCGTTTCGCTCTGGCATGATCCACCCAGGACGGGGATCCAGGACATGAAAGTGGTCATGAAAACGCGAGTCGCCGTGCTCATCGGCGTGATGAGCACGATAGTCACAGCCGCCGCCGGCGATGTCCGTGCCGAAGAAAATGAAGCTGCTGCGCCGTACCGGGCGTTTCTGGATGTCTATGCCGGCAAGGACGGACCGCCCATCAACGTCAGCCGCGAGGCCGAGGCGATCAATGCCGAACAACTGGACGCGTTGAAGGGATGTACCGACGGTGAGTCCACATGGAGTGCGACCACGCCCGTCGCCGATCTCGGCCCGGCGATCGGCGAACTGCCATACGTGCGCCTGGTCGATCCAAAGCGCTGGACACCGCGGGACCCCGGGGAGCTGATAAGCCAGGGACATCCTGTGGATCAGGCGGTGGAACAAGGCATGGCCGCCGGATTGATGACGCTGACCGCCGTGACCTTCGATGCCAGCCACCAGACGGCGGCGTTCGCCTACTCCTTCCAATGTGGAATGCTGTGCGGGAATGGCGGCATCGTCGTACTCACCAGGAAGGGGGACGACTGGGCCGTCAGCGACAAGCGATGCGGCATGTGGATGTCGAAGCTGGATGTTCCCTCGAGGGCGCCCAAGCAGATGACAATGCCGCTCGCCGGCTGACGGCGTAATTCGGCGAAGCTTGAATCACCTTTGACACGGCAGCCCTATACATCCCGAAGATCCCTACGCACCGCCGACATCTGCATTGACGCATTCCAGCCCCGCATCTGCGCCGCTAAAAACGGACAGAACCCTTCAGAAGATCCTCACCGTACTACTGATCTACCCCGCTCTCGACATAGGATTGCCGGCCGTTCTCTCTTTTCTTTCAGACCGGCGACCGCCTGTTGCAGTTCTCCTGTGGCCCATAGCTGCTGCACTTCTCGCATGCTCTGTCTTCATGATCTGGAGAGTCCGGAGCAAGCGATTGCTTGTAGCGCTGGTGCCTATTCTGTTCGCGATCGGATTCACCTCGAAATTGCCAGCACTCTCCCTGATGATCAGCTTTGTACTGACGTTGATCCTTTTCTTTAGATTGCCCAAAAACAGCCAAAATTGAATCCTTCGGGGCTTCGCGCCCTTACGTCATTCGGTTCAGCCGTGTCGAGTGAAATATTTCACTTGGTAGGGAACGGCGTACATGATTGCGCTGACGCTGCCCAATGAAATGAAACGCATGCACGTCGACATCACCCACCACGTGGACGCCAGCGAGCCGGACGACGAAGACGGCTATTACTACGCCTACACCCTCTACCACTTCAGCGACGGCCGCGATCGGCTGCTGGCGCGCAGCTACGACGACGAGGCGGACCAGGCGCATTTCCTGAATATCGAAGTCGATGGGCGCGCGCGGACGCTGACGGACGCGGATCTGCGGCATCCGCTGCTGCTGGCGGCCGCCGCGTACCTGGGCGAGGCCGGCAAGCGTAGACTGCGCTGGCTGAGCGGCCGCGGCGACGGGTACGAGCCGCTGCCCGGCCAGCCCACCATCGGACCAGCGGAGGCTCCATGAAACGCGTCACCGGGATTGGCGGCATCTTCTTCAAGGCACAGAATCCGGCCGCGCTGCAGGCCTGGTACCAGCGGCATCTCGGCATCGACGTGCAGGCCTGGGGCGGCACCGCCTTCGCCTGGAACGACGGCAGCGGCGCGCCGGTCACCGGCTCCACCGTCTGGTCGATCGGTGCGGCGGCGCAGGAGCCGCACTTCGCGCCCGGCACGGCCCCTTTCATGATCAATTACCGGGTGCACGATCTGCACGCCCTGGTCGCGACGCTGCGCGAGGAAGGCTGCCACGTGCTGGACCGCATCGACGAATCGGAATACGGCGCCTTCGCCTGGGTCATCGACCCGGAAGGCAACAAGGTGGAACTCTGGCAGCCGCCCGCCGGGCAGTAGCCCCGGCGCCGGCCGGTCAGCCGTTACCGCTTGAGCCCGCCCAACGCGCAGCAAGACCCGCTACACGTGCGGGCGCGCTCCGGCGTCGCCCACATTCACCGACCGGGGGCTGTGCACCGCCGACGGGCGGCGCGCGATCTTCGCTCCCCCTGCACCGCCCTGCCACTACTGTCCGCGCTCATTGACCTGATCGGGATCCGCGCCACCGATGAATGCCTCCGTCCCCGGTTCCCCCTCGCCCCTGCGCGCGTTCACGGCGCGGGTCCTGGTCGTCATGGCGCTGGGTGCGCTGGCGCTGCTGGCCTGGCAGTTGTCGGAGCTGCTGCTGATCGTGTTCGGCGCGGTGGTGGTGGGCGTGCTGCTGCATGGGCTGGCCACGCTGTTGCGCAAGTGGTTGCCGCTGCCGGAGTGGGCGGCGCTGGCGCTGGTGATCCTGGTGCTTGTCCTGGGGCTGTCGGCGATCGTGCTGCTGTTCGGTGCCGAGGTCGCCGCGCAGATCGACACCTTCCGCGCCACCCTGCCGGCGGCCTGGAACAAGTTCCATGCCTGGCTGCAGTCCGGCCCGCTGGGGCCGCAGATCGAGCGCATCCCCGACCAGTTGCGCGACGGCGCTTCGACCCTGGCCACGCACGCCGGCGCGATTGTGCTGTCGGCCGGCGGCGGCGTCACCGATGCGGTGCTGATGATGGTCGGCGGGCTGTATCTGGCCGCGCAGCCGCGGCTGTATCGGCAGGGCCTGCTGCACCTGCTGCCGCGCGACCGGCGCGGCGTCGCCGACGAGGCGCTGACCGCCAGCGGCCAGGCGCTGCGCGCGTGGTTGACCGGGCAATTGCTGGCGATGGCGGTGATCGGCACCCTGACCGGCATCGGCCTGTGGCTGCTGGGCGTGCCGGTGGCGCTGGGCATCGGGCTGCTGACCGCGCTGCTGGACTTCATTCCCATCGTCGGCCCGATCGTGGCGGCGGTGCCGGCGATCCTGCTGGGCTTCACCGTCAGCCCGCAGGTGGCGCTGGGGGCGCTGCTGCTGTTCGTGGTGCTGCAGCAGCTTGAGGGCCATATCCTGCAGCCGCTGATCCAGGCGCGCGCGGTGGATCTGCCGCCGGCGCTGCTGCTGTTCTCGCTGTTCGGCATCGGCGTGCTGTTCGGGCCGATGGGCGTGGTGCTGGCGGCGCCGCTCACCGTGGTGCTCTACGTGCTGGTCAAGCGCCTGTACGTGCAACACGCGCTGGGCGATGCCGAAGGCGCGGACGGCGCGGGAAAGCCCGCCGCCTGAGCTGCGGGGCGATCCGCCCCGAGCCCGCACACCGCAATGCCCAGCGATTCACAAAACCCGCAGAGCGACCTGGCCGACACCTTGCACGGTGCCGCCGCGTACAACGACAAGGGCCATGCCTGGCTCGGGCAGGATGCCAGGCAGATCGCCGACATGCAGCGCGGGTTCCAGACGCAACTGACCGAACTGGCCGCACGCCTGGGCGAGGCGCGGCTAGGCCCGGCGCTGAGCGCGGCCATCGCCAGCGGTGCAGCAGCGCGCGACGATTCGGGCGTCTATGTGGCGCTGTGCGAGCGGGTCTTCGGCAGCACGCGAGCGCGCCGCTGAGGTCGGGCGCGGGCACCATGCCGCGGCGTCATCGGTCATCCGAAAAACGCGGCCTGCGATACGGCCGCTGAACGCCGGCCCCGGAGTGGGACGGGCTGGCTTTGACTTGTCATTCACGCGGCCCACACTGGCGGGTGCCTTTTCCCTCGCCCGATGACCCCGTGAAGAAGCCGCCCCAGGATCCTGCGTCCACCCCGCCCGCCGACACCGACACCACCCCCGAAAACCCGCAACGCCGACGCCTGCTCGGCGGCCTGGCGCTGGCCGGCAGCGCCCTGGCGCTCGGCGGCCCCGCCGAGGCCCACGCCGAGACCGCCAAGCGCGCGCCAGCGCGTGCGCTGTCGGCGACGGAACTGGATCGGCAACTGCGGCAGAAGATCGAGCACGTGGTGGTGATCTACGCAGAGAACCGCAGCTTCAACAACCTGTTCCCAGAGTTCCCCGGGCTGCAGCAACCGCTGTCCAAGGTGACGCCGGCGCAGGCGCGGCAGGTGGACCGCGACGGCAGCGTGCTCGACATCCTGCCGCCGATCTGGGGCGGTCTGGCCCCGGACGAACAGGTGGTGGCGCACCGCCGCTACAAGATCGGCGAGGACGCGATCGGGCCGCTGCCCAACGCGCCGTTCGCGCTGCGCACGCCCGACGGCCAGTTGCTGCCGCACGGCATCGTGACCCGCGACCTGGTGCATCGCTTCTACGAGAACCAGATGCAGATCAACGGCGGCCGCAACGACGGCTTCGCCGCCTGGAGCGACGCCGGCGGGCTGGTGATGGGCCACTACGGCGATGCGCCGGCCACGCTGCGGCTGTGGAGCCTGGCCCGCGAGTACACGCTGTGCGACAACTTCTTCATGGGTGCGTTCGGCGGCTCGTTCCTCAACCACCAGTACCTGATCGCCGCGCAGGCGCCGTACTACCCCAAGGCCGACAGCAGCCCGGGGCGGACGCAGATCAGCGTGCTGGCCAGCGACCGCCCGGACGAGATCCGTCTGGCGGTGCAGGACGATTCGCCGGGCAGCGCACTCAACGGCCGGCCGCGCTTCGTGCGCAACGGCGCGCTGACCCCGGATTTCTGGGCGATCAACACCCTGAGCCCGCCGTTCCAGCCCAGCACCAGCCAGGATCCGACGCGCCCGGACTACGCCGACCCGAACAGCCCCAACACGTTGCCGGCGCAGACCCACCGCCATATCGGCGATGCGCTGGACGCCAAGGGCGTGGACTGGGCCTGGTATGCCGGTGGCTGGGCGCTGGCGGTGCAGGGCAAGGGCGACACCGGCGATACCAGCGAGTTCCCGGGCAGCCCCAACTTCCAGATCCACCACCAGCCGTTCAACTACTTCGCCAACCTCGCCCCCGGCACGCCGGCACGGGCGCGCCGCCTGCGCGACGGCGGCCTGGGCGACAGCGCCCCGCAGAACCGCTTCCTCGCCGACGTGCAGGCCGGCACGTTGCCGCCGGTGACGTTCTACAAGCCGCAGGGCAACCTCAACATGCACGCCGGCTATTCCGACGTGGCCGCCGGCGATCGCCACATCGCGATGGTGGTGGAGGCGCTGCGCACCAGCCCGCTGTGGGAGAAGACCGTCGTGTTCATCACCTTCGACGAGAACGGCGGCTGGTGGGATCACGTGGCGCCGCCCAAGGCCGACCGCTGGGGTCCGGGTTCGCGCATCCCGGCGCTGGTGGTGTCGCCGCACGCCAGGCGCGGCCACGTCGACCACAGCGTCTACGACACCGGCTCGATCCTGCGCTTCATCACCCGCCGCTTCGGCCTGGAGCCGTTGCCGGGCCTGGTCGAACGCGAACGCGCGATGCACGCCGCCAGCGGCGTGGTGCCGGGCGACCTCACCGCCGCGCTGGATCTGGGTTAGACCGGCGCGCGTTGCGAAGGGCGCGGCGGACTGCCGCCGCCCTGTCCTGCCTCACGCAGTGCCGCGCTCAGGCGGCCTGGAAGGTGCCGGCGCCGCGCTGGCGACGGAACAACAGCCAGGTGCAGACCAGGCCGATCAGCGCCGCCAGCGACAGCCACAGCGCCGGCGCCGCGCGGCTGTGCGTGGTGTGGATCAGCCAGGTGGACACCGCCGGGGTGAAGCCGCCCATCGTGGCGGTGGCCAGGCTGTAGGCCAGCGAGAAGCCGGTGGTGCGCACCTCGGCGGGCATCACCTCGGTCAGCGCCACCACCATCGCACCGTTGTAGGCGCCGTACAGCAGCGACAGCCACTCGCCGACCAGCAACAGCCGCCCGAACGAAGGCGCGTCGACCAGCCACTGCAGCGCCGGCCACACCGTCAGCAGCATCGCCACGCTGGCGAACACCAGCAACGGCTTGCGGCCGATGCGGTCGCTCAACGCGCCCATCACCGGCAGCCACACGAAATTGGACAGACCGATGCAGCCGGTCACCACCAGGCTGTCCATCTCGCTCAGGTGCAGCTCGGTGCGGCCGTAGGTCGGCATGTAGGCGGTGATCAGGTAGAACGACACGGTGGTCATCATCACCATGCCCACGCCGGCAAGGATCAAGCCGACATTGGCGCGCAGCGAACGGGCGATGCCGGCCAGGTCCGGCGCCTGCCGCGCGGCGAACTCCGGGGTTTCCTGCAGCGAGCGGCGGATCAGGAAGATCAGCGGCACGATCAGGCTGCCGATGGCGAACGGCACGCGCCAGCCCCAGCTATCCATCACGCTGTCGGACAGCAGCGCATGCAGGGCGACGCCGAGCGCGGCGGCGAACACCACCGCCACCTGCTGGCTGGCCGACTGCCAGGCCACGTAAAAGCCGCGCCGGCCAGGCGTGGCGATCTCGGCCAGATACACCGACACGCCGCCCAGCTCCGCGCCGGCGGAAAAGCCCTGCAGCAGGCGGCCGAGCAGCACCAGCACCGGCGCCAGCACGCCGATGGTGCCGTAGCCGGGGACGAAGGCGATCAGCAGCACGCCGGCCGACATCAACCCCAGGGTCAGGATCAGGCCCTTGCGACGCCCGTGCCGGTCGATGTAACCGCCCAGCACCAGCGCGCCGATCGGCCGCATCAGGAAACCGGCGCCGAACGTGGCCAACGACAGCATCAGCGAGGCGAACGCGCTTTTCGCCGGGAAGAACGCATGGCCGATGGCCGTGGCATAGAAGCCATAGACCATGAAGTCGTACATCTCGAGGAAGTTGCCGGTGACCACGCGGAACACGGCGGCGGCGCCGTGCGGCGCGGCCTCGGCGGCGGCTTGGGTTGGTGCGGGAGCGGTCATCGGTCGAAGTCTGCTGGAGAAGAAACGGCGCCGCCTTGCGATGCGGTGCGACAGCGTGGGCGGCGCGCGTGGCAACGGTACAACACGCCGCGTGCGCATGCCGCCATGGAGCCGCGTGCCGCTACGTGCGGGTTAATGCATGGCGATCCGAGAGCGCGGTTCCTGGACACTCGCTGTTGCAGCGCCGGGATACACTGCGACGCGCCGGCGATGCGCCCAGGTGCCGATGCCGGCGTTGATCCACCCCGCATCCGCGCACGATGCTTGGCGCAGCCACCTCCACCGAATCCGGCGCGCACGCGTATGGCGACGACACCACCACTCCCGAATCGGTAGGCTGCACGCTGGTCATGCCCCAGGAAGCACCACCGATGCGTCCCGTTCGACCGCTGCATCTCGGCGTGATCGCCGACACCCATGGCCTGCTGCGGCCCGAAGCGCTGGAGGCGCTGCGTGGTTGTGCGGCCATCGTGCATGCCGGCGACATCGGCAAAGCGGAGGTGCTGGAGGCGCTGCGGGAGTTGGCGCCGCTGCACGCGATCCGCGGCAACATCGATACCGCGCCGTGGGCGCAGGCGCTGCCCGAGACCCTGGACCTGGACATCGACGGCGTGCGCCTGCACGTGCGCCACGACCTGAAGACGCTGGACCACGTCTCCGACGGCGTGGACGTGGTGATCAGCGGCCACTCGCACATGCCGTCGCTGCAGACCCGCGACGGCGTGCTCTATCTCAATCCCGGCAGCGCCGGGCCGCGCCGCTTCCGCCTGCCGATCGGCATCGGGCATCTGTACCTGACACCAGACGGTCCGCGCGGCCAATTGCAGACCCTGGGCTAGCGCACGCACCCGCATTCTCCCGCTCGCGGCGGGCAGGCGACGAGCGCGCGCGATCTTCGCTACAGTGGGCGCGGGGAGGCGTGCGGCCAGCGGATGGGCGTGGCGGCGCCAGGATGCGACAGCGCGAAGGGGAACGAGCATGCGCAAGGGATGGAACGTGTTCGGCAAGGTCGGCCTCGGCCGCATGACCAAGGACGAGTACCAGGCCAATCTCAACGGCCTGAACATGTTCTTCGGTGCGGTCCTGGGCCTGGTGCTCACCGGCACCGAACGCCTCAACGCCTGGCAGTTCGGTGTGGTCCTGGGCGTGCTCGCCAGCCTGGTCACCTCGATCCTGTTCATTTCCAGCAGCCGGCACCGGGTGGCGTACGCGATCTACACCCTGCTGATGGTGCTGGCGCTGCCGAAGGTGATCGACGTGATGCTCAAGGGCCAGGCACTGCTGCCGGACAAGGTGCAGCCGACGCTGATCGTGTGGACCATGATGACCATCATGGTGGAGTTCTGGGGCCGCGAGAAGGACGCCGAGACCGCTGCCGCGACGGCCGCGGACCGCACGCTCGGCTAAGGCGGCGCGCGGGCGCGATTACACGTCGCGCACCGTTGCGATGGCGGCGCGTCGCCTCACCAATCGGTCGGCGCGTAGTCCTTGAGGAACTGGCCCCACACGTGCTCGCCGGTGTTGAAGCCGTGGATGATCGGATCGACGATGCGCGCGGCGCCGTCGACGATGTCCAGCGGCGGATGGAAGCGCTCTTCCTGCACCTTGCGCGCGGCGATCTCGGCCGGATCCTCGTCGGTGACCCAGCCGGTGTCCACGCTGTTCATGTGGATGCCGTCGTTCTGGTAATCGGCCGCCGAGGTGCGGGTCATCATGTTCAACGCGGCCTTGGCCATGTTGGTATGCGGATGCCGGGTGGTCTTGAAGTTGCGGTAGAACTGCCCCTCCATCGCCGACACGTTGACGATGTGCTTGTCGCGCTCGGGCGTGCGCAGCATCAGCGGCTTGAGCCGCGCGTTGAGGACGAACGGCGCGACCGCGTTGACCAGTTGCGTCTCCAGCAACTCCACCGAGGACACTTCGTCCAGCAGCAGGCGCCAGGAATTGCGCCCGCGCAGATCCACCTGCTGCAGGTCCTGGTCCAGCCGCCCTTCCGGGAACAGGTGCTGCTGGGCGAGCAGGTCGTCGGCCAGCAGCGGCACCTGCGACAGTTCGGCGGCGCGCAGCAGACCGTCGGCACCGGCGTGCGCATGACCGCCCCCGACCGGCAGCGTGCTCCCCGCGGCCGGCAGCAGGTCGGGGCCGCGCAGGCCTTCGTACTGGCCCACCAGCCGGCGCACGTGCTCGGGCAGGTCGTGCAGCGCGGCAGTTTCGCCGGCCAGCATGTGCGCATAGAACTGCGGCGGCCGGCGCACGGTCTGGCAGGCGTTGTTGACGATGAAATCCAGGCGCGTGCGGGTCGCCAGCAGTTCGCTGCAGAACGCCTCGACGCTGGGCGTGTGGCGCAGGTCCAGCCCGTACACCTGCAGGCGATGGCCCCACTCTGCGAAATCCGGCTCCTGCGCGTAGCGCGCCGCCGAGTCGCGCGGGAAGCGCGTGGTCACGATCAACTCGGCGCCGGCGCGCAGCAGCTTGAGCCCCGCCTGGTAGCCGATCTTGACCCGGCCGCCGGTGAGCAGCGCCACGCGCCCGCGCAGGTCCGCGGTCTCGGTGCGCTTGACGTAGTTCAGCTCGGCGCAAGGCGGGCACATCTGGTCGTAGAAGTGATGCAGCTCGGTGTACTTCTGCTTGCACACGTAGCAGTGGCGCAATTCGGGCGAATGCGCCGCCGGCTCGGCCGCCGCAGCCTGCGCATGGATCAGCGCTTCGGGCGTGTGCGGCGGGAAATAGTTGGGCGTGCTGAACACCGGCTTGCGCCGTAGCGCGCGGATGCCGGTCTGCGCCAGCAGTTCCTCGGCCTTGCGCACCTTCTCCTGGTGGCGCTCGCGCGCCTGTTCCTTGAGCAGCTTGCGCCGCGCCTTGGGCTCGGGGTTGAAGACCTGGGCGACCACCTGCAGCAGGCGCACCCGCTCGGCCTCCGGCAGTGTATCGAGCACGCGCCGGTCGGCGGCGATGGTCTCGAGCAGGTCCAGGGCGATACGCAGGCGCTCGGCCAGGGGTAGGTCGTCGGGCAAAACAGGGGCAGTGGCGTTCAAGACAGATCCGGGATGGGCGACGGCGAGCCGCGGCAGAGCGCCGGCACGATGCCGACAGGGCAGCACGCGGCCCTGTGGCCGCCTCCACCGGGGCGGCGGACGGCGGCGGCACGGGCCGCGGCGGGCCGGAGGAACCGGCCACCCGGGCATTTTCGCCGATCCGCGGCCTGCGATCCACGCGCGGTGCGATCGTCGTGCCTGGCCTCCGCCCCGGAGGCGGACCGGGGCCGCTCAGCGTGCCGGTGCGGTCGCGAACTCGCCGCGCTGCAGCTTGGCCACGTCGTTACCCTGCGCATCCCTGGCCTGCAGGTCGGCGCCCTTGGCGGCGAGGTCCTTCAGCACCTCGGTGCGCTGGAACAGCGCGGCGTACATCGCCGCGGTCTGACCGGCGTTGTTGCGCTGGTCCGGCGCGCAATCGGCCTGCATCAGCCGCTTGGCGATGCTCAGCTCGCCCTTGAAGATCGCGCCCATCAACGCGGTGTTGCCGCGCTTGTCCTGCGCACAGGGGTCGGCACCGGCACGCAGCAACTGTTCCACCGCCGCCTGCTGGCCATGGTAGGCGGCCAGGATCAGCGCGGTGTAGCCCTTGTCGTCGCGGGTATTGAGGTCGTAATGGGCGCGGATGAACTCGGCCAGCATGTCCTGGCGGCCCTGCCGCGCGGCATCGAAGAAATAGGTGCGCAACTGCGCCTGCACCGCGGCCGGATCGGGCGCCGCAGGTGCGGCCGGTGCAGCGACGGCCGTGGTGCTGACCGCGAGGCCAAGAAGGAAGAAGACAACACGACGCATGGGGAGTCTCCGCAAGAAAGTGCGCGGCGCGGCGATGCCGCCGCCGGGCCGCGCGTGGGACGCATCAATCCTGTAGCTGCGCAGCCAGTTGTTTGACCCGCGCCAGGTCGCCCTTGGCCACCCGCGCCACGCCGCTGCCGTAGGCCGGGTCGGCCTTGTACAGGTACGAGAGCATGATGTGCTTGCTCGCGTCGTCGGTGCCGGCCAGCGATTCGCCGAAGCTCTGGATCAGGTCCTGCTGCTCCTTCTTGCTGTAGCTGCGGAACAGCTCGCCGGCCTGCTTGAAGTTCTGCTCGCGCGCGATCCCGGCCTGCTGGGTGGTGCCGGACAGCGGCAACTGGCTGTAGCGCGCGTTCGGATCCTGCGGCCGCGGGCTGAGCCGGCTCGGCTCGTAGTTCACGCCGCTGCTGGTGCTGCCGGCGTTCATCGCCCCGTCCTGGTTGCCGTTGTTGACCGCCACCCGCGGCCGGTTCACCGGCAGGCTCAGGCCGTTGGTGCCGACGCGGTACAGCTGGGTGTCGGCGTAGGAGAAGATGCGTCCCTGCAACAGGCGGTCTTCCGACGGCTCGATGCCCGGCACCAGGTTGGCCGGCGCCATCGCCACCTGCTCGGTCTCCTGGAAGAAGTTGTCCACGTTCTTGTTCAGCACCATCTGCCCGATCTTGCGCTCGGGCACGCCCGGCCAGATCTTGGTGGCATCCAGCGGATCGAAGTCGAACTTGGCCAGGTCCTCGGGCGCGAGCACCTGGATGTACAGGTCCCACTTCGGATAGTCGCCGCGCTTGATCGCGCCAACCAGATCGTTGGTCAGGTGGCTGTAGTCCTTGCCCTGCACCGCCATCACCTGCTGCGGATCCAGGTTCTTGAGGCCCTGCAGGCTCTTCCAGTGGAACTTGACGTAGTGCACCTGGCCCTGCGCGTTGACCAGCTTGTAGGCATGCACGCCGTTGCCGTCCATGAAGCGGTAGCCGGCCGGCGTGCCTTCGTTGGAGTACAGCAGGGTCAGGGTGCGGGTCGCCTCGGGCACGTGCGAGAAGAAATCGAAGCGGCGCGCATCGTCGTCGAGATTGGTGCGCGGGTCCGGCTTGAACGCATGCACCATGTCCGGAAACTTGATCGCATCGCGGATGAAGAAGGTCGGGAAGTTGTTGCCCACCAGGTCCCAGTTGCCTTCGCTGGTATAGAACTTGGTGGCGAAGCCGTGCGGATCGCGCAGCGTCTCCGGCGAATGGTTGCCGTGCACCACCGAGGAGAAGCGCACGAACACCGGCGTGGTGGTGCCCGGCGCGAACACCTTGGCCTTGCTCAGGTCGGAGATGTCGGCGGTGGCGGTGAACTCGCCATGCACGCCGGTGCCGCGCGCGTGCACCACGCGCTCGGGGATGCGTTCGCGGTCGAAGCGCTGCAGCTTCTGGATCAGTTGCACGTCCTGCAGCAGCGTCGGGCCGTTGGGCCCGGCGGTCTGCGAGTTCTGGTTGTCGCCCACCGGCGCACCGTTGTCGCGGGTGAGCGTGGACTGTGCGGCGCTGGCCGACAGGATCAGGGAAGGCGACAACAGGACAAGCAACAACAGGGATCCAGGGCGCATGGCGTCGGCTCGCGTGAAGGGAGCTGCAGCATGGCGGCAGTCCGGCGCGCAGAACATTCGTTCCTTGCGATCGATGCCATCGACGCAGCCAATCGCGTCCGCGCACTGTGATCGCGACCATTGGTAGAGCGCGCAATCCGTTGCAGCTGCAGCGCCGTCGCTGCGTCACTCGACGATGATGCAGCTGCAGATCGGCCGCAAAATGTAGACGCGCGCGCGTGCCAGCGGCAACGGCGATGCCTGGCGATGCGGCCGCAAGCGCACCGCGGCGCGATGCACCGCGCGTATCGCCGCGATGGCGGACGCTAGCGCTTGGCGCTCAGCGCGCGGCTGCGATCGGCGAACAGTGCCTGATCGGCTTGGCTGTAGGCGGCGCGCTGCACGGCCGCATCGATGCCGCGCTGGAAGTCGGCGCGAAAGCCAGGCTCGTTGATGCGCTGGGCGATCAGGAACACCGCGTGCGCCGTCTCGGCGCCGACCGCCTGCGTATCGGGAAAGCCCTGGCGCCGGATCAGATCGGTCAGGCGCTCCTGGCTTTGCTTCTGCGCCATACGCACCTCGCGTGCATACGCGCGCAGCGACTCGGTGTCGTGCTGCAGCCGCTGCGGCGAGTAGTCCCGCTTGAGATCGGCGCGCGCCTGCGCGTCGTCGCTGATCAACTGCAGCAGTTGCGTGCGATAGGCCGGATTGGCCGGCGCCGCCGCGGCAGCGTCATCTGTCGGTGCACCGATCGGACCCGCCGCGGCGATGCTGGTCAGCACGCACAACGCCGCTCCGAACGCCCAGCGTGTGGCGATTCGCATGATGATGTTTCCCCTGTCGCCCGCGATACTAGACCAGTGCGCGCGGCCTGTATGCGGTTATGGACTGGGCACCACATATCGCCTTCCAGACGGCACCGTTTGGCGATAGAAATCACAGTATTGAATCAACGCAAGTCACGCAAAGAGGCCGGTGGCGGCCAGGTCGCGGCACGCCGGGAGCACATCCGCGCAGATGCTTCAGCGGCGATCTGCGTTGGCGATCTGCGATTCGAGGCGATCCGATCTAAAGCGCCGAACCGTTCGTGGACGATCTGGCCACCTATTGGACATGGCCAATCCTGCGGCTGCGATAAAGACCGCCCCACCGGGCATCCGCAGAAGCAGCGGGTGTGCCTCGAAGCGCGGCGTCCTCGCGGTCGCGTCAGGGTCCGGCGACGTCCGGCGGCAATCCCATCGCAGCCCGGCGCTGCTGCAGTTGCTCTGGCTGTTCCACCTCGAACAGGCTGCCGTCGGACTTGTGCTGGGTCCCATACAGTTGCGGCCGACCGCTGAGAATGCGATTGCGATCCACGAACAGCGCAAGATCCTCCTTGCTATAACGCCCGTTCTCGGCCGCGGCTTCGATGCCCTTCAGGAAGGCATCGCGGAACGTCCTGTCCGCGACATGCTGTGCGACCAGGAAGCCCGCGTGCGCGCCGTCATCGCCGGCAATCGCAGTATCCGGAAAGCCGTATTGGTTCATCAGCGCGGAAAGCTTCTGCTGATTCTGCTGCTGCGAGGCGTGGATCTGCAACGCGACGGCACGGGCGGCGCCAGGATCGCTCTGCAACTGCTGTGGCGTGTAGTGCTTCAGGGCATCGGCGCGGATCTGCTGGTCGGCCTGGGCCAGCTGCAGCAGTTGTTGCCGGTAATCCGCGTTGACGCTCGCGCCTTGGTCGGAATGGGCCATCGATGGATCCTGTTGAGGACGGGCGAAACCGCAGCCAGCGATCGCGAGCAGGGTCGCCGCCGTGACCAGACGCATCATCATTCGCATACGGGACTCGCTTCTGTTGGGGCGGGTGTACGCTCGGACGCTTGCGCAGGCGGCGCAACGGCGACAGGCGTAGCGAACTCACGGTAGCGTGCGATTGCTCCATGGACCAGCAAAGCGCAGAACTTGCGTGCGATATCCAGATGCGGGAGCTTCTGGTCCAGATACAGGAACTGGCCGCCCGGATTGAGTTCGATGAAGATCGGCTCGCCTCCATCCGCCGGCACGAGAAAATCGGCGCAGAAGAAGTCGATACCCAGTGTCTGTCGCAGGCGCTCGAGCTTGACCAGCAGCGCGGGCGGCAGTGCGGTCTCGGCGTAGGTGATCGTGGTCTTGTGGCGTACCGCGCGGTAATCGATCTCACCATCCAGCGCATGCGTCATCTTGACCGCCACGTATTCCCCCTGGAGACAAACCACCCGCAGATCGCCGCGGTGGCGCACTACTTCCTGATAGTTGGTAGGACAGGCGCTCACGTCGCCATCGGCCAGGGTTTCCTCGATACGGACGCGGGTCGCATAGGACACGCTATAGCCCGCATTCTCCGACCAGGCACCGACGTTGAACGGCTTGACGACCACGCCATCCGGTTCGGCGTTCCGGAACCGACGAATGTCGTCCGCACGATGGCTGATCAGGGTCCGCGGCAGGCGCAGCCCGCTGGCTGCCGCCGTCGCCAACTGCAAGGCCTTCTGGTCCGCCATGAGCGCCTGCATCGGCGCATTGAGCCAGCGCTGCACACCGACCCCGCCTCCCATCACGGCAAGCGTGCCAAGGTCGAACAGCAATCCTTCGGAACGGATGAATCCCACGTCCTGCTCGTGCACACTCGCGGGTGGCTGCTTCTTGAACAGCAATCGCCTGCACCAGGCGGCGTCATAGTGCAGTGGTGACCCGTCGCGCACAAAGCGGACACCTTGCGTATCGCAGAGCAGCGATCCGGCCATGCCACTCGGCCAGGCGCTACTGTCGAACAATTCCACCGTGTGTCCCGCCGCCCCGATCATGGCGGCAATGGTCGTTGCGTGCGTGTCGCGTTGCGGCGCCACGATCAAAACCTTCCTTGCCTCTTGCTGCATCATCTTGGCATCCGTTATGCAATCGCTCCGAATGCATGGCGGCGCTGCAGCACCGCCATGCGCCTTCAGATCAGCTGAAGATGATGATCGTCTCGGTGTCGACGGCTTCGACGATGATGATGATCAGCGTGTCCCCCTGCTGCTGGCCGCCGCCGCAGGAGATCGCATTGACTTCTTCCTGGGTCATTTCACGCGCGAAGCGCTGCGCAACGGGACGCGAATTTTCCGTGTTCACGACAGTTTCCATTCCACTCTCCTTGAAAGACAGCATGGTTATTCGCCAGCGACAATGCCGGCGAGCTTCTCAACGCTTCGCGACGCGTCAAGTCTTTCGGCGCCAGATCGCACGCCTTGATTCCGCTCCGCCCCCAACACGACCTTGCGGTCGGCCGAGGCGATGGTGTCTTCTCGATGCGCGATCAGGACGCGCGTCATGCTCAGCGCCTTGATATGCGCATTGACCATCTCGTCGCGCTGCCGATCCAGATGGCTGGTTGCCTCATCAAGCACCAGGATCTTTGGCTGCCGATACAGGGCGCGCGCCAGAATCACTCTCTGCCGCTGTCCGCCCGACAGGATCGATCCCATGTCGCCAACCAACGACTCGTATCCCATCGGCATACGTACGATGTCGTCGTGGATGGCTGCCAGCTTGGCAGCGGCCACAACGCGCTGCAGGCTGGCGTCAGGATCGAAGAATGCGATGTTGTCGGCCAATGAGCCGGCGAAAAGCTGGTCATCCTGCATCACCGCACCGACCATGCCGCGATAGACCTCCAATCCCAGCCGTCGGATTTCCACACCGCCCACCTCGATGTGCCCTTCGGTTGGCGTGAGCAAGCCCAACAGAAGCTTGGCCAGCGTGGATTTGCCGCAACCGCTCGGTCCGACGATGGCCACCGATTCGCCTGCGCGAATCTTCAGATCAAAGTGGCGCAGAACCCAAGGATCATCGTCGGAGTAGCGGAAGCTGACGCCCTTCAATTCAATCTCCGGTGCCAGTTCGGGCCCACTGTAGTGCCCCAACGCATGCTGCTCGGGATCACTCATGGCGATGTCGGAGATGCGCTCGGCGTGCAACCGCAGCATACGAAACTCGACGCACTTGTCGACCAGGCTCCCCGCCCGACTGGTGAACAGGTCCGCATAGCTGAGAAACGCCACCAGCATGCCCGCCGACAACGCATCGTGCAGTGCCATGTAGCCGCCGATGCTGATCAGCAGCACGCGCTGGAGCCCGAAGACGCCGCCATTCAACGCAGTGAACGCCAGGCCGATGCGCTGCGCCTGCATATCCAGACTGGCTGCCTGGACGGTCGCTGCAAACAGCCGGCTCTGACGCAGGCCCTGCTTGTTGGCCAGCTTGATCGCCTGGATGCCGCGAACCGACTCCATCAACTCGCTCTGCTGCCGCGCCGAATGAAACAATTGATCGCGGGTGATTCGGAACTGCACGCGGTACATCGCCACGCGCAGAAGCAAGTAGCATACGAATGCTGCCAACACCAAACCGGCGAGCTCGGCACTGTAGAAAAACAGCACCACCAGCGCCAGTATGCCGGTCATGCCGTTGAGGACGGCTTCGACGAAGCTGCCAGTCAGCGTCGTCTGGATCGACTTCAGCGATCCGAACCGGGACAGCACATCGCCCATATGCCGCTTTTCGAAATAATCCAGCGGCAATCGCATCAGGTGGCCAAACAGGTTATTGATCCACTGGCTGTTGAGCGAGGCGCCCAGCCAGCTGACCACCCAGCTGCGCGCCAGACTCAGCGCCGTCTGTGCGAGGACCGCGAGCAGAAACCCGATCGCCAGGATCTTCAGCAGTGGCATGTCGGCCGAGACCAGGACGTGGTCGATCAACCACTGCATCTGGAATGGCATCAGCAGCACCAACATCTCGATCGCCAGCGCCAGCGCAAAGACCTGCACCAGCGCTCGACGCAGCCCAACGACCCTCCCGGTCAGCATGCGCAAGGACACCGGCCGCGGCGCCGCCACCTTCTCGAAACTCGGACTCGGCAGCAGTTCCAGCAACACCCCGGTGAAATGCTTGCCTACCTCTGCCAGCGGCAGCCGCAGCGTGCCGCGCGCAGGGTCGTGGATCAGCGCGACTCCTCGCGTGACGCACTCAAGGACCACGAAGTGGCTTAGATCCCAGTGCAGGATGCAGGGGCCGCCAACGGCGGTCAGATAGTCGAGCTCAGCGCGCATCGGCCTGACCTCGAAACCGATGGTGCGCGCGATTTGCATCAGACGCTCAAGACGTGCGCCCTGCAATGAGATGCTGAAGCGCCGACGCAAGCTGGGCAGGTCGACGTTCTGGCCATGGAAGCCCGCGACCATCGCCAGGCAGGCCAGGCCGCACTCCGCCGCTTCCGTCTGCATGACCGGCACGATCCGCGTCGCAAACGGCGACCTCCAGGGCGACCAAGGCCGACTCATGATCCACGCTCGTTGGAAGGAGCATCACGCATACCGGAGGCCAGTTCGTAGACCGGCTCGAACATCCATTCGATCAGGTGTCTGCGTTCGAGCAGGATGTCTGCATCCAGCGCCATTCCCGGGCGCAATGGCTCCTTGCGTCCATACGCCACCACAGTCTGGCTGCCCAGTTCGACGATGACCCGGTAGCGCTGCTCCTTGATGTCCTGGCCCAGCAACCGGGTCAGGTCACCCGAACTCATCGCGCTGCGCGAAATCTCCGCGACGTGGCCGGCGTGGCGCCCGAACTTCTGATACGGGAATGCCTGATAGCGCAACACCACCCGGTCGCCTGGACTGACGAACCCGACAGCCCGCGACGATACCCAGAGCTCGGCGCGTAGCCGCGTGTCCCGCGGCAACAGCGTCATCAACGGCTGCTGCGCGGCGACGGGCTGTCCCGGATACACCAACAGATTGCCGACGATCCCGTCCGAGGGCGCGCGCAGGATCACCGCACGGCGCGCCTCGCTCTCGGAGATCGATTGCGCCACATCCGCCAGTTGCCGATCGATCTCGTTGTTCTTTCCGATCAGCGTTGCCGGCAGTTGTTCCAGTTGTGTCCGCAATTGCGATTGTTGCTGCCGTAGTTCCAGCGAATGCTTCTGCAGATCCTTGAGCTGCGCCTGATTCTGGATCGCCACATCCTGCTGCTGCAGCAGTTGCACCTTGGTGAGTACACCGCGATTGCCCGGGCTGGACCACTGCTCGTACAGGCGCATGGCGCTTTCGGCGCGCTGCCGCTGCAGTTCGATCTGTTCTTCGGTACTGGCGATCTGACTCTTCAACAGTTCGATACGCGTGCGCAGGTCGCGATCCTGCGCTTGCGACAGGCTGCGCTGTTCCTCGATGTCGGATCGCAAACGCTCGCGCTTGAGGCGCAACTGCGCGATCACCGATGCCTGCGTATCGCCGAGCGACGCGCTGTCCTGCTCGCCGGAAATCTCAATCAGCGGCTGGCCCGCGCGGACTTTTGCGCCCTCCTTGGCGAACGTACGCACGACCCGACCGGATGCGGAGGGCGTCATGGTCAGCAGTCCGCGATCGGGCACCAACGTGCCGTTGACCGCTTCTCGCCGCGTATAGCTGCCTACGCACAGCAGCGCCAGCACAAAGACGAGAAGCGCGATGCTGGCCCAGAAGTAAGCCCAACCGAAGCGTGGCGCGTCCAGGCGCACGGCGCCGAGCCAGCCCTCGCGGCGTGCTCGAAACACTTCTTCCCTGAAGAATCCGTCCGCCATCGCCATCCCCTGAGCGGCGCTGTGTGCTTTCCTAGCGCGTGAATGTTTATCGCTTGCAGGGATCAGGGCCGTCAAGCGCGCATCGGCACAATGCTGGACGGCGCGGTAGACAATTCACGCCGCCACCACAGCGCCCGCGGTGTGTCGCGCGAAACGGCGATCGACTACGTCGGCATCAATGGCTTCGCACGTGCTTCCACTAGCCGATCACCCGCTTGAACGGCGGCAACGCATCGATGATGCGCTTGCCGTAGCGCTTGGTCAGCAGCCGCGAATCGAGAATGATCACGCGGCCGTGGTCGTCGGCGGTACGGATCAGGCGGCCGGCGAACTGGGTCAGGGTGCGCAGCGCGTGCGGCACCGCGATCAGGTTGAAGGCGTTGAGGCCGCGGCTCTCGAACCATTCGCCGAGCGTGGCGGTCTGCGGATCGGTCGGCACCGCGAACGGCACCTGGGTGATGACCACCGTGGTGCAGGCCTCGCCCGGCAGGTCCAGGCCTTCGCCGAAGGAATTGAGGCCGAACAGCACCGAGCCTTCGCCGGCGGCGATGCGGCGCATGTGCTCGCCGATCATCTGCGACTTGGAACCGTCGCCCTGCACCAGCACGCGGTTGCGCTGCGCGATCGGCAGCAGATCGGCCACCTTGAGCATCTTCCAGCGCGAGGTGAACAGCACGATCGAGCCCTTGCCCCAGTCCAGTTCGCGCACCAGGTAGCGCGCCACTTCGCGCGGATGGCCCTCGCGGTCGTCCGGCGCCACCGGGAACGCCGGCACGATCAGTTCGGCCTGGTTGGGCAGATCGAACGGCGAGGACAGCGACACCATCTCCGCATGCGCGGGCAGGCCGTTGTCGATCGCCAGCGCCTGGAAATCGCCGCCGCCGGTGAGCGTGGCCGAGGTCAGCACCGCCGCATCCACCTCGCTCCACAGCAGCGAGCGCAGTACTTGCGCGGCCGACACCGGCGAGCAATGGCAGATCAGATCAGCATCGCGCGAGGCGGTGATCCAGCGCGCCATCGGCGGCTGCCCGTCCTGGTCCTCGCGGCGCCAGCCCAGCCACAGCGCGTACTGCTGCTCGACCATCTCCAGGGCCATGCCCAGGTTGCGCTGCAGGCGCTCCTTGGCCGCGTCCTCCTGCTTGGACTTGGCCGCCATCTGGTGCGCGGCCTGCACCCAGTTCAGCAGCGCCCCGGTGTCCTGCGCCTGCGCATCGATCAGCGGCTTCCAGTCCTCGGGCAGGCGGCCATTGGGCGCGCGCCACATCGGTTCGTCCTGACCCGGCTCCGGCACCCACACCCGTTCGATCTCGGCGCGGAACGCCTTCAGGCCCTTGGCCACCCGCGCGGCGAGTTCGACCGCCTCGTTGGGCAACTGATTGCCGATGCGGTCCTTGTCGGCAAGCCGGTAGGCGGCGCCGACCAGCGCCTGCAGGCGGCCGGTGCGCCGCGCCAGCTCGTCCAGCGGCAGGTTCGCCGCGCCCTGGTCGATGGCCACGCCGGCGATGTGGTGGCCTTCGTCGAGCACCAGCAGCATGTCCGACGGTGGCGCGATCAGCGGCTGGCCGTTGTCGCTGTCGCCCAGCGACAGCGCCGACAGCAGCAGGGCATGGTTGGTGACCACGATCTGCGCATCGCGCACCTCGCTGCGCGCCTTCAGCACCGGACACTGCACCGCGAACGAACAGCGCCGCCCGGCGCAGCCGGCCGCATTGGTGGTGATGCGCGCACGCAGCGACGGCGGCACCGGCTCCGGCGCGGCGTCCAGGTCGCCGTTCCAGGTCCGGTCGGCGTAGGCCTTGGCCAGCGCGCGCGCCTGCTCGGCCTCGGCCGGGCTCAGCGGGCGGTCGTACAGCGGCGCCTCGTCCTCGAACATGCTGTCCTGCGCGGCCTCGCCATGCAGCTCGGCGACGTTGCGCGTGCACAGGTAACGGGTGCGGCCCTTGGCCAGCGCCACCGTGGCCTCCAGCCCGGTGGCCTTGAGGAAGGCCGGGATGTCGCGCTCGACCAGCTGCGACTGCAGCGCCACCGTGCCGGTGCTGATCACCAGCTTCTTCTTGCTGGCCAGGGCGATCGGCACGCCGGCGGTCAGATAGCCCAGGCTCTTGCCGACGCCGGTCGGTGCCTCGGCCACGCCCACGCCGCCGGAGGTGCCCAGCGCGCGCGAGACCACGCCGATCATCTGGCTCTGCGCACGGCGCACGCGGAAGCCCGGCGTATTGGCCTGCAGCTTGGCGTAGGCATCGCGGATCGCCAGCTTGACCGGTTCGGTGAGCTGACGCGGGGACGGGCCGGACGCGGGCGGCGTCGACGGCGAAGCGGAATCGGTCATCCCGGCATTTTCTCACGTCCCGTCGCAGGGACTGAAACCCGGGAACTGAACGGTGCGGCGCGCCGCGTTATGGCAGCGGCGGCGCCGTCTTGCGCGGCAGCGCCAGCCACAGCGCGCGCAGCAGCAACGCCAGGCCGGCCACGTAGAGCGCATCGTCCAGCAGATGCACCAGCGCGGAAACGTCCGGATGGACGCCGCGGAACTGCGGAGACAGCAGCGCCACCGAGCCCAGGATCGCGTTCAACAGCCGCGGCAGGATCGCGTCCATCAGCAACACCGTCAGCCCGAGCCGGGCCAGCGTGCGCGCGCGGCCCGGCGCCAGCCGCGGGAGCAGCAGCAGGGCGATCAGCGGCAGCAACAGGCGCGCCAGCAAGCCGAGCGCACCGGTCAGCACGCTCATGTCCAGAAGCGGGTGCAACTCCATTGCCGGCATCGCGTCCTCCCTCGAATCCGGTGGCGTCGGTCAGTGCGGCGGCGCCACGCGCGGCGGCAGGGCGAAGCGCAGCGCCAGCACCACTAGCAGCACGCCCACCGTCAACATCAGGCTGAGGACCGCGCGCAGCACGCCCAGCCACATGGTGAACTGGGACAGGCTGGCGCCACGCGACATCAGCCACATCGGCAACATCGACAGCGCCGTGCCCAGCAGCATCACCACCAGCATGAGGCTCAACCCGCACAGGCCCAGCGTCCGTGGGCGACCGGGGCGCCGCGTGGCCAGCAGCGCCATCCCCACCACGTACACCACCACGACCGGCAGCTGGAACAGCAGGGTCGTCAACATTTGCATCGCAAGTCCAGTGTCCACGCAGTCGTTCCTCTCGATGAAGACGCAGGCGTCAGTCGGCGCTGACCAGAACCGCATCGCGCTCGCGCAGCGCGGCGTACACCGGACCGGTGTCCGGGCGCACGCCATGCCATGCCTCGAAGCTCTCGGCGGCCTGTTCCACCAGCATGCCCAGGCCGTCCACGGTGTCGCGGCAGTGCGCCGCACGCGCCCAGGCCAGGAACGCGATCGCCACCTCGCCGTAGTTCAGGTCCACCGCCAGGGTCATGCTGTTGATCAGCGACAGCGGCAGGGTGAAGCTGGCGGCCGGGTCGCGGCCGATGGTGGTGGCATTGACGATCAGTTCGAAATCGCCCAGCTCGCGCAGGTCTTCCCAGTAGCGCGAGATCGCGCGTGCCGGCTCGCCCAGCGCATCGACCAGCGCATCGGCGCGTTCCGGCGCCCGGTTGACCACCACCAGTTGCTGCACGCCGGCCTCCAGCAGCGCCGGCGCCACGCCGCGCGCGGCGCCGCCGGCGCCCAGCAGCAGCGCGCGGCGGCCGCGCAGGTCCAGGCCGTTGCGGTCGGTCAGGTCGCGCACCAGGCCGGCGCCATCGGTGTTGTCGCCGTGCCACTGGCCATCGCGGTAGCTGAGCGTGTTGACCGCACCGGCCGACTGCGCGCGTGCGCTGTGCACCACGCTGAGCGCGAACGCGGCTTCCTTCAGCGGCAGGGTCACGTTGGCGCCGACACCGCCGTCGGCGGCGAAGGCGGTCAGCGCCGCGGCGAACCCGTCGGCCTGGACGTCGATCGCCTCGTACTGCAGGGCGATGCCGGTCTGCTTGGCGAAGGCGGCGTGGATGCGCGGCGACAGCGAATGGGCGACGGGATGGCCGAACACGGCAAAACGGGAGTTGGGCATGGAGCGCTCGTTGGTTGTTTTAGACTGGCGGCGACATTCCATGGAATCCCTCATGCGGACCCCTGCCCTGCCGCTCGCGCTGGCCGCGAGTTTACTCTGCGCGCCGTGTGCGTTCGCGCTTTCCGAATTCGGCATCGAGGGCATGGGCGTGGTATCCACCGCTGCCGACGAGACCCGCGCCAGCGTATCGGCAGACGGCCAGCGCATCGTCTGGGCCAGTCCCGACCGCGCCGGCGGGCCCGGCGGCGGCGATCTCTGGCAGGCGCGGCTGCGCGACGGCCGCTGGAGCGACCCGCAGCCGCTGCCGGCACCGCTCAACTCGCCGAACCTGGACAGCGACCCGTTCTTCAGCGCCGACGGACGCTGGCTGTACTTCGCCTCCGATCGTCCCGGCGGCCACGGCGGCAGCGACCTGTACCGCGCGCCGGTGCTCGCCGACGGCGGCTACGGTGCGCCGCAGAACCTGGGCGCGGCGGTGAATTCGCCGGGCAACGAGCGTGCGCCGGCCCTGTCGCTGGACGGCACGCGGCTGCTGTTCGCCAGCGACGGCCATGGCGGCGCCGGCGGCCTGGACTTGTTCGTGGCGCGCCTGCAGGGTCAGACCTTCACCGCACCGCAGGCGCTGGCCGAAGTCAACAGCGCCGACGACGACACCGATGCGGCGTGGCTGGGCGACGGCCGCGCGCTGCTGTTCGCGCGTGCGCACGGCAATGCGAGCAGCCAGGTGCTGCTGGCGCAATGCGCCGGCGGCCGCTACGCGGACCCGCAGCCGCTGGCGCTGTCGTTCAACAGTCGCGACGGCCACACCGCCGGCGCCGTGCTGGATGCGTCCAAGCCCAGCGAACTGTTGCTGTCCGGCAGCGCCCGCGCGCCCAGGGCCGGCAAGCGCGACCTGTACCGGATCAAGGCGCCGGCCGCCACCGGTAGCGGCGACTGCAGGTAAGCGGGTTGCGCGGCGACGCGAGACAGGGCCGGTCTGCTGCCGCGCCGACATAAAACAAGCAGACAGAAAGCAGTTGTGGGAGGGACTTCAGTCCCGACGCATGGCACTCGGACGCATCGCCCGGTCGCTACACGCGTGCATTCCGCACGGATCAGAGTCCCTTAAATGGCTGCCACCGTCCTCAGCCCGTCATCATGATGCGCAGCGACGATCAACGCAGGCACGCAAGGCCCTGGATCGCGCTGCGATCGGCGCAGCGCCTCAATACACGTCGCGCCGGTAGCGGCCCTCGGCGCTGAGCGCATCCAGCGCGTCCTCGCCCAGGATCTCGCGCAGTGCCACATCCACGCCGCGCGCCATGCCGGCGAGGCTGCCGCAGACGTACACGGTGGCGCCGCGCGCGACCCAGTCGCGGACCGCGTCGGCGGATTCGCGCAGCCCGTCCTGCACGTAGCGCTTGTGTGCCTGGTCGCGCGAGAACAGCAGATCCAGGCGCTGCAGATGACCGGCGGCCTGCCACGCCTGCAGTTCGTCGCCGAACAGGGCATCGTGCGCCGCATTGCGCTCGCCGAACAGCAACCAGTGCCCCCGCACGCCGACCTGCTCGGCCTCGCGCAGCAGGCTGCGCAGGCCGGCGATGCCGGTGCCGTTGCCGATGAGCAGCATCGGCGCAGCGCCATGCCGCCGGAACCCCGGGTTGGCGCGCACCTGCGCGCGCAGTACCGCGCCCAGCGGTGCATGCTGGCACAGCCAGCCGGCGCCGAGCCCGGGGCTGCCGTCGTCGCGCAGGGTCAGGCGCACGACCATCTGCAGCAGGCCGTCGGCCGGCACCGAGGCGATCGAGTATTCGCGCAACGGCAGATTCGGCAGCGCGTCCACCCAGGCCTGCAGGTCGTCGCCCGGCGTTGGCGACGTCAGCGCGCGCGATGCCAGTGCCTGCCACAACGGCTGAGGCACGCCATCGGCCTGCACCGTCTGTTCGGCATCCAACGCCTGCGTCGCAAGCCAGGTGCGGACCGCGTCGGCGGCGTGGCAGGGCTGCACTTCCAGGATGTCGCCGGCATGCCAGTGCGCCTGCGGCGGCGGCACCAGATCGATGCGCCACACCGGCGCACCGACGCTGCCGGGATTGAGCAGGACGCGCCTGGCCAGGCGCCAGTCCAGCGGTTCCGGCGCCTGCAGCACCGGCGCCGACGCCGCCACGCCGGTGAGCGCGGACAGTTGCCATTGCCACTGCGCCAGCGCCTGCGGGTCGGCATTGTCCACTTCCAGTGCCGGGAACAGCGCCTGTGCGCCCTGCGCGTCCAGCCAGTGCTGCACCTCGCGGGAGAAGCCGCAGAACTGCGGGTACTGCCGGTCGCCCAGGCCGAGCATGGCGTAGCGCAGCTCCGGCAAGGCCTGCGCCTGGCGCAGCACGCGCCGGACGAAACCGCGCGCTGAGTCCGGCGGTTCGCCGTCGCCGAAGGTGCTGACCACGAACAGCACGCGCTGCGCGCCGCGCAGGTGCGCCAGCTCCAGTTGCGCCAGCGAACGCACCTCCACGGCCAGGCCTGCGGCCTGCAGGTGCGCGGCGGTCTGCCAGGCCAGGCGCTCGGCCAGGCCGCTCTGGCTGGCGAAGCCCACCAGCCAGGCGCCGGCGGCATCGCCGACCAATCCCGGCAGCGCGCGCCGCGCTTCGCGCAAGGCGCGCTTCTTGCGCCGGCGATCCAGGTACAGCATCCAGCCGGTGACGAAGAAAAGCGACATGCACAGGCTCGCCAGCAGCATCGCCACGCGCCCGGGCAGTCCGAAGAAGCTGCCGCTGTGCAGCGCGAACATGCTGGTCAGCAGGCGCCGGCCCAGCGGTTGCTGCCGATACTCCAGGTGGCGCAGGACGCGGCCGCTGGCCGGATCGACCTCCACGCTGTCGTAGGCGCGGTCGTGCGCCGGATCGGGTGGCAGGTAACGGGCCACGATCGGCTGGCCGCTGCGACCGGGCATGCGCAGGTCCAGGTAAGCGCGCTGCGCGGCCGGCAGGGTCGCCAGGGCCGCCTGCAGCCGCGCGTAGTCCACCGCCGGTGGCTTGCCGCCGCGACCGCCCTCCTTCTCCTTGGGCGCGGCATCGCCGCCGAGCACCGCCACCAGCCCCTGTCGGTACCAGTCGTAGGACCAGTACAGCCCGGTCGCGGCGATCAGCAGGTACACCAGCAGGCACCAGGTACCGATCACCGAGTGCAGGCTCCACAGGAAGCTGCGCCCCTGCCGGTTCCACTCCACCGCCCACCACGCGCGCCAGCTCCACCAGCGTCGCGGCCAGCGCAGATACAGGCCGGACAGGCAGAAGAAGATCAGCACGAAGGCGCAAACCCCGGTGATCGCCTTGCCGCGCTCGCCGGCGGCCAGGCGCCGGTGCAGGTCTTCGACGAAGGAGAAGAACCCGTCCAGGCGCGGCGCCGGCAGCACCGCGCCGGTGTAGGGGTCGAAGTACAGGCGGCCGCCGTCGCGGCCCGGCAGGCGCACCGCGGACGGCCGCGTGCCGGTCGGATCGATCAGCAGGCGGTTGCTGCGGTGCGCGCCGTCCAGGTCCAGGCGCCGCGCCAGCTCGGCCAGCGGCAAGGGCTGCTCGCCGGCGGCATGGCGCGCAGCGATGGCCGCCAGCGGCGGATTGGCCAGGCGCACGATCTCGTCCTCGAAGGCGAGCGTGGCCCCGCTCAGCCCCATCACCGACAGCACCAGACCGGCACTGATGCCGAGCAGCCAATGCAACTGGAACAACAGCGACTTGATCACGGCGGCGCGGTGCGGGACAGGGCGGTCGCGCATTGTAAATGAGAACGCTTATCGCATGCGATTGATCCGTCGCCGCGCGGCGTCTACCGCCAAGCGTGACCCGCGGCGCAGTTGCCATTGGCAGCACATCCAGCCGTCACCTGACGGACATCGAACGTGGCCAGTTTCTTCACCTCCATCGACCACCCCCGAGGTTCCTGCAATGTCCGTCTCCCTGCGCGGTTGTCTTGCCCTGCTTGCGCTGTTCGCCGCCCAGGCGGCCAGCGCCGCCACCAGCTGCCCCACGCTCTACGCCGGCGGCAAGGCGCCGACGCTCGATGCGTCGATCACCAGCCGCACCACCGAGGTCTGCCACACCGAGTACGTGCTGATGGCCTCGGGCGTGACCAAGGGTCCGCTGTACTCGGCCGAGCACATCACCGACCAGCAGGTCGCCGGTGCCGAATCGATCGGCCGCGTCGGCTCCTTCCACGACGAGACCGGCATCCCCGCCGCCGACCGCTCGCACACCTCGGACTACACCAACTCCGGCTACGACCGCGGCCACATGACCCCGGCCGGCGACGCTTCGACCACCAACTCGGAGAAGGAAACCTTCTCGATGGCCAACGTGGTCCCGCAGGACCACAAGCTCAACACCGGCGAGTGGGCGCGGATCGAGGAGCAGGTGCGCCAGCTGGCCAAGCAGCGCGGCGAGGTCTACGTGGTCACCGGCCCGGCCTTCGACAGCGGCACGCGCAGCAGCATCGGCGCCGACAACGTGCAGGTCCCGGACTACGTGTGGAAGGCGGTGTACGAGCCGGGCAACGGCGCGGCCGCCTACATGTGCGTCAACGACAGCACCATCAACTGCGACGTGGTGTCGATCAACGACGTCATCACCATGTCCGGCGTGGATCCGTTCCCGGCGATCAGCGCCAGCATGAAGGCCAATCCGATCGCGCTGACGTTGCCGTAAGGCAGGGATTCGGGAGTGGGGATTCGGGATTGGTAAAAGCGTCCTGACATCCCTGTCCGGGTGGGGGCGGCCGGCGGCGCGTGTGCGCCGGCCGGCCGCCATCGCGCACGCACCTCAGGCGGTGTGCGCGGTCATCGCCTCGACCAGGGCCGCGAACACCGCGCTGCAGGCGGCGCTGCCGCGCACGTCCTGGTGCATCACGATCCAGCTCTCCAGGCCCACGCGTACCTGCTGCGGCAGCACCGGCACCAGCGCCGGCGTGCGTCGCGCCAGCGCGACCTGGCAGAAGCCGATGCCGCAGCCGGCGCGCAGCAATGCCAGTTGCGCCAGGTCGCTGTCGGCACGCAAGGCGAACGCCTCGCGCCGCCATGCCGGCAAGGCACTGCGCGCCGCGCGCAGGAACGGCGTCTCCGCATCGAAGCCGATCAGCGCATGCTGCGGCAGGTCCTCCGGCGTCTGCGGCAGGCCGTGGCGTTCCACGTAGTCCCGGTGCGCGAACAGCGCCACCGCCACCTCGCCGACGTGACGCGCGATCAGCACGTCCTGCGTGGGCCGGGTCATGCGCACCGCCACGTCGGCCTCGCGATGCAGCAGGTCCTGCACCCGGTTGCTCAGCACCAGTTCCAGCCGCAGGTGCGGATGCGCGCGACGCAGGGCCGCCAGCACCGGCGGCAGCAGTTCCGCCCCGATCACCTCGCTGGCGGCGATGCGCACCGTGCCGCGTACCGCATCGCCGTGGCGGCCCGCCGCGCGCTGCAGCGACGCGGCCAGGCTGCCCATCGCCTGCGCATGCCCGCGCAAGGCCAACGCGGCATCGGTGGGCAGCAGGCCGGTCTGCGAACGCACGAACAGCGGCACCGCCAGCGCCTGTTCCAGCGCTGCCACGTGACGGCCGACGGTGGGCTGGGTCAGGCCCAACGCGCGTGCCGCCGCCGACAGCGAGCCTTCCTCCAGCACCGCCAGGAAGGACCGGTAGAGTTCCCAGCCGATCGTGTTGTCCATACAGAAATGTATAGCCGGTCCGCAGTATTCGCCAATTTTCTTCAGCGGCACCGGCACCGACACTGACCGCCGACCCCAACGGAGCGCTGTCATGTCCTCTTCTTCCACGGCCCTGGTGCTGGGCGCCAGCGGCGGCATCGGCGGCGAACTGGCGCGGCAGTTGCGCGACGCCGGTTGGCAGGTGCGCGCCCTGCAGCGCGGCCTCGCCCACCCCAGCGCGGAGCGCGACGGCATCCACTGGCTCCGCGGCGATGCGCTGCAACGGGCGGACGTGCTGCAGGCGGCCCGGGGTTGCGCGGTGATCGTGCATGCGGTGAACCCGCCCGGTTACCGGCGCTGGTCGGAGCTGGTGCTGCCGATGATCGACAACACCGTGGCCGCAGCGATCGCCGAGCGTGCCACCGTGGTCCTGCCGGGCACGGTCTACAACTACGGCCCGGACGCCTATCCGGCGCCGGACGAAGACGCGCCGCAGGCCCCGGTCACGCGCAAGGGCGCGATCCGGGTGGAACTGGAGCGGCGCCTGCAGGCGGCGACCGCCCAGGGCGCGCGGGCCATCGTGGTGCGCGCGGGCGACTTCTTCGGCCCGCGCGTGGGCAACAGCTGGTTCGCGCAGGGGCTGGTGCGCCCCGGGCGACCGGTGGCGACGGTGACCCTGCCGGGCGACCCGGGCGTGGGCCACCAGTGGGCCTATGTGCCGGACGTGGCGCGGACCATGCTGGCGCTGCTGCAGCGGCGCGAGCGTCTGCCGGCGTTCGCCCGCCTGCACATGGACGGGCACTGGGACGCCGACGGCTCGCAGATGGCCGCGGCGATCGCGCGGGTCGCGCAGCGCCACGGTCTGGCACCGCCACGCACGCGCCGTTTCCCGTGGCCGCTGCTGACCCTGGCCGTGCCGTTCTGGCCGCTGGCGCGCGAACTGCACGAGATGCGTCCGCTGTGGCGGCACCCGCTGCGCATGCGCAACGCGCGGCTGCTGGAACTGCTGGGCGAAGAACCGCACACACCGCTGGATGTGGCGGTGGAGGCGACGCTGCTGGGGCTGGGCTGTCTGCCGGGCTCCCATTCGGCCTGACGCGCGTAGGAGCGGCTTCCGCCGCGACCGGGCTTCGACAGGAACGCCCGGCCGCGGCGGAAGCCGCTCCTACAGCACGCCGACCATCGTTATCGGGCGTGCGCTGCAGCCGCTTGCACAGACAGACGCCGGCTCAGCGCGCCTCGCGCAGCCAGCGCGCCACCTGCGGCGCGAAGTAGGTCAGAACGCCGTCGGCGCCGGCACGCTTGAACGCCATCAGCGACTCCAGCACGCAGGCGCGCTCGTCCAGCCAGCCGTTGCCGATCGCTGCCTTGAGCATCGCGTACTCGCCGCTGACCTGGTAGGCGAAGGTCGGCACGCGGAATTCGTCCTTCACCCGCCGCACCACGTCCAGGTAGGGCATGCCGGGCTTGACCATCACCATGTCCGCACCTTCTTCCAGGTCCAGGGCGATCTCGCGCAAGGCCTCGTCGCCGTTGGCCGGGTCCATCTGGTAAGTGGTCTTGTCGGCCTTGCCGAGGTTGCCGGCGCTGCCCACCGCCTCGCGGAACGGGCCGTAGAACGCCGAGGCGTACTTGGCCGAGTAGGCCATGATGCGCACGTGCAGATGTTCGTCGGCATCCAGCGCGCGGCGGATCGCGCCGATGCGCCCGTCCATCATGTCCGAGGGCGAGACGATGTCCACGCCGGCCTGCGCATGCGACAGCGACTGCTGCACCAGCGCCTCGACGGTGATGTCGTTGAGCACGTAGCCGCGGTCGTCGATGATGCCGTCCTGGCCGTGGCTGGTGTACGGATCCAGCGCCACGTCGGTCATCACCCCCAGCTCGGGGAAGCGCGCCTTCAGCGCGCGCACCGCGCGTTGCGCCAGGCCGTCCGGGTTCCAGGCCTCGGCCGCGTCCAGCGACTTGCCGGCCGGGTCGATCACCGGGAACAGGTCGATCACCGGGATGCCCAGTTCCAGCGCGGCCTCGGCCTCCTTCAGCAGTTCCTCGATCGACAGCCGCTCCACGCCGGGCATGGAGGCGATCGGCGTGCGCCCAGGCACGTCGTGGACGAACACCGGCCAGATCAGGTCGTCGACGGTCAGGGTGTGCTCGCGCATCAGCCGGCGCGAAAAGGCATCGCGGCGCATGCGCCGGGGACGATAGTGGGGATGGGCCACGTGCAGGCTCCTGGGTGGGCGGATGTTGGGAGGCCGCGCCA
Source organism: Xanthomonas sp. D-109 (assembly GCF_017746095.1). Taxonomy (NCBI): domain Bacteria; kingdom Pseudomonadati; phylum Pseudomonadota; class Gammaproteobacteria; order Lysobacterales; family Lysobacteraceae; genus Xanthomonas; species Xanthomonas sp. D-109. Next base: position 138,725 of record NZ_JAGHWV010000003.1, read on the forward strand.
GTCGTACGGCCGATGCCGCCAGGCACCGCAGGCCGCGCCGCCGGCACCGGCGTGAACGCAGGGCGGCCCGCGCGCGGGCCACCGTCGGCTGCGCATGTTACTCCCGCCGGCGTGGCAAGCCGCGCAGGATGCTGCAACACAGCATGCCGGTCGCCCGGCACGCGGCTCAGAGGACGCCGCCGCCCAGGCTCAGCCGGATCACCCCGACCACGATCACCAGCGCGTTGAGCAGCAGGCCGGTCTTGGCGCGGCCGCGATTGGGCGCGGCGGTGAACAGCAGCCCGATCGCGGCGATCAGCGCGCCGACCGCGGCGAACGGGATCAGGAACCAGTTGCCCCAGCCGAGCAGCGGGATGAAGGCCAGGATCATCCACAGCAACGCCACGATGCCCCACAGCAGACTGATCAGGCCCATGCCGGCCTCCATGCGAATGTCAGCCTGCACCATAGCGCGCGGCAACGACCAGGCAACCCAACTCTTGGCATGGGGATCACGGCGGCCCTGCCAGGGTGCGACAGCGGCGGGTTCGGCACGATTCACCCGGCCCGCCTATGATCGCGTGAGATCCGACCACGGGGGCAAGGCCATGAAGATCCGACCGTTGTTGCCGCTGGCGCTGCTGCTGAGCCTGGCCGGCTGCGCCAGTTCCTCGAAGGTGATGGTCGGCGCGGCGCGGCCGCCGATCGACCCGGCGCTGGTGCAGATCTACTCCGCGCCGCCGCCGGGAGCGGTGGATATCGCCCAGCTGGAAGCCTCCAGCGCGGCCGGCTTCGGCACCCAGGGCCAGACCGACGCGGCGGTGGACCGGCTCAAGCGCGACGCGGCCAAGCTCGGCGCCAACGGCGTGGTGCTGATGGGCGTGGGCTCGCAGCGCTCCGGCGGCGGCCTGTCGGTCGGCGCGGGCAGCTACGGCGGCCACGTCGGCGGCGGCCTGGGCATCGGCATCCCCACCACGCAGAAGCGCGCCGCCGGCATGGCGATCTGGGTGCCGCCGGGGGCGCAGGTGCCAGCGGAGCGGCAGCCCGTCCCGCCCCCGGGGGCCGCACCGCCCCAAGACCGCTGACGGCGACTGTCAGTACGGCGATCGAGGGGTGCCTGGGCGTGTCCACGTCCGTCCAGGCGCACGACCGGCGTCGGTGCTGGGCGCAGCAGGCGCCGCCGCTTGCGGTGTTTCGCACCCCAGAACCCCTGGTAAGCTAGGGCCGGGCTGCCCTATTTCCCGGCTGCGCTGCCGGCGCGTGCGTCTGACGCACCCAGGATTCGGAAGATGCGCTGCCAAATGGTCAGCCTGGGTATTCGGTGGACACCATCATTGACAGAAGGAATCGTTATGAAACGCTGGATATGGATATTGGTCGCCGCTGCCGGGCTGCAGACCAGTGCGATCGCATCGACGCCGCACCAGACGCTGGTCTGCCGCATGGACGACCCGTTCCTGTTCTGTTCCAAGGGCTGCGACATTCCTGACTACAACTGGAAGCCGGTGGACCCCATCTCGGGGACCTGGGCGCCGGTGTCGCCGTATTGCCCTTATCCAACACCGGTCTCGACACATCACTGCGTTGGATGGACGACGACCGCGATCGCAGCGCTTGCTCAATACCAGAGCATCTGTCCTGGCGCATTGAAGCAAGGACAGTGGAAGGGGACAAAGCCCCCGGAACTGGTTCCCTTCAAGCACTAGCGTTGGTTCGAGCGCCCAACGGATCAGGCTGGAAGGCGACGCACGCAGACGGTGCGTCGCTCCACATGCAAGGGTCAGGGCGCCTCGCTGCCACGCGTGTTGGCGATGAACTGGGTCTCCACCGCCTCCTGTAACTGGTCCGGGGGCAGCAACCCCTGGTCCAGCAGGAAGTTGTTGAACTTCAGCCGGTCGAACCTGGTGCCCAGCGCCAGTTCGGTGCGCATGCGCAGTTCTAGGATGCGGCTGTAGCCGTAGAAATAGCTGCCGGCTTGGCCGGGCGCGCGCACCATGTAGCGGTCCAGCTCCTGCCGCGCCATCGCCGGCGACAGGCCGACGTCGTTCTCCAGCACCAGGCGCGCACGCTCGCGGTCGATCAGGCCGAGATTGAGCATCGGGTCGAGCATGGCCCGCGCCGCGCGCAGCAGGCGGAACTGCAGGGCGATCAACTGCCCGTCCAGCGGCTCGTACGGCACCATCTCGGCCTCGGCGTACAGCGCCCAGCCTTCGACGTTGACCGAATTGAACGCGAACAGGCTGCGCGCCAGCGACACGCCGCGCTCGACCATGGCGGTGAACTGCAGTTCGTGGCCGGGCCGGCCCTCGTGCGCACTCAGCGTCCATGCCGCGGCGCCGAAGTTGAAATCGTCGTAATGCTCGCCCTTGCCGGCGCTGTCCGGATTGCCCAGCGGCAGCACGAAGGTGCCCTGCTCGCCGGTGTTGCCGACCAGCGGCGCCGGGCGGAAATGCGGCGCCGGTTGCGCGGCGCTTTCGGCCGGCGAGCCCAGGCGCATCTGCATCGGCCGCTGCGGCACGTCGACGATGCGCTGCTGGCGGATGATCGGATCGATGCGGTCGATGACGCTGCGGTAGTGCGCCTCGAGTTTGTCGTCGGGGATGGTGTCGCGCTTGAGCGCACGCAGCACGGTGCGGTAGTCGCGTGCATCGTCGCCGCGCAGGCCCTTTGCCGCGGCCACCAGCGGCGCCAGTTGCTGCATCGCCGCGCGGGTTTCCATGAATTCCAGCTGCGCGCGCTGCATCAGCACCTGCGGGGCGATGTCGATGCCGACCTGCTTGAGCTGGAACGCATACAGCTCTGGCGGCAGGCGCGCATCCTCGCGTGCCTGCGGCAACACCACCGTGCGGGTCCAGGTGGCGTAGTCCTGGAACTGCTTGTCCATCGCCGCCAGCGCCGCGTCCGCGCCGGTGATCCTGTACTCGGCGAACAGCGAACGAATGCCCTTGGCGTAGGTATCGACGTTGCTCAAGGCCTGCTCGACCTCGCGCTTGGTCGGCTGCAGGAGGTTGCCATCGGCGCGCTTCTCTTCGTAGCGTTGCCGCGCCAGCTGCAGGGTCGAGGTGCTGCCCGGCGCCAAGCCGACGTAACGCTGCAACCGCAGCAGCGCCTTGGCGCGGCGCGCCGCCGGTACCTGCTCGGACAACAGGTTGTTGATGCCGCCGAACACGTGCTGCGGCGCATCGGTCCATGGCAGCAGAAAGCGCTCATTGAGCGTGCTGCCCTCGATGGACTGGTCGGCGGCGTGGATCAGGATCGCCAGGTCCTGGCGCACGTTGGGATCGCGCTCCACCTGCAGTTTTTCCTGCAGCGTGCGACGCGCGGCGCTGGTGGCCTCGCGGAAGCGCCGCGCGTTGTCGGGACCGAAATCGGACACCTGGTCGTCGAAACCCGGTACGCCGAAAAAGCTCACCTCTTCGGCCTGGAACGGTGCCTGCGCCTGCAGCAGGATCTGCGCGAAGGCATTGCTGCGCTCCACCCAAGCCGGCGCGTGCTTGGCCGACGCAGCCGCCGGTGCGGCCGCTGCCGCCAGCGCAGGGAACGGCGAAGGTGCCGCCAGCGCCAGGGTCAGGGCGATGGCGAGGACACGTGGCTTCATGGCGCAGCTCCGACAGAACGATGCAGGGACCGTACGCGGCATTGCCGGATCGGCCATCTGCCGGAGGTCATGGCCGCCACCGCGCGGCGATGCCGCATGCGGCGGTGGCGATACGCCATCGCGTGCCCGTGGACGCTGTCGACCGCACACGACATGCGCGGCAAACCGCTTGCGCCCGCTATTGCGTGGCGTCGGCCTCGGCAGGCGTGGCGCTGTGCACGTCCGCCGCGGGTACCGGCGGCGCCTCGACCGCCATCCCGTCCGCCGCCTCGTCGTCCTCGCTGTCGGCGTCCTGCCCGAGCGCATCGAGCAGCGGGATCGCTTCACCCGCATCCGGCAATACCTGCAGGGTGGTGTAGTGCCACTCACCCGCATGGCGCTCGGCTTCGATGTACAGGGTGCCGTTGGCGCGCGTGCCGTGCAGCGACACGCTCAGGGCGGCATTGCCACTGCCGGCGCCGCTGCTGTTGAAGCTGCCGCTGGGCATGATGCCGTCCTTGATCGGCGCGCCCAGCGCGGCCGCCACGCGCGGATCGCGTTGCGCGGCCATCACGCCGACCCGGTACGGCTCGGACGACTTGGTGACGCGCGCGATGCCGAGCACGAACACCGCGATCGACGCCAGCAGCAGGGCGCCGAGCACCAGCACGATCAGCGGCACCGCCCATTTCCAGTGCCGCGCCCACCAGCCGCGCTTGGCCGGCGGCTGCGCCGTGGCGGAGGTGGGATCGGGCGTCCCGGGCAGCGGCGGCGGACTCGACATGGCGTCACTCCTTGTCATGCGGAAGCGGAGAGAGGGAAGCGCGGCGGCGCACTCAGGGCTTGAGGCAGCGCGCCAGGAACGCCTCGGTGGTGCGATAGCGATGCAGCGCGTTGCTGCCGGACAGGCCGTGCTTGGCGCCCGGATAGGTCATCAGCTCGAACAGCTTGCCGCGCTTCTGCAGTTCGCTCATCAGCGAGGTGGAATTGGTGAACAGCACGTTGTCGTCGGCCATGCCGTGCAGCAACAGCAGTTGCGAGGTCAGCCCGTCCAGGTGCGCAGCCACGCGGCTGTCGCGGTAACCGTCGGGATTGGCCTTGGGCAGGTTCATGTAGCGCTCGGTGTAGTGGCTGTCGTACAGGCCCCAGTCGGTCACCGGCGCGCCGGCGGCGCCGCAGGCATAGGCCTCGCTGTGCTTGGCCAGCAGCATCAGGGTCATGTAGCCGCCGTTGGACCAGCCGTAGACGCCGATGCGTGCGGCATCGACCCACGGCTGCGCCTTCAGCCAGGCCACGCCGCGCAACTGGTCGTCCACTTCCACGGTGCCCTGGTGCTGGTACAGCGCGCCGCCGAAATCGCGGCCGCGGCGCGGCGTGCCGCGGTTGTCCAGCGAGAACACCACGTAGCCATGCTGGGCCAGGTACTGGTCGAACAGCGCATCGCCACGGCCGGGCCAGCCATCGACCACGGTCTGCGCGGCCGGGCCGCCGTACACGTAGACCACCACCGGGTAGCGCTTGCCCGGATCGAAGCCGGCCGGCTTCATCAGCCGGTAGTGCAGCTGGGTCTTGCCGTCGGCGGCGGTCAGGGTGCCGAACTCGACCGGCCGCTGCGCCTCGCGGTAGGCGGCATAGGGATGCTGCGGATCGGCCAGGTCGTTGACCAGCAGGGTGGCGATCTTTTCGCCGTTGGCGCGGAACAGCTCGATCTGCGGCGGCGTGGTGGTGTTGGACCAGCTGTCGACATACACGCTGGCGTTCTTGGCGAAGCTGGCGGCATGCGTGCCGTTGGGCTTGGACAGCTTTTCGATGGCACCGCCGGCCAGCGGCACCGCGTACAGCTGGGTCTGGGTCGGCGACTCCTTGGTCGCGGAGAAATAGACCTTGCCGGCCGCCTCGTCCACCGCCAGCAGTTCGTCCACCATCCACTCGCCCTGGGTCAGCGGGCGCAGCGTGCGGCCGTCTTCCGAGGCCAGGTACAGGTGCTCGTAGCCGCTGCGCTCCGAGCCCCAGACGAAGCGCCCATCCTTGAGGAAGTGCAGATCGTAGGTGAGCGGCACCCAGGTCGGGCTGGTCTCGGTGATCAGCACGCGCTGCTTGCCGTTGGCCAGGGTCGCCTCGATCAGCTCCAGGCGCTTCTGGTCGCGCGACTGGCGCTGGAAGGTGAGCCGTTGCGGATCGCGCCAGTCCACCCGTGCCAGGTAGATGTCCGGGTTCTTGCCCAGGTCGATCCACTGCGGCTGCGCGCCGGCACGCGGCGCGATGGTGCCGAGCTGGATCCTGACGTTGGGCTGGCCGGCTTGCGGATAGCGCTGCTCCACCACCTCGGTGTGGTCGGCGTAGACCTCGGGGCGCTTCTGCACCGGCACCTCGGTTTCGTCGATGCGCGCGAAGGCGATCGCCGAGTCGTCCGGCGCCCACCAGTAGCCGGTGTGGCGATCCATTTCCTCGTCGGCAACGAACTCGGCCACGCCGTTGCCGATGGTCTCGCTGCCGTCGTGGGTGAGCTGATGCTGCTGGCCGCTGGCCAGGTCGATCACCCACAGATTGCGTCCGCGCACGAAGCTGACGTAGCCGCCCTTGGGCGAGATCTTGGGATCGGTGACGAAGCCTTCGCCGTGGGTGAGCTTGCGCACCGCGGCGCTGCCGGTCTTGCGCAGGTCGTACAGGTACAGCTCGCCGCCGAGCGGGAACAGCAGCGCATGCGCATCCGGCGCCCACTGGTACTCGACGATGCCGGTGTAGGCGGCGATGCGCTGGCGCTCGCGGCGCGCCTTCTCCTCGTCGCTCAGGGTCTCGGTGCCGGGCAGCACCAGCTTGGAATCCACCAGCATGCGGGTCTGCCCGCTGGCGATGTCGTACTCCCACAGGTCCAGCTGGTTGCGGTCGCTGTCCTTGCCGCGCAGGAAGGTCACCCGCGAGCCGTCCGGCGCCACCTTGGGCTTCATCAGGGTCGGCCCGGACAGCGGCTTGCTGCCGGTGATGGCCTCCAGGGTCAGTTTCTCGGCGTGGGCGGGAACGATGGGGGTGGCGAGCATGAGGGCGAGAGCGGCGAACAGAGAGCGCATGAAGGTTCCTGATGGAGCACCGAGCGCACGGATGATGCGCGTGCGCCCGGGATTTGAGAAGCGCGCCGGCTCAGCGCTGCCCGAACAGGTGCTTGCGCTCGGCATCGCTGAGCGGCTTGCCCGCGTTCGGGTTCACCTGCTCCTTCAGGGCGTAGGCGCGCTGGGTGGCCGGACGCGCGGCGATGGCCTCGTGCCAGCGCTTGAGGTGTGGGAAGGCGGCGTAGTCGGGGGTCAGGCCGTTGTACACCTCGATCCACGGGTAGCTGGCCATGTCGGCGATGCCGTAGTCGTCGCCGGCCAGGTAGGCGCTGTGCGCCAGGCGCTTGTCCAACACGCCGTGCAGCCGCCGCACCTCGTTGCCGTAGCGCTCGATCGCATAGCCGATCTTCTCCGGCGCATAGACGTTGAAGTGGCCCATCTGCCCGGTCATCGGGCCGAGGCCGGCCATCTGCCAGAACAGCCACTCCAGCGCGAGCACGCGCCCACGCGGATCGGCCGGCAGGAAGCGGCCGGTCTTCTCGGCCAGGTACAGCAGGATGGCGCCGGACTCGAACACGCTCTGCGGCGCGCCGCCGTCGGCCGGTGCATGGTCGACGATGGCCGGCATCTTGTTGTTGGGCGAGATCGCCAGGAATTCGGGCGCGAACTGCTCGCCGGCGCCGATGTTGACCGGCTTGAGCGTGTAGTCCAGCCCGGCTTCCTCGAGGAACAGGGTGACCTTGTGGCCGTTGGGGGTGGGCCAGTAGTACAGATCGATCATGGCGGCGTTCCTGGACAGGGGATCCCGAGTGTAGCGGCGGCCCCCGGCTTGGCAGCGTCATCGCCGGCCGGGTACCCTGGCCGCTCCCGCAACGCAGCATTCCAGACCACACCATGACTCCCGAGCGGCCCCGCCTGCATCCCCTGTCCAACCTGATCTTCGCCTCGCGCTGGCTGCAGTTGCCGCTCTACCTGGGGCTGATCGTGGCCCAGGGCGTGTATGTGTTCCTGTTCGGCAAGGAGCTGTGGCACCTGATCCACGAGGCGCCGCGCCTGGGCGAGCAGCAGATCATGCTGATCGTGCTCGGCCTGATCGACGTGGTGATGATCTCCAACCTGCTGGTGATGGTGATCGTCGGCGGCTACGAGACCTTCGTGTCGCGGCTGGGTCTGGAAGGCCACCCGGACCAGCCGGAGTGGCTGAGCCACGTCAACGCCAGCGTGCTCAAGGTCAAGCTGGCGCTGTCGATCATCGGCATCTCCTCGATCCACCTGCTCAAGACCTTCATCGCGGTCGGCGCGCTCGGCGGCATGCCGATGTGCTCGCCGGAGCAGTTGGCCAGCGCCGTGGGCACAGTGGACCTGAAGAGCTGCGCGACGCTGACCGCCACCGGCGTGCTGTGGCAGACCATCATCCATGGCATCTTCATCCTGTCGGCGATCGGCATCGCCTGGACCGACCGGATCATGTCCGGGTCCGCGCCGGCGCGGCCGGCGCACTGAACGACGCGCAGCGTCACGCTTTTTGCCGCAGCGCTGCGGCTGCCACACACGCGGCCGCCGTGGATGCTAGATTGACCGATGGGGTGCGCTGGCGGCATGGGGGCCGCAGCACCGCGAACGCACCGCCATCGCATCGTTGATTGCCAACACCGGGGATTCAGGGGGACGCATGTCGCAACTCACCACACTCGCCAAGGCGCGCCGCGTCGCGCCCGTCCTCTTGCTGGCCGCGCTGGCGGCCTGCTCCAAGCAGGACGAGGGCGCGCCACCCACCGCCGCACCGGCCACCGCCGCGGCCAACGCGCCGGCACCGCCGCCGGTGTCGGCCAAGGTGCAGTCGATGGGCACCGAACAGCTGCACGACTCGGCCAGCCAGGCGCTGCGCGAGAACCGCATGTATGCGCCGGCCGGCAACAACGCGGTCGAGTACTACCTGGCGCTGCGCGACAAGCAGCCCGACGACGCCGGGGTCAAGAGCGCGCTGACCGACCTGATGCCGTACACGCTGATCGCCGCCGAACAGAGCATCAACCGCGAGGATTTCCCGGAAGCGCAGCGCCTGATCGGCCTGATCGAGAAGATGGATCCGCAGGCGCCGGCGCTGCCGCGGCTCAAGCAGGGCGTGAGCAAGGGCATGGAGACGGTGGCCCAGCGCAGCCAGGACGAGACCGACAAGGCCAAGAAGGACGCCGAGCAGAAGGCCAAGCTGGCCGCCGAGCAGCAGAAGCAGGCGCAGCAGCAGGCCAGCGAGGCGCAGGCGGCGCAGCAGATCGCCGCGCAACAGGAAGCCGCGCGCCGCGAGAGCGCGCGCCAGGAAGCCGAACGCCAGGCCGCCGCGCGCCCCGCCACGCCCGCTGCCACCGCGCAAGCGACGCCGGCACCGGCGGCGACGCCCGCGGCCGCACCGGCATCCGCCGCCACGGCACAGACCCTGCGCCCGATCAGCACCCCGGCCCCGCGCTATCCGCCCGAAGCGCTGCGCTCGGGTACCGCCGGCGAAGTGCTGGTGGAAATCACCGTCGGCACCGACGGTGCGGTCACCAACGCACGCGTGCTGCGCTCCACGCCACCGCGGGTGTTCGACCGCGAGGCGCTGAACGCGACCAAGCGCTGGCGCTTCGAACCGGTCAGCGCACCAATCACCACCCGCCGCACGCTGGCGTTCAATCCCGGCGGCTGAGCCAAGACCTAAAGCGTGCCCGGCGGCTGCCGGGCGCGCTGCATCGCCGACGACCGCGCCGAGCGGAAACGCTCAGGCCGCGGGCACACTGCCCGCGCCGCGCGCAGGCGTGCCGAAGCGGCCCTTGCGCCAGGCCACCCAGGTCGCGAGCGCGCCCACCACCGTGCACACCAGCAGCCCTGGCAACGAGGCCTCCGGTCCGAACGCGCCGCCGCTCAGCCAATCCGGCACGCCCGCCTGCACCGTGCTGCGCGCGATCGCCGGTCCCATGTCGGTGCCCGACACTGCCGCGCCGAACAGATAGCCCTGAGTGAAGTTCCAGGCCGCGTGCACGCCGATGGAGACCCAGAGCCGGCCGGTGAGCACGTAGAACGCGCCCAGCATGATCCCGGCCTCCACCGCGATGCACAGCGCGGCGAACACGCTGGCGTTCGGATTGCCGAGGTGAGCCAGCCCGAACAGCGCCGCAGACAGCGCGAACGCCAGCCAGGGACCGAATGCGCGCCACAGCAGGCGCAGCAGGATCGCGCGCAGCATCAGTTCCTCGACCACGCCCGCCTGCAGCGCCTTGCCGAGCGGCCCCCACAGCGGCGCCGGTCCGGTCCAGCGGATCGCGTACACGTTCAACGCCGCCATCAGCGCCATCACCGCCGCGAACATCGCCGCGCCCAGCAGCAGGCCGACGGCCAACTGCAAGGGCGCCGCGCGCCAGGCCAGTTCCGCCGGCCAGCGCCGCTCGCCCAGGCGCACCGCCACGGCGTAGAGGATGGCGGCCGTCACTGCCGTGGCGAACGAGGCAAGCGGACCCGCGCCCGACCCAAGGAGCCTGCCGCACAGCAGCGGCACCGCCGTCGCCACGACGATCATCAGCGCGAGCAAGGCGATCACCCAGGCCACCGCTCGCAGCCAGCGCAGCATCCCCGGCTGCAGGATGCGTGCCTCGCCCAGCTCCAGCAGGCGGGCATCGCCGGCAGCCGTCAGTGCCGGGGCATCGTGTGGATCTGGAGACATGCAAGGCTCGCTGCGGAGAATGCTTCAGGAAGGCGGACGCATCCGCCGTGCGCGCAGGGAGTGTGCATCGCGTCCGCAGTCCCTGCGCGGCTGCGCGGCGATGGAGCGCAGCGCGCGGACGGCGTCCGCGCGCTGCCGGCGGCTCATGCCGAGATCGCCAACTGCTCCTGCCGGTAGCGGCGCACCGCCGCCAGCCACAGCACCGCGGCCAGGCCGAAGCCGGTGAGCAGGTACACCGCCCAGATCTGCGGATCGATCGTTTCGCGGCGGATGATCTTCATCAGCATCTGGTTCTGCGCCAGGAACGGCACCGCGAACTGCCACAGCGTGGTCTTCAGCGGATACACCATCAACGCGTAACCCGGCAGCATCGGCAGCAGCATCAGCCAGGTCATGTGGCTCTGCGCCTCCTTCATGCTCTTGGCCGCGGCCGCCAGGTAGGTCAGCAGCGAGGTGCCGATGAACAGCATCGGCAACAGCACGAACAGCATCTGCAGCATCGCCACGAAGCTGACGTTGAGCTGGCGGCCGATGCCGCTGGCCACCTGCGCGCTGAGCTTGAACGCGAGCAGGGTCAGCAGCAGCGACACCAGGCCGACCACGCAGGCCGCGGCGATCTTGCCGCTGACGATGGCGCTGCGCGAGGCCGGCGTGGCCAGCAGCGGCTCCAGCGATTGCCGCTCGCGTTCGCCGGCGGTGGCGTCGAGGATCAGGTAGGCGCCGCCGATGAACGAGGTGATGGTCAGCAGCACCGGCAGCAGCATCGCCAGCAACGCACCGCGCTTGGCTTCGGGCGTGGCCAGATCCTGCAGCGCCACGTCCAGCGGCCGCGACACCTGCGAATCGATGCCGCGCGCCAGCAGGCGCAAGGCCCCGACCTGCTGGCCGTACATGCTCAGCGCGGCCTGCACCCGCTGGGTGGGGATGTCGGCGTCGCGGCGGGTGCTGTCCTTGATGATCTCCACCAGCGCCGGACGTCCTTCGTGCCAGGCGTTGGCGTAGTCCTCGTCGATCTTCAGCGCCAGGTCCACGTCCTGGCTGCGGATGGCGCCGGCCAGGTCCTTCGGCGGCGCGACCGCGTTCAGGCCCTGCGCGGCGAGGAAGGCGACCAGGTTCGGCGCGCGTTCGCGGCCGATCACCGGAATGTCCAGCGGCTTGTCGATCTGGGTGCGCACGCGGCTCTCGGCCAGCGCGCCCATGCCCAGGATCAGCGCCGGATACAGCAGCGGCCCGAGCAGCAAGGCCAGCGCCAGGGTGCGGCGATCGCGCGAAAGGTCGCGCAATTCCTTGCGCATCACGGTGAATACGGTACGGAGCAGGCTCATGCGTGCAGTCCCTCGTCGCTGCCGATCGCCTTGACGAAGGCGTCTTCCAGGTTGGATTCGCCGGTCAGGGCGCGCAGTTCGTCGGCGGTGCCGGCGGCCACCACCGTGCCCTTGGCGATGATGACGATGCGATCGCACAGCGCCGCCACCTCCTGCATGATGTGGCTGGAGAAGATCACGCAGCGCCCTTCCTCGCGCAGTTCGCGCAGGAACCCGCGCAATGCGCGCGTGGTCATCACGTCCAGGCCGTTGGTGGGTTCGTCCAGGATCACGTTGCGCGGGTCGTGAACCAGCGCGCGGGCGATCGCGGTCTTGGTGCGCTGACCCTGGCTGAAGCCTTCGGTCTGGCGGTCGAGGATGTCGTCCATGTCCAGCGCCGTCGACAGCAGCCGGGTGCGCTCGGCGATGCGCGCCGCCGACAGCCCGTGCAGCTCGCCGAAATAGGCGATGTTCTCGCGCGCGGTCAGCCGCTTGTAGACGCCGCGCGCATCCGGCAGCACGCCCAGCGCGCGCCGCACCGCCATCGGATCCTGGCCCACGTCGACGCCGTCCACGCGCACCTGGCCCTGGTCCGGCGCCATCAGCGTGTAGAGCATGCGCAAGGTGGTGGTCTTGCCGGCGCCGTTGGGACCGAGCAGGCCGGTGATCTGGCCGTCGGCGGCCTGGAAGCTGACCCCTTGCACGGCCTGCACGGCGCCGGCGCGGGTCTTGAATGCCTTGTGCAGATTGTCGGCGACGATCATGCCTGCCCCTCCCTGTCGAACGCTGCGCAGCTCATGGTTCCCATCCGTTGAATGAAGTGAAGGCCGGCACGCCGCTCATCGCGTCCAGGCAGGTGGCATCGAGGTGCTTGGCATCGGCGGTCTCGAAGAACTGGCCGAGCAGCTTGGGCATGCAGCCCAGGGTCATGGTGCCGTGGCCCTGGCCACGCACCACCAGGTGACGGCCGTTGGGCAGGCCCTTCAGCACGCGCTCGGCGTAGCGCGGCGGCGTCACCGGATCCAGCTGGCCGGAGGTCAGCAGCACCGGCAGGGTGGAGGTGAACGGCGCGGTGAAGTCGGCCGGGCGGGTGCCGGTGGGCCACACCGGGCACGGCGCGAAGAACATCTGCGCCACTTCCGGGCCGAGCAGCGTGTCGTGCGTCTGCGGCGCGCGGTAGCGGTCGGCATCCTCGGCGCAGATCACCGACCACTGCATGCCGCGGTTCATCTGCCCGTCCAGCTGCCCGCCCATCATCCGCGCCAGCGACATCAGCGGGCCGTAGCGGCCGTTGGCGGCCTCGTCCAGCACCAGCGGCAGCAGCGACGCGGTCTGCGGCGCATAGGAGAACGAGAACGCCAGGCTGGTGACGGTGTCGGCGGTGACCCGGTCGTGGCGGCTCTCGCCACTGGCCGGATCGCGGTAGTCCACCTCCACCGGCGCCTGCCGCAGCCGCTCCACCACCGCGCGCAACTGCGTGCGGGTATCGGTGGGGAAGCGCTTGGCGCAGGCCGGATCGGCCTTGCACTGCTCGGCCTGCAACGCGATCGCATCCTCGAAGGTGGTGGCGAACTCGCCGCCGACCACCAGGTCGTTCGGCGCCACGCCATCGATGACCACACTGCGCACGTGTGGCGCGTAGCGGCGCGCGTACTGCTGGGCGACGCGGGTGCCGTAGGAGCCGCCGATCAGGTTGATCTTGTCCACGCCCAGCGCGGCGCGCACCGCATCCAGATCGCCGATCGCCTGGGTGGTGGTGTAGTAGCGCGGATCGGCGCGGCCCTGCAGCGACTGCGCGCAGCGCCGCGCGTAGTCGACCAGTTCGTTCGCGGTGGGCGCGCGCGCCGGATCGGCCAGCGGCATGTCCTTGCCGTCCGGTCCCAGGCAGCTCAGCGGGTTGGACTGGCCGGTGCCGCGCTGGTCGATCAGGAACACGTCGCGGCGCTTGCGGGTCTCGCGCAGCGCCATGTCGACGATGCTGGCGACCTGGGTGGCGGCCTGGCCGGGACCGCCGGCGAGGAAGAACACCGGATCCGGGTCGCTGCCGCCCTCGCCGGTGATCGGCAGCCAGGCGATGTTGAGTTCGATCTTGCGGCCGTTCGGCGCCGCCGGATTCTCCGCCACCGCCATCCGCGTGCACTGCGCCGGCACATTGTTGGAGGCCACCGGATTGGTCAGCGTGCACGGGTGGAAGCGCAGCGCGCCGTAGCTGCGCTCGGACGTCTGCGGCGCCGGTGCCTGGGCCGCCTGGCAGGCGGCGAGCAAGAGGGTGGCCGCCGCGATGGCGAACGGCCGGGAGGGGTGTCGCATGGTTCGCATCCTTGAGTTCATGGCTTGCAGAATGCCATGCCGGAACATGGCGTCGTCGGTACCCGGTAGGGCATGGAACGGAGTGCGCGCTTACTCGGCCTCATCGAACAGGAACACCTGCTCGATGCTGTGCGCGAACAGCCGCGCGATACGGAACGCCAGCGGCAGGCTCGGATCGTACTTGCCGGTCTCCAGCGCATTGATGGTCTGTCGCGACACGCCCAGCCGCTCGCCCAGTTCGCCCTGCGACCAGCCGTGCGCCTCGCGCAGTTCGCGGATGCGGCTGTTCATTGGTAGCGGCGCGCGTTCGCGACCTTGACCACCCCATAGGTCATGCACAGCGCGGGAAACACCCACAGCATCGCGCTCGAGGCCGGCACCGCGATCACCTGCGCCGCCTGCAGGAAGCCGGCGGCCATGTAGACGCCACAGGTCAGGCCGGCAGCGATGGCGATGGACTCCAGCTCGATGCGCCGCTGCAGTTCGTCGGAGTCGCGCACGAAGCGCGCTACCGCGCGGATCACCAGCGCCAACGTCAACGCCGGCAGCAGCGCGACCACCACGCGCAGCCAGTGCGCGTCGACGCTGTCGAGCAGGCGCTTCCAGAACAGCATCACCACCACGTAGGCGCCCATCGGCGGAAAGAACTCGCGGTAGTAGCGCCGCGCCAGCGCCCGCGGTGCGCTGTCGGCCAGGCTGCCCCGCGACCACCACATCAACAGCGCCATGAACAGGCCGCCGATGCCGACGCCCATGCATATCCCGCGCAGATAGTCGCTGCCGCCGAGCGGCAGCCAGGCCACCGCCAGCAGCGCCAGACTCACGCACAGCACCACGATCGCGTTGCGCCTGCAGTTGCCCATGCCCTGTCCCCAATCTCAGTTCGACCCGCTCCGGCCGCCCGTTACGGCGGCGCCACATGGCGTGCCGACCTTTCCCCTGTCAAGCACGCTTGACAGCAGAATGCGCGCGCCAAGGTCGACTGTCAAGCGTCCTTTACAGACAAAACAAAATCACCGGCAAGCCAGCGTAACGAGCCCCTCTCCCACCCGGAGAGGGGTTGGGGTGAGGGTAAGGGCGCGAAGCGCGCTCGACGCTTCGGAAACACGCAGCTTCGCCCTGGACGGACCGCAGGTGTAGCAGTCGCGGCTGAAGCCGCTCCTACGCGGGATGTCCAGCGCCAACGGGCACCCCTATGCTGACGCCTGGCCCGAACGACACGAAATCACCGGCAAACCAGCGTAACGAGCCCCTCTCCCGCCGGGAGAGGGGTTGGGGTGAGGGTAAGGGCGCGAAGCGCGCTCGACGCTTCGGAAACACGCAGCTTCGTCCCGGACGGACCGCAGGTATAGCGGTCGCGGCTGAAGCCGCTCCTATGCGGGATGTCCGGCGCCGACAGCGGCCGTTACTTGCTGCTGACGTATTTCTCGCGGCGGATGTGCGGCACCGGCATGCCAGCCTCCTTCAACGCATCGAAGCAGGCGTCGACCATGTTCGGATTGCCGCACAGGTAGGCGATGTCGCCCTCAGCCTGCGGCGCGAACTCGGCGAGGAACTGCTGCACGTAGCCATGCCGCACGTCGGCATGCGGCGCCTCCGGCAGCTCGCGCGAAAAGCACGGCACGAAACGGAAACCGGGATGCGCATCGGCGAAGGCGCGGAACTCGTCGCCGTACAGCAACTCGGCCGGCGTGCGCGCGCCCAGCAGCAACACCACCTCCACGCCGCGCTCGGCCATCGCCGCTTCCAGCATCGGCAGCATCGAACGGTACGGAGTGACGCCGGTACCAGTGGCGATCAGCAGGTAGCGACGGTTGCTGTCGCCGGGCTGCAGGCAGAAGCGGCCGTACGGACCACTGGCGCAGATCTGCCCGCCGATCTCCAGGCCTTCGAACAGCGCGGTGGCCGCACCGCCAGCGACGAAGCTGACCGCGATCTCGACCGTGGCATCGGCCGGCTGGGCCGGATCGTGGCGGGTGGCCAGCGAATAGCTGCGCTTGGTCGCGGTGCCATCGGCATAGTGGAAGTGCACCTGCACGAACTGGCCCGGCACGAACGGCAGCGGCTGGCCGTCGTCGCGGACGAAGCGATAGTGGCCGACGGCCGGGGCCAGCATGTGGCGGTCGACCAGTTTCAACGGGAATTGGGCAGGCACGGAGATGCAACAGTCTGTGGCCGGGGGCGACCCCGCGAGGTCTTCTATAATAGCGGCTGCACTTCTCCTGCGCCGTCGATGCGGCGCGAAGGCCCGCCTTGACTTCCGCATCCGCTCTTTCTTCACAGACCCCGGCGCCCGCGCTGCGCGTGCGCGACCTGCGCAAGACCTACGACAACGGCGTGCAGGCCCTGCATGGCGTGTCGCTGGACGTGCTGCCCGGCGACTTCTTCGCCCTGCTCGGCCCCAACGGCGCCGGCAAGTCCACCCTGATCGGCATCATCAGCTCGCTGGTCAACCTCAGCGCCGGCCAGGTCGAGGTGTTCGGCACCGACCTGAGCAGCCAGCGCAGCGCGGCGATGCGCCTGATCGGCCTGGTACCGCAGGAAATCAAC
Organism: Xanthomonas sp. D-109; assembly: GCF_017746095.1. Classification (NCBI taxonomy): domain Bacteria; kingdom Pseudomonadati; phylum Pseudomonadota; class Gammaproteobacteria; order Lysobacterales; family Lysobacteraceae; genus Xanthomonas; species Xanthomonas sp. D-109. Next base: position 155,186 of record NZ_JAGHWV010000003.1, read on the forward strand.
TTCAACCTGTTCGAGAAGCCCTTCGACATCCTGGTCAACTACGCCGGCTTCTACGGCATGCCGCGCGCCGAGGCCGAGCGCCTGGCCGAAGCCGAACTCAAGCGTGCGCACCTGTGGGAGAAGGCCCAGGTGATGAGCCGCACCCTGTCCGGCGGCATGAAGCGGCGGCTGATGATCGCCCGCGCGATGATGACCCGGCCACGCCTGCTGATCCTGGACGAACCCACCGCCGGCGTGGACATCGAGATCCGCCGCGACATGTGGCGGGTGCTGCGCGAGATCAACGGCGCCGGCACCACCATCATCCTCACCACCCACTACCTGGAGGAAGCGGAGAGCCTGTGCCGCAACCTGGCGATCATCGACCGCGGCCGCATCGTCGAGCAGGGCCCGATGCGCGCCCTGCTGGCCAAGCTGGACGTGGAAGGCTTCCTGCTGGACATCGATGGCGAGCTGCCGGCGCAGTTGCCGGCGATCGAGGGCACCACCCTGCTCGCCCAGGACGCGCACACCCTGGACCTGGACATGCCGCGGGCGATGGACCTCAACCGCGTGTTCGCCGCACTGGGCGACGCCGGCATCCGCGTGCGCTCCATGCGCACCAAGAGCAATCGCCTGGAGGAACTGTTCGTGCGCCTCACCGGCGAACACCGCGATGCCGCTGCGGCCACGACCGGCACGGCCACGCCGTCCGCCACTCCCTGATGCCCCCACGGCGACGACCATGACTTCCCAGACCGATTCCACCCTCCCCGTTTCCGACGCCACGCCCGCCCAGCGCAACTGGGTCGCGCTGGGCACCATCGTGCGCCGCGAGGTCAAGCGCATCCTGCGCATCTGGGGCCAGACCCTGGTGCCGCCGGCGATCACCATGACCCTGTACTTCCTGATCTTCGGCGGGCTGATCGGCTCGCGCGTGGGTGACATGGGCGGCTACAGCTACATGCAGTTCATCGTCCCCGGCCTGGTGATGATGAGCGTGATCCAGAACAGCTACGGCAACATCAGTTCCAGCTTCTTCGGCGCCAAGTTCGGCCGCCACGTCGAGGAACTGCTGGTCAGCCCCATGCCCAACTGGGTGATCCTGTGGGGCTACGTCGCCGGCGCGGTGCTGCGCGGGCTGATGGTGGGCGTGCTGGTGCTGATCATCGCCATGTTCTTCACCCCGGTACGCATCCCGCACCCGCTGGTGACCCTGACCACGGTATTGCTGGGCGCGACCATCTTCTCCCTGGCCGGCTTCATCAACGCGGTCTACGCGAAGAAGTTCGACGACGTGGCGATCGTGCCGACCTTCATCCTGACCCCGCTGACCTACCTGGGCGGCGTGTTCTATTCGGTCAAGCTGCTGCCCGGCTGGGCCGAGGCCGCCACCCACGCCAACCCGATCTTCTACATGGTCAACGCCTTCCGCTACGGCCTGCTCGGCACCAGCGACGTGCCGGTGTGGGTGGCCTACAGCCTGATGCTGGGCTTCGTCGCGGTGCTTTCGGCGCTGGCGCTTTGGCTGCTGCGGCGCGGGGTGGGGTTGCGGAGCTGACGCGCCAGCATCCCTCAGCCCTACCCTCCAGGCGGCCTACGCCGCCCCGATGCGACGCCGCCAGGCGTCGTTACAACTGGCAACGTCTCGCGTCGCCCGAGGCCGCGCCAACACGGCGCAGCAAGGACACCGCGCACCGGCGCTCGCCATCTGTGCGGGAACCTCGTGGGCGGCGACGTCGACCCAGGGGACCTGCCCGAGCCCCGCATCGGCACGTACTGCACCGCCAACCGTCGCCCTCGCCGGGATCTGAGCGCACCAAGTTCTCAGCCGCCGTGTGTGCAGCGCGATACATGCCGCGTCCCTGATTGCAGTCGGTGTCAGGCACCGGCATATCCGCCATGCGTCACATTCGAATCTGACGAAGCGCACGGTGCGAATGCACCGAATTCACAATTGTATATTCCGTACGGGAACGCACGCGTCCAAAGTTTGACTCTATAGTGTGATGCAAATCCTGTTAAGCGCCAATTTATTAACGCAAGTTTTCTTGTAACGGCAATATCCCGACGCTACAGTGCACACGTCCGCTACACACCATCTCTTTACTGGACGTAAAGCGCGGGCCGGAGACCAGCTTCGTCTCCGTGAACGACTTCACTTAATGAACCCATGTCGCCACACGTTGCCGCTGGCACGCTTGTGTGTTGCCGGTAATTGGGCGATCGAGCCAAGGAGAGGAATCAGATGAAGATCCAACGCAAGCCCATCCGCTTCGGCCGCAAGCAGCACGGCCAGGGCATGACCGAGTACATCATCATCGTGGCCCTGATCGCGATCGCGGCGATTGGCGTGTTCACGTTCTTCGGCGGCACCGTCCGCAGCCAGGTCGCCGGTATGGCGCAGGAACTGTCGGGCAAGCAGGACGCCAGCCAGATGATCAACCGTGCTGGCACCAACGCCGGCAAGGCGCAGTCGCAGGCCGACAAAGACAAGGGCATGGCCGCTTACAACGGCAACAAGTAATGCCCTTGCCACCATCTGCCCCGAGGCGGGCAGATGGTGGCCTGCCGTCGATCGTGTCGGCAGAAGTCTCGTCCGAACTTCTGCACATTCGCTAGCTCCCAATCCATGGAACCCGCCGGGTCCGACGCACGCGTCGTGCCCTCGGTGTGGTGTTGCCCGAAGGAAGCCGCATGGTGATCATCGCCGCCGCCGATCCCTCGACCACGACGGTCGCCACAGGGCCGACCTGTGTCCGCTCCAGGATGCAGGGGCAGGCCATGCCGATGGTGCTGGTGTTCCTGATGGTGCTATGCGTCGGCTTGCTGGTGACCTTCAACACCGGACAGGTGGTCGGCAAGAAGGTCGAACTCACCAATGCCGCCGATGCCGCGGCGTACAGCATCGCCGTCGAGCAGGCGCGCGCGCGTAATTTCGCGGCGTATCTGAATCGTGGACGCGTCGCCAACGAGGTGGCAGTCGCGCAGATCGTCAGTCTGAACTCCTGGCTGACCATGGTGCACTCATCGTCGGTGCACTTCGAGAAGGTCGTAGAGGTCGCGGAAGTCTTGCTGTTCTGGGTGCCGGCCCTTGGTCAAGTCCTGATCGGCGTCGATCGCGCGATGACGGTGATCAACAGGACGCTCAAGATATTTCGCCAAACCTTTCTGCGGGCAGCGGACACCACCATCGGCATATTGGATCAAGCGCTCGACCATCCCTACGCGCTGGCCGCCGAGGCGGCGGTGGGCGACCTCACGTCGGAGGCCAACGTCTTCGCCATGGCCAGCAAGGTCGTCAAGGACAATGTGCCCGATGCCGATCTGACCGTGGTCGGCAAGGGCGTTCTGGCCAAGAACGTGCTTTCCGCAGGCAATCAGCTGGAAAGCTATAACCCAGGCGAACGCCGCGGCCTGACCAGCACCAACAAGGGCGGCGAGCGCTATCGCAATGTGGTGATGGCGTCGCGCGATACGTTCACGCGCGCACGCGACGGCACGGCGTTCGGCATCTTCAACAACAACGGCGGCACCGACATGGTCGAGTACGACCGGTGGTCGGCCGTGGACACCTTCCAACTCAAGCTTCCGCTGCTTGTCACCACCCTCAAGATTCCGATCGGCTGGGCGGGAACCCAGGCGGTCAACAATCGCAAACCCAACTTCTTTCCCGGGATGAACAATGGGCGGGGATGGCAGTCGCCCTACGAAAACAATCGCACCTATCGGGCCTACAACGGCACCAAGCGCAGCGACATCGCCGGTGCATTCATCGAAGGGGATCCGGCCGTCCTGCCGGACTTCAAACGCAACCAAGCTTTCATCAACAGCTATCGTTATGGCATCAGCCCTCGCTATCGCGACGTCAAGGACGCTTACTCGCAGCAGCCCGAGGGTGCCAATGCCGGGCCGATCTACACCGTCGAAGTCGGCACCCGGGTCGACAAGGCGCGCACCAGCTCGGCGCTGAAGATCGGCAGTGGACGGATGCAGCTGAAGGATCAGGCGCGCGGCGAGCAATTGCGCGCGATGGCCAGTGCGCAGGTCTACTTCAATCGTCCCTACGAACTCAGCGCCTTCCGGCGCTCGGTGTGGGGCAGAGGCGACAACAAGTTCGAAAAAGGCAGCCTGTTCAGTCCGTATTGGCAGGCGCGCCTGGTGCAAACCCCCATTTCCGACCGAACACTCCTGGTGGCCGCTCCATGATGTTATTGACCAACCGATCCCGCGCGCTGGCACTTGCTTGCATGGCCTCGCTGGCGTTCACCGCCGGCTGCCAGTCGCACGACGCGACCGAGGGCGGTAACGGCGGGGATTCCTCCTCGGAAAGCGGGGTCAAGTCGCTGCCCGCCCTCCATGTCGTCCTGACCTGGGAGTCGCGCATGGGAGGCGAAAACCTGGAGCGCAAGAACTATCAGGCGAAGCTGGAAGCCTGCCGTGGCTCCGGCATGCCCACGCGTGCGCTTTCGCCGCAGGACGAAGCCAAGCTGGGAACCGGCGAGGTCGAGATCATGATGGACGCGCATCGGCAGTTTGCGCATCAGGTCAGCTGGACCCTCGGCGCCGATGGCGACAGCGCGCAGGGCGCCTGCATGGTCAAGCTCGAGGAGCACACGGACAAGGACACCATCCAGGACACCAACGGCATGTATCTGCCGATCGACAGCAGCACGCGCACGCAGGAACGGCAGACCGTCCAGGCCATCGGCTGGAAGCTCGCTGGCGACGCCCAGGTTAAGGGGCAGCCCTGCACGCGCTGGGAGAACGGCAAGCAGGACGTGTGCATGTGGTCGGGCGGCAGCAAGTGGGGCTTTTCCGAGTCGCCAGGCGATGCGGCCGGCTGCACGATCGATGGCGCCGGCGCCTATCTGCAGGCCATTCCGCTGGAGGCCAAGCCGCTACAGGGCGGCAACGGCTGCGTGCTGCAGGTCAAGTCGTTCAGCCTCGGCAGTGGTCTGGTTCCTTCCAACGTGGCAGGTGAGAAGGAAGAAAACTAGGAGGACACGGCATGAAGACGACGCTCTTTGCACCAGCGCGCAGGATGCGCGGACAGGGGATGGTGGAGCTGGCGGTCTGTGCCGCTGTGCTGGTGCCGCTGTTCCTGCTGATCCCGGTTGTCGCCAAGTTGGGGCACGGCAAACAGATGGCGATGCAAGCGGCACGCAACGCCGCCTGGGAAGCGAGCGTGGCCAAGAACTATCAGCCGGCCAGCCGCGCCGCGCTGCAAGGCAAGGCGCTCGACCGCAACTTTGCCGACGCCGACGCGCCGATCACCAGCCGCACATCCGGCGCCAGCAGCGGTGCCTTCGCCGATCAGATGCTCAATACCTTCTCGAACCAGAAGCTGCTGGAAAAACGCGACCTGGCGATCACGCGTACAGCGAACAGGGGCTCTCCCGGCTACGTCGACGAGGCGGCCCAGTTGCTACCGAAGAACTATTTCGACAATGCCTTCCCACCCAACAAGAGCGGCTATGTCACGGCGGAAGTGACGTTGAACTATCGCGACCTGAAGACCGCGGATGGCCGACCCGCGCGCTTTCTCGAGCCGCTGGACAACCTTGATCTGGCCGACAAGCGTCACCAGACACTGCTGACCGATGCCTGGAATGCCTCCGGTCCGCGCAGCGGTGCGCGCAGCGTGATCGCCACGGTGCGTCCCCTGGCGCCGGTCTCCTACTTCGACGGGCTGGACCGGGTCTTCGACGTGCTGAAGCCCTTGACCCCGATCCTGCCCATGGTCGGCTCTCTCGGCGATCTCGAGCTGGGCGCGATCGAGCCGGATGTCGTGCCTGCAGACAAGCTCGCCAACTACCCGGTCAAGCCGGGCAAGCCATGAGTCCGCGCATTTCCCACCGCATGCTCGCTGGCGGGCTTGGCGCGCTCTTGTCGACGGTCGCGGCGCAGCAGGCGCATGCGCTGGACTGGCCGGATGTCCCGGTTCCCGAGCAGGCCTCGGGCGAGATCGTGTCCGAGCACATGCTCTACAACGGCATCGCCATGCGGGCCAGTCGCTTCCGTGTCGCCGAATCGCCGAAGCAGGTCGAGCAGTTCTATCGGAAGGAGTGGGGCAACGCCGTCGTGACCACGCCAATGGGCAACAAGACCGTGCTTGGGCACATGACCAGGGACGGCTACTACATCACCGTGGAACTGAGTGGCGATGCCAATCGCACGCAGGGCCAGATCGGCGTCATGGAAGTTCCCAAGAAGGATCTGCCCGCCGACGGCGTCGGCAAGGGCTTCGGCCGGCTGCCCGAGACACAGGTCGCCGAGGACATCGTCTACATGGACACGCCGCGTCATGTCAGGACGCTGAGCATGCTCAACCGCTACACGCCGCTGCAGAACCAGCAGTACTACGCGCGCTACTTTGCCGGGCAAGGCTATGCGCGCGACGGCTCCTCGTCGACCTGCACCGCGAGCAGTCCGCACTGCGTCTCCCGGTTCACCCGGCAGGACGATCGCGTCACAGTGACCTCGAGCCGCGGGCAGACCGGCACCGTGATCGTGGCGGTGGTCGAATGAACGCGCACGCCCTGTCCTGCCGGCGCCTGCAGCGCGGCCAGTCCACGGTCGAGTACACGGTGGTGGTGATGGCGCTGGTGATCGTGCTGATCGCCAAGCCCGACGTGATCACCGACGTGGTGACAGCCCTGAAAGATCTCTATGCCGCCTTCGTCTACGCCATCTCGGCGTCCGACGTGCTGGTGGGGTGATCCCTCTTCCCTCGCGATGACCTGCCCGACGGCGCCTCTTCAATGCAGAAACCCAAACTCAGCAAGAACGTCCTTTTCATCCTGGTCGCGGTGGTCATGGCCGGCCTGGCCGCCTTCATTGCGGTCAGCTACATCCGCACCACCGTCGCCGAACGCACCCAGGACAACCGGCCGATGGTCGACGTCGCCGTGCCGGTGAACGATCTGCCACAGGGAGCCATCCTGCAGGGCAGCGATCTGGCCCTGCGCACGATCCCGGCCGAGTTCGCGCCGGCCGACGCGGTCACGCCCGACAACCACACCCAGTTCGAAGGCAGGATATTGCGTGCACCGGCACGGGGCGGCGCGCCGTTGAGCGCCAGCGCCCTGGTTCCGCTGTACGACCAGTTCTCGCGGTTGATTCCCAAGGGCAAGGTCGCCTACACGATGAGCGTGGACGAGAACAATTCGATCTCGGGCATGATCGCGCCGGGCGACCTGATCGACATCTTCTTCGTCAAGGACGCCTCCACCGGCAGCAATGGCGCCGCCGGCAGCCAGGCATCGGGCGCGCAGGTGTTCCCGCTGCTGCAGAAGATCAAGGTACTGGCGGCCGGCAGCCGCATCGGCGAGACGGCGCCGAAGGAAGGCGAGGAATCCAGTACGTCCACCGGCTTCTCCAGCGTCACCCTGGAGCTGGACCAGTATCAGGCCAAGCAGCTCGCCGTCGCCTCCAAGGTGGGCGCGGTGCGCGTGCTGCTGCGCGAAGTTCAGGACACCTCGCCCGGCGCGGCGACGGGCATGAGCGAGAGTCAGTTGTTGCGATCGCTGGGATCGGGCGATCCGGCAAACACAGGCAGCGGAAGCAGCCGCGTAGAGTTCATCATTGGCGGAAAGGGTTAAGCATGACGCAAGCTACACGCCGTCGCAGGAGCAAGGCCGGGACATCGGCGCCATGGTTGGCCGGCTTGCTGCTGGCGGGCATCGGGGGATGGAACGCATCGGCACAACAGGCCGCCACCACTGCTGCGGCATCACGGCCTGCCGCGCGCGCGCCGGCGACCACGCCAGCAGCGCCGCCGGCGACCGGGCAGGCGGCGGATGCCCCGTCGGCAGAACAGGCCCGACTGATGGCGCAAGGACGCCAGGTCGACCAGCTCAAGCAGACGGTGGAATCGCAGATCCAGGAACTGGGCAACGGCAACGCTTCGTCGGGCGGTGGCGGCGTCGCCTTGGCCGGCGACAAGAAGCCCTCGGTCGCCCCGTTGATCCAGCCGTCGCAAAGCATCTACGCCGGCGAGGCCGTGGTGCGGCGGGTCCCCGGTACGCTCCGCCGCATCGCGGTCGGCGACGGCGAGGTCCTGAGCGTCTTCTCGGTCGGCAAGTCCGAACTGGTCATGATCGGCACCAAGCCCGGCGAGACCAACGTCCACCTGTGGATGGCCGACGGCAGCCAGCGCGACGTCAACGTGACGGTCGGTGGCAGCAAGTCCGAAGGCGCGGCCGAGACCGTGCGCGAACTGCTGGGCAATACGCCGGGCGTTACCGTGCGGGCCATCGGCTCCAATGTGGTGATCTCGGGCAACGACGTCGATGCCGCCACCACCGCCAAGATCCAGGCCTTGCAGAAGATCTATCCGCAGGTGCTGAACTTCGCCGGCGCCGACCCGGTCGGCATGCGGCCGATGGTGCAGATGGACGTGTCGATCATGGAGTTCAACAAGAACGCCGTGGAGGATCTGGGCATCCGCTGGGACAGCACCATCGACGGTCCGATCGGCGGCCTGATTCGCGACGTGACCACGAACAACTACTTCCGCGTGCTGCCGCAGGACAACCAGACCTTCCAGGACATCAAGGACCAGTTGCCCACCAAGCTGCCCGGGCCGCAGGGCTACTTCGGCATCGCCACCACGATCGCCTCGAAGATCAACCTGCTGATGAGCCGCGGCAAGGCCTGGGTGCTGGCGCAGCCCAAGCTGAGCGCCAAGAGCGGCAGCAACGCGACCTTCCTGGTCGGTGGCGAAGTGCCGATCGTGGTGCCGTCGATCCTCGGCCAGACCCAGATCGAGTACAAGGAATACGGCATCCGCCTGAACATCAACCCGTCGGTCAACTCGTCCAATCAGGTGAATACCTCGATCATGGCCGAGGTCAGCCGGATCGATCCGTCGGTGTCGGTGCAGGGTGTGCCCGGCTTCCTGACGCGCCGCGTCGAGACCGAACTGAACGTCAATGCCGGCCAGACCATCGTCATCTCCGGGCTGCTCGATCGTGAGGCTTCCAAGGCCGTGGACAAGCTGCCGCTGTTGGGCGACATCCCGATCCTGGGCAAGCTGTTCCGCTCCGATGGCTTCCGCGGCAACAAGACCGAACTGGTGATCTTCGTGACCCCGCGCATCGTCAGCCCGACCTCGCCGGAGAACCTGCAGGATCTGCAGCGCGCCCAGGGGATCGAAAAGGAGTTGCAGGACGAAATCAGCCCCCGCCAAGACAAGCTCATCAAGTAACCACCCACGGAGCACAAGGTTCACCGCCATGTTCACAGTGCTGATCAATACGCCAGGAGGCGACACGCGTCAGGTCAAGTGCATGCACCGCGAGTGCGGCATCGGCCGCGCCGATGCCAATCTGGTGATGCTGCAGGGCTGGAACATCGCCGGCAAGCACGCCACCCTGCTGCGCGAGGACGACGGCGTGTTCATCCTGCCCCTGGGCGGGCGCGAGCCGATCACGCTCAACGGCAAGGTGGTGCTGGCCAAGCAGGGGCCGATCGACGGCAAGGACGAGATCCGCATCGGCCAGTACATGCTGAAGGTCAGCGGCGACGATGCACGCATCGTCCGGCAGACGCCTGCCGCCAACGACGGCGCGGCGGTCAGGGCCACGGAAGCGCCCGCGGCAGCCACCGACACCGCGCCCGACCGCCAGACGGCGGCGCCCGCCGCGACAGACATGGTGGTGGCCGGGCCTCCGCCCTCCGATATCGCCACCTGGCGCACCAAGCTGCACATGGCGCTGGTGCGGCAGATGGACCTGCGGCGCATGGACGTGCGCAGCATGGACGACAGCGCGCTGCGCGACAGCACCATCAACCTGATCGACGACATCCTCAAGCGCGAGTTCAGCGATCTGCCGGCGGACATCAGCCCGCGCAGACTGGCCAAGCAGGTGCTGGACGAGGCGATCGGACTGGGGCCGCTGGAAGACCTGATCGACGATCCGACCGTCACCGAAATCATGGTCAACTCGCACGACGACATCTTCATCGAGCGTGCCGGGCGCATCCAGAAGTCCGAGGTGGTGTTCTCCAACGAACGTGCCTGTCTGGCCGCGATCGAACGCATCGTTACGCCCCTGGGGCGGCGTATCGACGAAAGTTCGCCGCTGGTCGACGCACGCCTCAAGGACGGCTCCCGCGTCAATGCGGTGATCCCGCCGGTCGCCTTGCGCGGACCGAGCATCAGTATCCGCAAATTCGCCACGCGCCGGCTGATGGGCGAGGACCTGCTCAAATTCGGCTCGCTGAACCAGCCGATGCTGGACTTCCTGATCATGGCCGTGCGCGAGCGTCGCAACATCGTGGTGTCCGGCGGTACCGGCTCGGGCAAGACCACCCTGCTGAACATCCTGTCCAACTTCATCCCGGACGGCGACCGCGTGGTCACCATCGAGGATGCAGCGGAACTGAAACTGGTCCAACCCAACCTGGTGGCGCTGGAAGCCCGCCCGCCCAACATGGAGGGCAAGGGCCAGATCACCATCCGCGACCTGGTCAAGAACGCGCTGCGCATGCGCCCGGATCGCATCGTGGTCGGCGAGTGCCGCGGCGGCGAGTGTCTGGACATGCTGCAGGCGATGAACACCGGCCACGAAGGCTCGCTGACCACCGCGCATGCCAACAATCCGCGCGAGACGCTCTCCCGCCTGGAAGTGATGGTGATGATGGCCGGCATGGAGCTGCCAATGACGGTGGTGCGCGAGCAGATCGCGTCGGCAGTCAACCTGATCGTGCACCAGCGCCGCTATCCCTGCGGCTCGCGCAAGGTCAGCCACATCACCGAAATCACCGGCATCGAAAGCGGCACCATCCAGATGCAGGACCTGTTCCTGTTCAAGCCCACCACCTACCACGGCCCTGACGGCAAGGTCGCCGGCAACTTCGTGGCGACCGGTGCGGTGCCCGAGTTCTACGAAGAGCTCGCCGAGCGCGGCGTGTCGGTGGATCTTGGCATCTTCCGCAACCAGGGAGGCGCGCGCTGATGGGCCTGTGGCTGATCGCCCTGCTGGTGTTCGCCGGAACCGCGATGGCCATCCTGCTGATCGCGCGCTCCAGCGAGCAGTTCCTGAAGCGCTACCGCGAGAGCTTCATGGACCAGGCCCGCATGAACCTGGCGGATATGTTCCTGTTCCTGGATCCGGCCCAGGTCTACATGATCAGCGCCGTGGTGATGGTGGTCATCCCGCTGTTGGTGTGGATGCTGACCGGCAGCCTGGTCATCGCGGTGCTGATCGGTATCTTCCTGATCTTCGCCCCGCGCAAGGTCTACGCGTTCCTGCGTAAGCGTCGGCTGGAGAAGATCCAGGAGCAGCTTCCCGACGCGCTGCAGATGCTGTCCAGCAGCCTGCGCGCCGGCGTCGGCTTTGCGCCGGCGATGGAAGTGCTGGTCCACGACGGCCAACCGCCGCTGGCGCAGGAACTGGCGCTGGTGCTGCGCGAACAACACATGGGGCTGCGCGCCGAAGAGGCGATGGAGAACTTCAGCAAGCGCGTTCCCATCACCGATGCCGAGCTGTTCGTTTCGGCGGTGAATATTTCGCGCGAGGTCGGCGGCAACCTGGCCGAGACCCTGGCGACCCTGGCAGAAACGCTGCGTCGCCGCCTGACCATGGAGAAGAAGGTGAAGTCGCTGACGGCGCAGGGCCGCCTGCAGGGCATCGTCATGGCGATGCTCCCGGTGTTCCTGATCGGCTACCTCAGCCTGATGTACAGCGAAACCATGCAGCCGATGTTCCACAGCTGGCACGGCTGGGTGGTGATCACCATCTGCCTGGTCATGGAATACCTGGGCTACCGTCTCTGCAAGAAGATCATGACGATCGACGTATGACCTGGATGCTTGTCCTCATCGCGCTTCTGGCCGCCGGCGCCGTCGCCCTGGTGGTCATCGGCACGCGCGGGGTGATCCGCGAAGTCGAGCTGGAAGACCGCACCTACTACGACCCGCTGCCGCGGCTGATGCAACTGATGTGGCCGCTGGTGACGGTGCTGACCCGGCGCATCGCGCCGCGCCTGAGCGTGGCGCAACTGGAACAGACCCACCGCCAGCTGCAGGCCGCCGGCCAGGACTACACGCTGACGCCGGAAGAGTTCTACGGCCTGCGCATGGCCAGCGCGCTGGTGGTGATCGCCTTCTTCCTGCTGTGCACCGGCATGCTCGGCCACCTGGGCATCGGTTCGGGCCTGATGTGCCTGCTGTTCGGCGGCGTGCTGGGCTGGCTGTATCCCGCACTGTGGCTGGGCGAGCGGCGCAAGGCGCGGCAGAAGACCGTGGTGCGCGACCTGCCGGTCTATCTGGACTTCATCACCATGTCGGTCGAGGCCGGCCTGAACGTCACCGGCGGCATCGAGCAGGCGGTCGCCAAGGGACCGTCCGGCGCGCTGTCGCAGGAGTTCTCGCGCATGCTGCGCGACCTGCGCGCCGGCCTGCCCCGCGCCGAGGCGCTGCGGCGCATGGCCGAGCGCATGGACATCCAGCAGATTACCAGCTTCACCAGTGCGCTGATCCAGGCCGACAAGGTCGGCGCCAACCTTAGCGACACCTTGCGCGCACAGGCCAACCAGCGCCGCGAGGAGCGCTTCCTGCGTGCCGAAAAGCTGGCGCTGGAGGCACCGGTGAAGATGATGCTGCCGCTGGTGATGTTCTTCTTCCCGCTGATCTTCCTGTTCCTGGGCTACTTCATCTACTTGAAGATGCTGCAGGAGGGCATCCTGTGAAGCGTGGATGCATCGAGCGCAGCGCCGGCATCCCGATCCCGCAGGTGTGGGCGGCGGATACCTGGTGGTCGCGCGCGCGCGGACTGCTGGCGCGCCCGACGCTAGCAACCGATGGATCGGAGGCCTTGCTGATCCGCCCCTGCGCCAGCGTGCATACCATCGGCATGGGCTACCCGCTGGATCTGGTGTTCCTGAGCCAGGACGATGTGGTGCTGGAGTGGCGCGAGAACGTCAGGCCGTATCGCACGGCGATGTGCCGGCGCGCCGCGGCCACCATCGAGTTCCATGGCGGTGCGCTGGACCGCCTGCAACCGCAACGCGGCGAACACTGGCACTGGCGCGCCACCGCGCCGGCGCCTTCCTCTACAGGAGCTCGCTCATGAAAGCACGCGTCCGCACTCTCCGCAGCCGCACGTCGATGCGCGGCCAATCCATGGTGGAACTGGTGATCATCACGCCGGTGCTGCTGTTCCTGTTGCTTGCGGTCATCCAGGCCGTGCTGCTGTACCGCATGAAGTCCACGCTCGATTACGCCGCGCTGATGGCAGCGCGCGCGGGTGCGGTGAGCGGAGTGGACCGCATGGAGATGCGCAAGGGCTTCGCCAAGGGCATGATGCCGCTGTACGCCCACGACACCGGCCAGGCCGCGCTCGAAGTGGCATACGCTAAGGCATTCGCCGACCTCACCCTGCACGGCCGCATCACCGTGATCAATCCCACGCGGGCCGCATGGAGCAACTTCCGCGAACGTCAGTACAACGGCCAGTACGCGTTGCCGAACGACACGCTCGCCTATCGCAGCGACGCGATCGGCAGCAGCGGCGTCAATGTGCAGGACGCCAACATCCTCAAGATCAAGGTGGTCTACGACGCGCCACTGGTGGTGCCCTTCGTCGGCTGGGTGCTGGGCGGGAAATCGCAGTACCTGAAAGCAGGTACGTTCGAAGCCTCTCCCCTGCAGCCGCTCACCGGGCGCCTGCCCATCGAGAGCTATGCGATCGTGCGCATGCAGTCGCCGATCTACACGCAAGGCAACCTCGACAAGTGATGCCCCGTCTCGCGCTGCTGGCGTGCGTTGCACTGCTGTGCCAGATCATTGCCGGCTCGGCGTGCGCCGAGGATGCCGCGTTCTCCGGCGTGGCGCAGGTGAGCACCAACGAACTTGGCGGCCTGAGCCGGATCCAGCCACGCGGTGCGGTGCAACCGGCGACGGTGTTCTTTCGCGACGACGCGTTGCGGATCCAGTTCCAGGATGCCAGCGGTCGGTCGTATGCGCTGATCCTGGCAAAGGGTGCGCCCACCGGCTGGATCGTGGGCCAGCAAGGGGGTGCCATGCCCGTTCCCGGCATGCGCTGGCCGCTACGCTTCGATCCGGAGCAACCCTGCGCGGGACTTGGCATGTTCGCCGACTGCCAGCGTGGCGACAGCGGCCTGCGTGCGGGCCGCGACGCGGTGCAATGGCGGTACCGCCTGGCCAATCCGGATGGGCCGGGCAGAACCCGGCAAGGCACGATGTGGCTGGACCGCGAGACCGGACTGGTGCTCGCCTATCGCGGCAAGACCGGACTGGAACAGCAACAGCACTGGGACATCCAACGGGTCGACTACGGCCCGCAGCCGGATGCCTTGTTCCAGCCGCCCGATCTCGCGCACTGATCCCGCGTCACCTGCAATCCATGCGCACGTCGCCCACTCCTGGTCGACGCGGATTCATGGTTCTGCAGCAAGATCGGCCGATCGCGCCGTTACACTAGATTGGTTCGTCCCCCGACAAGGAGTATCTCCGTGAAAAGAGCAGTAGCGGCGACGTTGGCCCTGGCCGCCATCGCAAGCCTGAGCGCCTGCAAGAAGCATGAGCAGCCCGCGCATCCCGACGACCAAGCGGCGCCCCCCGCGGCGACCGCCAGCGCGACGCAGGACGCGTCCACGCAGCACGCTACCGCCAGCACGGCATTCGATCCGGCCAGCTTGCCGGTGTCCGACGTCGCACTGGGAGATTTCCCGTACATCGCACTGCCCACCGGCTATGTCACCGGCAGCACGCCGGACGTCGCGGACTTCGACCAGGTGCCGTTCTGGACCGGCGATCGGCTGCAGCCGGTCGAGGGCAAGGTCTGGTCGGCGCACATCGATGCGGCGCAGGGCAAGACCTTCTCCGACCTGGAACTGTCCCGCAACATCGAGGCCGTCGTGACCGCACTCGGCGGCAAGAAGATCTTCGACGGTCGGATTCCCGAGGCGGCGACGCAGAAGATCAAGGAGTGGCCGCGCGATTTCGCCACCAAGTACAACAGCGGCCTGGGCGACATCTGGAACAATCCGGCGCAGGTCTTCGTGGTGCATCGCGCCGACCGCGACATCTGGATCCACCTGTGCAGCTACCAGTTCGGTGGCGGCCTGCTGATCGCCGAGACCAAGCCGCTGCAGGTCACCGCCAGCCTGCTGCCGGCCAGCGAACTGAAGACGCAGATCGACAAGACCGGCAAGGTGGCCTTGCACGTCAACTTCGCCACCGACAAGACCGACATCCTGCCCGACTCGCAGCCGCAGATCGCGCAGGTCGTGCAATTGCTCAAGCAGGACGCCGCGTTGAAGCTGGCCGTCAACGGCTATACCGATGGCACCGGCGATGCCGCGCACAACAAGACGCTGTCGGAAGGACGCGCCAAGGCAGTGGTCGCCGCGCTCGTCGCGCAGGGTATCGACGCGTCGCGCCTGACCGCGGCCGGCTTCGGCGATGCCGACCCGGTGGCAGACAATGCGACCGAGCAAGGCAAGTCGCAGAACCGTCGCGTCGAGCTGGTGAAAAAGAGCTGAGCCGCACCGGGTACCGCTGCATGCGGTCACCCTGATGCGTGCGGGTCGTGGTGCGGCGCAACGGCATGACCGATTGCGCCGCATCGTCGACAGGATCGCACGCGCGCTCGTTTTCCGGCATGCGTTCCCGCAGTCGGACGCCTCCCACTCCATGGCGATCCACGTCTCATGCGTATCCTGATTCTCGGCGCCGGCGCGACCGGCGGTTACTTCGGTGGACGCCTGGCCCAGGCCGGCGTCGATGTCAGCTTCCTGGTGCGGCCGCCACGGGCCGCACGCCTGCAGCGCGACGGCCTGCGCATCCGCAGTCCGCGCGGCGATGCGGCGATCGCGGTGAGCACGCTCACCGCCGACACGCTGCCCGGCGCCGCGCAGGCGCGGCCGTTCGATCTGGTGTTGCTCAGTTGCAAGGCCTACGACCTGCAGAGCGCACTGGATGCGGTGGCGCCTGCGGTCCATGAGGGCACCAGCGTGCTGCCGATCCTCAATGGCCTGCGCCACTATCGGGCGCTGGATGCACGCTTCGGTGCGGAGCAGGTCGTCGGCGGGCTGTGCTTCATCAGCGCGGTGCTGGATGCCGACGGCGCGATCCAGCACCTGGCCAAGCCGGCTTCGCTGACCTTCGGCGAGCGCGACGGCCGCGGCGCCGACAGCGCGCGCGTGCGCGCACTGGCCGAGGCCTGCGCGCAAGCCGACGTGGACCATCTGGCCACGCCGCGGATCGCGCAGGAGCAATGGATCAAGTACACCTTCCTCACCGCACTGGCTGCAGCCACCTGCCTGATGCGTGCGCCGATCGGGCGTATCGTCGCCAGCGACGATGGGGTGACGCTGGTGCGCGGCCTGTATGCCGAATGCACGGCGGTGGCCGCGGCGGCCGGCGAACCGGTGCCGGAGGCAGCGCAGGCCAGCGCGCTGCACCTGCTGACCCAGCCAGGCTCGCCGATGAAGGCGTCGATGCTGCGCGACCTGGAGGCCGGACAGCAGGTGGAGGCGCAGCAGATCGTCGGCGACATGCTGGTCCGCGCCAGTAACGCCGGGCATGCGGCACCGCTGCTGATGGCCGCGTACTGCCACCTGCAGGCCTACCAGGCCGGTCTGCCCGCGCGCTGAGGTTTGCCGCGGGACGCCGGTGCCGCGTGCAACGCGCCCCTGCCCTGCGCACGCCGGCCACGGTGCTCCGGGCAGTGCCGTACCCGCGCCGTCCCGAGGGCGGCCGTGCGTCTTCGCGCGCCGCTGACGCGCCTGGCGCCTATGCTCGCCCACCACACAGGGGCGAGCGACGGGCACGCGCATGGAAAAACTGTTCCGCGGCGGGCATTTCCTCATCATCCTGCTGTTCCTGCTGTGCGCGGCCGGACTGATTTGCATGGCCGTGCTCGAGCTATGGCACGGCCTGACGCCGGGCGGCGAACTGGTGGTGCGCGACCGCTTCAACGTGGTGCTGGAAGCGATCGGGCTGCTCACCGTGGCACTGGTGACCCTGGAGCTGGGCCAGACCATCTACGAGGAAGAAGTGCAGCGCGACGTCAAGGTCAGCGGGCCGACCCGGGTGCGCCGCTACCTGTCGCGGTTCTTCGTGGTCATCGTCATCGCCCTGGCGATCGAGACCCTGGTGTCGATCTTCGAACTGATGCACGACGATCCGTCCAAGCTGCCCTACGCGTCTGCCGTGGGCCTGTGCGCGGCGCTGCTGCTGGTCGCCTGGGGCGTGTTCGTCAAGCTCAACCGCAGCGCCGAGGAACTGGAGCCGGAAGCCATGGCCGAAGCCAAGCGCGAGGACGCGCAGGTCGATTGAGGCGGGTGGGCGCCACCCGGGCAAGCCGACTCACGTTACCCACCTAGGAGCGGCTTCAGCCGCGACGGATGAAGCCCAACGCCGACTGACACCGTCGTGCGTCGGGACTGAAGTCCCTCCCACAAGAAAACGCCAACCCACTCCGTCCAGGATATCCACCGACGCATCGGCCGGCACGGTCGCGCAGAGGATCGGCATGACCACCGGACCATCGGCCGCGACCGCTTGACCGGTCGCGGCTGAAGCCGCTCCTACAAAAGACGCGTACAGGCAAACGCGCTTTTACGAATCCCCAATCACGAATCCCCAAACACGAAACCCGCTGCGCCAACGTCCTCAGCCCGGCATCGGCAAGCGGAAGAACGTCCGCGCAGCAGCGGTGCTGGCGGCGGCGACCGTCGCCACGTCTTCGCCACGATCGCGCGCCAGCTCCTCGACGATGTGCGCCAGGAACGCCGGTTCGTTGCGGCGGTCCTTCGGTGTCGGCTTGAGCGTGCGCGGCAGCAGGTACGGTGCATCGGTCTCGATCATCAGCCGCTCGGCGGGGATGTGCTTCACCAGCTCGCGCAGGTGCGCGCCGCGGCGCTCGTCGCACAGCCAGCCGGTGATGCCGATGTACCAGTCGCGGTCCAAGTAGTCGAACAGTTCCTCGCGGCTGCCGGTGAAGCAATGCACCACTGCCGGACCGAGCTTGCCGTCGAACTGGCGCATCAGCGCCATGAAGTCGGCATGGGCGTCGCGCTGGTGCAGGAACAGCGGCTTGCCGGTGTCCACCGCCAGTTGCAGCTGCCGCTCGAACGCTCGGTGCTGCGCCGGCCGCGGCGAGAAGTCGCGGAAGTAGTCCAGGCCACACTCGCCCACCGCCACCACCTCGGCATGCGCATGCAGCGCGCGCAGTTCGGCGTCGCACTCGGCGGTGTACTCCACCGCGTGGTGCGGATGCACGCCAGCGGTGGCGTACAGCAGGCCCGGATGCTGCTGCGCCAACTGCAGTGCCAGCGGCGAGTGTTCGCGGCTGGCGCCGGTGACCACCAGTTGCGCGACGCCGGCGGCGCGGGCGCGCTGCAGCACGGCGTCGCGGTCGCGATCGAAGGACTCGTGGGTGAGGTTGGCGCCGATGTCGATCAGGGTCATGCGGTTGCGCGGGAATCAGCCGGGACAGCAGCCAATTGTACGGGCCACGCGCCTGTCGTCGCTCCACGGCGGCGCGGCGGCCACGTATCCTTTGCCGATGACGTCCGCCGTGTTTCCGATCGATCCGCTGCTGCCGCAACTCCGCGACAGCCTCGCCGCCCACCCGCGCCTGGTGCTGGAAGCCCCACCCGGCGCCGGCAAGACCACCCAGGTGCCGCCGGCGCTGCTCGATGCGCCGTGGCTGCAGGGCCGGCGCATCGTGATGCTGGAACCGCGCCGGGTCGCCGCGCGCAGTGCCGCCACCTTCATGGCCCGGCAGCGCGGCGAGGCGCCGGGCGAGACGGTGGGCTACCGCATCCGCTTCGAGAACAAGGTGTCCGCGCGTACCCGCATCGAGGTGGTCACCGAGGGCATCCTGACCCGCATGCTGCAGGACGACCCGATGCTCGACGGCGTCGGCGCGCTGCTGTTCGACGAGTTCCACGAGCGCCACCTGGCCGCGGACCTGGGCCTGGCGCTGGCCCTGGACGTGCAGGCGCAGGTGCGCGAGGACCTGCGCATCGTGGTGATGTCGGCCACCCTGGACGGCGAGCGCCTGGCGCAGTTCCTCGACGCGCCGCGGCTGTCCAGCGCCGGGCGCAGCTTTCCCGTGGAGATCGCGCATTTCCCGGCGCGACGCGAGGAATCGCTGGAGGCGCAGGCCCGGCGCGCGGTCGAGCACGCGCTGCAGCAGCATCCGGGCGACGTGCTGGTGTTCCTGCCCGGGCAGCGCGAGATCGGGCGGGTGCAGGCGGCGCTGGAGGCGGCGGGGGTTGGGGGTGGTGCGGTGGTGGGTGGTGCTCCGGCAGGTGTCGCTGAGGGTCTTACTCCAGCCGGCACCGCCTCTGGCGCACCCTCATCCGGCGCTGCGCGCCACCTTCTCCCGCAGGGAGAAGGGAGCGGGATCGAGGTATTGCCGCTGCACGGCGAGTTGCCGGTGGAGCAGCAGACCAAGGTGCTGCAGCCCGATCCGCAGGGGCGGCGGCGGGTGGTGCTGGCGACCAACGTCGCCGAATCCTCGGTGACCCTGCCCGGGGTGCGCGTGGTGATCGACGCCGGGCTGGCGCGCGAGCCGCACTACGATCCCAACAGCGGCTTCTCGCGGCTGGACGTGACCGCCATCGCCCAGGCCTCGGCCGACCAGCGCGCCGGCCGCGCCGGCCGCGTCGCCAGCGGCTGGGCCTACCGGCTGTGGCCACAGTCGCAGCGCCTGGAGGCGCAACGCCGCGCCGAGATCCTGCAGGTGGAACTGGCCGGGCTGGCGCTGGAACTGGCCGCCTGGGGCAGCGATGGCCTGCGCTTCGTCGATCCGCCACCGCCCGGCGCGCTGGCCGCCGCCCGCGAACTGCTGCAGCGGCTGGGCGCGCTCGGCGCGAACGGGACCATCACCGCCAGCGGCCGGCGCATGCTCGCGCTGGGCACGCATCCGCGGCTGGCGGCGATGCTGCTGGCCGCCGGCGATGCGCGCGCACAGGCACTGGCCTGCGACCTCGCCGCGCTGATCGAAGCGCGCGATCCGCTACGCCAGGGCGGCGACGCACTGGCTGCGCGCTGGCGCGCCCTGGCCGCGTTCCGCCGCGGCCGCGTGCCGCACGACGCCAACCGCGGCGCGCTGGCGGCGATCGACGCGGCG
Source organism: Xanthomonas sp. D-109 (assembly GCF_017746095.1). Classification (NCBI taxonomy): domain Bacteria; kingdom Pseudomonadati; phylum Pseudomonadota; class Gammaproteobacteria; order Lysobacterales; family Lysobacteraceae; genus Xanthomonas; species Xanthomonas sp. D-109. The sequence continues at coordinate 175,285 of NZ_JAGHWV010000003.1, forward strand.
GCCAGGCAGTGGCGGCGGCGCCTGCGCAGCGACGCCGCCGCGCCGGACAGCGTGGAGGCGCATGAACTCGGCGATCTGCTGGCGCACGCCTTTCCCGACCGCATCGGCACCCGCCATCCCAGCGATCCGCTGCGCTACCTGCTGGCCAACGGCCGCAGCGCGCGCCTGTTCGACAACAGCGACCTGCGCGGCGAACCCTGGCTGGTCGTCACCGAGCTGCGCCACGAGGCCAAGGACGCGCTGCTGCTGCGCGCCGCGCCGGTGGACGAGCGCTACCTGCGCACGCAGTTCCCGCAGCGCTTCGCGCAGGAGGACGTGGTGCGCTGGGATGCCGAGCGGCGCGCACTGAGCGCGCTGCGCGAGACCCGCTTCGACCGCATCGTGCTCGACAGTCGCCCCGCCGGCCGCGTCGCGCCGGCACAGGCGGCCGCGGCGCTGACCGAGGCGGTGCGCGAGCTGGGACTGCAGACGCTGCCCTGGAGCGAGGGTCTGACGCAGTGGCGCGCGCGGGTGGCCGGGCTGCGCCAGTGGATGCCGGAACTGGACCTGCCGGACCTGGGCGATGCCGCGCTGCTGGACAACCTCGACAACTGGCTGCGCCCGGCCTTCGCCGGCAAGACCCGGCTCGACGCGCTGGGCGAGGACGAACTGGGCGAGGCACTGAAGGCGCGACTGCCGTGGGACCGGCGCCAGGCCATCGACCGCCATGCGCCTGTGCGCATCGCGGTGCCCTCGGGCATGGAACGGCGCATCGACTACAGCCTGGACCATGCCGGGCAGCCGCAGCCGCCGGTGCTGGCGGTCAAGCTGCAGGAACTGTTCGGCCTGGCCGACACCCCGCGCATCGCCGACGGCCGCGTGCCGCTGCTGCTGCACCTGCTCTCGCCCGGCGGGCGGCCGCTGCAGGTCACCCAGGACCTGCGCAATTTCTGGTCCAGCACCTATCCGGAAGTGAAGAAGGAAATGAAGGGTCGCTACCCCCGCCACCCGTGGCCGGACGACCCGTGGACCGCCACCGCCAGCCACCGCGCCAAGCCGCGCGGCACCTAGTGGGTCAGGCGCACCGCATTCAGCGGGCAGACGAATCCACGGCGCTGCGCTAACGCCCCGTATACGGTACGAGGGCGACACTGCAGCCCTTCATTCCTGCCAGTAGGGGACGCCCATGAGCAAGCTGACCATCATCACCGACCGCGCCCTGGATCTCGCCAGCCACGCCGGCGACAGCCTCAAGCACTTCGGCCCGCAGGCGAACAAGTGGCTGCAGTCGGGCAAGGCGGTGGGCGCGCTCAAGGCGGGCGCTGCGCTGGGTGCGGTGAAGACCGGCACCAAGGTCGCGCGTACCGCGGTGCGTCGCAATCCGGCCGTGGCCATCGCTGCCGCCGCGGTGGGCGTGGGCCTGCTGGGTTACGCCATCTACCGCAAGCGCCAGCGCGACAAGGGTGCGCCGATCGAAGGCAATGCCCAGCGTATCGAAGCGGCCAACAAGCGCGGCAACGTCGGTGCGCGCCGCAGCGCTGCCAGCACCCGTGGCACGCGCCGCGCCGCAGCCGCGCAGGACGCCACCGAAGAGTGAACTGCGCGCGCGGCCTGACGGTCGTCGCAGTGCCACACACAGCGACCGGGAGAGATCCCGGTCGCTTTTTTTATGGATCAGCCGCGACCCGAAAACATCGGTAACGCCTCGGTCGCGGCTGAAGCCGCTCCTACGCGTCGCGCGGCACCGCACGCATTACAGCGCGCGCCACGCGCCCGGTGCCAGTCCGTCCAAGCGGTGCGCGCCCATCGCCGCGCGCACCAGGCGCAGGGTCGGCAGGCCGACCGCTGCGGTCATCCGCCGCACCTGGCGATTGCGTCCTTCGCGCAACACGACCTGCAACCAGGCATCTGGCACGCTCTTGCGGAAGCGCACCGGCGGATCGCGCGGCCATAGCGATGGCGCTGCCTCCAGCAACGTCACCTCCGCCCGCGCGGTCGGCCCATCGTTCAACAGCACACCGTCGCGCAGGCGTTGCAGTTGCTCCGGTTGCGGCGCGCCCTCCACCTGCACCCAGTAGGTCTTGGGCTGCTTGTGCCGCGGATCGGTGAGGCGATGCGCCAGCGCGCCATCGTCGGTCAGCAGCAGCAGGCCCTCGCTGTCGTAGTCCAGGCGTCCGGCCGCGTACACGTCGGCGGGCAGGCCGAACTCGGCCAGGGTGCGCCGCGGCGGCGTGCTGCGGTCGGTGAACTGGCACAGCACGTTGAAGGGCTTGTTGAAGGCGATCAGCATCGGCGGGAACGGCGGCGGGCCTGCGCCGCACGGCGCGGCGCAGGCATTGTCCCATGCGTCCGCGCCGCGTCGCCCGTGCGCCGGCTCAGCGCTTGACGAACTTCAGGGTCATGCGGTCGCTCTCGCCGATCGCCTGGTACTTGGCATCGTCGGCGGCCTCGTGCTGGTTGCTCGGCGGCAACGTCCACACTCCGCCCGGATAATCCTTGGTGTCGCGCGGATTGGCGTTGACCTCGCTCTTGCCGGCGAGCTTGAAGCCGGCCGCCTCGGCCATGGCGATCACCTGCGCCTGACCGACATAGCCGCTCTTGTCGTCGGCCGGCACGTCGGCCTTGGCACGGTGCTCGACCACGCCGAGCACGCCGCCGGGCTTGAGCACGTTGTAGAAGCCCTTGAACATGCCCTCGGCCTGGCCGGCCATGCGCCAGTTGTGCACGTTGCGGAAGGTCAGCACCAGATCGGCCGAGCCGGGCGGGCCGAACACCGGTGCGTTCGGCGCATACGCGACGATGCGCGCGTGGTCGTACTGCGCCGGCGCCGCGGCGAACTTCTGCTCCAGGCCGGCGCGCGCCTTCTGCTGGTAGTCGCGGCCGCGGCCTTCCGGTACCGCCGCCGGATCGACCACCGCGGCGATGTACTGCCCGCGCTCGCGCAGGTAAGGCGCCAGGATCTCGGAATACCAGCCGCTGCCCGGAGTGACCTCGATCACCGTCTGGGTCGGCTTGATGCCGAAGAACGCCAGGGTCTGGCCGGGATGACGGTAGGCATCGCGGGCGACATTGGCGCGGTCGCGCCAGCTGCCGTCGATCGCCGTCTGCAACGCGGCGTCCGGCGCCGGCAGCGTCGCGGTATCGGCGGGCTTGATCGCCTGAGCCGCGGGAGCGAGCAAGGCAGTGGCGACCGCCAGGGTGCAGGCGCAGGCGAGCGAGGTTCGAAGCGTCATGGCAGCATCCGCAAGAGAGGTTGCGCGAGCCTAGCACGCGGCCCGGTAGCGCCGAATGTTGCGCTTCCGTTAGCGCGCATCACGTCTACAGAACGATGTTTTCGCGAGCATTTGACGACCGCCCAACCCCTGGCGACTATCCTGTCGCCTCCCCCACAGTGGAACGTTTTCCATGCTGCACACGCGCGAACTCGGCCGCTCCGGCCTGCATGCGGCACCGCTGGCGTTCGGCGGCAACGTGTTCGGCTGGAGCGCCGACGCCAAGACCTCCTTCGCCCTGCTCGATGCCTTCGTCGAGGCCGGCTGCAATCTCATCGACACCGCCGACATCTACTCGGCCTGGGTCCCCGGCAACCACGGCGGCGAATCGGAAACGCTGATCGGGCAGTGGCTCAAGCGCAGCGGCAAGCGCGACAAGGTGCTGATCGCGACCAAGGTCGGCAAGTGGGCCGAACGCCCGGGCCTGTCGGCCGACAACATCGCCGCCGCCGCGGAGGACTCGCTGCAGCGCCTGCAGACCGACGTCATCGATCTGTACCAGGCGCACGAAGACGACGACTCCGTGCCGCTGGAAGCGACGCTGGCAGCGTTCGGGCGCTTGATCGAACAGGGCAAGGTGCGCGCGATCGGCGCTTCCAACTACGGCGCCGCGCGGCTGCGCGAGGCGTTGAACGTCTCGTCGCAGTATGGTCTGCCCCGTTACGAGACGCTGCAGCCGGAATACAACCTCTACGACCGCGCCGGCTACGAGGCCGAACTGGAACCGCTGGTGCGCGAACAGGGCCTGGGCGTGCTGTGCTACTACGCGCTGGCCAGCGGCTTCCTCAGCGGCAAGTACCGCCGCGCCGAAGACGCCGGCAAGAGCCAGGCGCGCGGCGCCAGCGTGGTCGCGCGCTATCTCAATGCGCGCGGCCTGCGCATCCTCGCCGCACTCGACGACATCGCCGGCAAGCATGCCGCCACGCCCACCCAGGTGGCGCTGGCCTGGCTGATGGCACGGCCGGGCATCGTCGCGCCGATCGCCAGCGCGACCAGCCTGGAGCAGTTGCAGGACCTGCTCGCCGCCGCGCGCCTGCAGCTGTCGGCCGAGGACATCGCGCAATTGAATACCGCAAGTGAGGAAACCGCATGACCGCCCCCACCCAGACCACCCGCATCGTGCTCGCCTCGCGCCCGCAGGGCGCGCCGGGCACCGACAACTTCCGCACCGAACAGGCACCGCTCGAGGCGCCGGGCCCCGGCCAGGTGCTGCTGCGCAACCGCTGGCTGTCGCTGGACCCGTACATGCGCGGTCGCATGAGCGATGCGCCGTCCTACGCGCCGCCGGTGCAACTGGGCGAGACCATGGTCGGCAGCACCGTGGCCGAAGTGCTGCAATCCAACTCTCCGGACCATGCGCCGGGCGATCTGGTGCTGGTGCAGAACGGCGGCTGGCAGACCCATCTGGTGGTCGACGGCGCCAGCCTGCGACGCAAGCTCGATCCCCGTTCGCCGCTGCCGCCGAGCACCGCGCTCGGCGTGTATGGCATGCCCGGCTTCACCGCCTACGCCGGCCTGCACGAGATCGGCAAGCCGCAGCCGGGCGAGACCGTGGCGGTGGCCGCGGCCACCGGCCCGGTCGGCGCCACCGTGGCTCAGATCGCCAAACTTCGCGGGGCCAAGGTGATCGCCATCGCCGGCGGTGCGGAGAAATGCCGCTACCTGCGCGAGGAACTGGGCGTGGACGTGGCCCTGGACCACCGCGCCAAGGACTTCGCCGAGCAGTTGCGCGCCGCCGCGACCGACGGCATCGACGTGTACTTCGAGAACGTCGGCGGCCACGTGTTCGATGCGGTGCTGCCGCTGCTCAACGACTTCGCCCGCGTGCCGGTGTGCGGCACCATCGCCACCTATAACGCCAACGGCGCGCTGCCGCCGGGGCCGGACCGGTTGCCGGCGCTGATGGGCCAGGTGCTGCGCCAGCGCCTGACCCTGCGCGGCTTCATCGTCGGCGACTTCGTCAAGCTGTATCCGGAGTTTCTGCGCGAAATGGGCGCCTGGCTCGCCGACGGCCGCGTGCGCTACCGCGAACACGTGGTGGACGGGCTGGAGAATGCGCCGCAGGCCTTCATCGACATGCTGAGCGGCGGCAACTTCGGCAAGCTGGTGGTGCGGCTGGGCGACTGAGGCCGGGGACCGAAATTCGAACCCCTCGTAGGAGCGGCTTCAGCCGCGACCGGGCGTTCCCGGGAACGCCCGGTCGCGGCTGAAGCCGCTCCTACAAGAATCGTGGATGTTCATCCGCCACCTGGTGGATGACGATGCTCGCGCACACCACGGCATCGACGCCCGCGGATGCAGCCACTACCATCGGACGCATCGCCGCCGCCGCCGCTTCCATGTCCGATTCCCCGCGTCCCCCTCGCGCACGCCGCACCGCGCGTGCCGCTACCGCTCCCACCCCGCCCGAGCGCGGCCTGGCCGCGGAGCTGATGCGGCGCATCGGCGAATGCGAAGGCGACCCGAACTTCATGACCTCGCTGGCGCGCGGCCTGGCCGTGCTCAGCGCCTTCGGCCAGCACAGCCGCGACGTCAGCATGGCCCAGCTCAGCGCCGACACCGGCATCCCGCGCGCGGCGGTGCGGCGCGTGCTGTACACGCTGGAGAAGCTGGGCTACGCCGGCACCCACGGCCGCGGCTACGTGCTGTTGCCGCGCGCGCTGGGCATCGGCAGCGGCTACCTGTCCACCGCCGCGCTGTCGGTGGCGGCGCAGCCGGTGCTGGATGCGCTGCGCGACGACCTGCACGAATCCTGCTCGCTGGGCGTGCTCGACGGCGACGACCTGCTGTACGTGGCGCGTGCGGAAACCGTGCGGATCATGTCGATCGGCCTGCGTGCCGGCAGCCGCCTGCCGGCGTACTGCACCTCGATGGGCCGGGTGCTGCTGGCGGCGCAGCCGGGCGACACCTTGAACAGCTACCTGGAGCGCAATCCGCTGCGCCCGCGCACCGAACGCACCGTCACCGACCGCGCGCAGTTCCAGGCCCTGCTCGAGCGCGTGCAGCGCGACGGCTATGCGGTGGTGGACCAGGAACTGGAAATCGGCCTGCGCTCGGTGGCGGTGCCGGTGCGCAACCGCCAGGACCGCGTGGTCGCCGCGCTCAACGTCGGCAGCTCGGTGGCGCGGATGACCCTGGGCAGCCTGCAGAGCACGGTGTTGCCGGCACTGCGGCAGGCGGCGCAGCGCCTGAGCCGGGTGCTGGACTGAGCGCCGCGGGCACGGCACCGACCCGACGCGTTGCCCACCAGAACAGCAACGCCAGCAGGCTGACCGCCGCCCCCAGGCGACACACGCCCACCCAGCCGGCCTGCGCGTAAGTCGCGGTCGTGCCGATCGCGCCCAGTCCGCTGCCCACCGCGTAGAACAGCATGTACAGGCCGATCAGCCGGCCGTGCGCGTGCGAACGGCCGCGCAGGATCATGCTCTGGCTGGTGACATGCAACGCCTGCCCGGCCAGGTCGAGCAGGACGATGCCAAGCAGCAGCGCGGCCAGCGAGTGCGGCAGCCACGACAGCGGCCACCAGGCCAGCACCAGCACCACCAGCGCCGCGGCGCTGGTGCGCTGGGCATGGCCGCGGTCGGCCCAGCGTCCGGCCCGCGCGGCCGCCAGCGCACCGACCGCACCGGCCAGACCGAAGGCGCCGATGGCGGTGTGCGAGAACGCGTACGGCGGTGCGCGCAGCGGCAGCACCAGCGCGCTCCAGAAGATGTTGAACGCTGCGAACATCAACAGCGCCAGCACGCCGCGCACCTGCAACACACGCTCCTGCCGCAGCAGCGTCAGCATGGACGCGATCAGGCGCAGATAGCGCAGTGGCTGCGGCGGCACCGGGAGCGCCGGCAACCAGCGCCACAGCGGCAGCGCGAGCGCCAGCATCAGCGCCGCGGCCCCACCATAGACCGCGCGCCAGCCGGCCAGGTCGCTGACGCCGCCGGCGAACACCCGCGCCAGCAACAGGCCGATGAACACACCGCCCTGCGCCGCACCGACCACCCGCCCCTGCTCCTGCGGCGCCGCGGCGCTGGCGGCATAGGCGATCAACCCCTGGGTCATCGCCGTTCCCAGCATGCCGACGGCGAGCATGCCGGCCAGCAACACCGGCGCCGACCGCGCCACGCTCACCGCAACCAGCGCCGCGACCAGTCCCAGCGCCTGCGCTGCCATCAGACGCCGACGCTCCACCAGGTCGCCCAGCGGCACCAGCAACAGCAGGGCCAGCGCGCAGCCGACCTGGGCGGCGCTGACCACGCCGCCCACCGCTGCCGGGCCGATGCGGAAATCCGCTGCAAGCGCATCCAGCAGCGGCTGCGCGTAATAGACGTTGGCCACGCTCAGGCCGCTGGCAATGGCGAACAGCCAGACCAGACGACGCGGCATGGAGGGCACCGCGGTGACGGAGTGCATGATCGAAGACTCGCCCATTCCAGTTTCAAAACGAAACTTGTTTCAGGCTAGGCCGATAGGTTTTAAAATGCAACCACTGCCGCCGAGCGCCGACCGGAAACGCCGATGCCGTCCCGCCCTGCCCTGCCCGCGTCGCCCTGCCCGGTGGCGCGCAGCGCCGACCTGATCGGCGACCGCTGGTCGCTGCTGATCGTGCGCGATGCCTTCGATGGGGTGCGCCGCTTCGGCGACTTCCAGCGCAGCCTGGGCATGGCCCGCAACATCCTGGCCGACCGGCTGCGCAAGCTGGTCGAGGCCGGCATCCTGGAGACGCGCGAGGCGTCCGACGGCAGCGCCTACCGCGAGTACGCGCTGAGCGCCAAGGGCGAGGACCTGTTCGCGGTGGTGCTGGCGCTGCGGCAATGGGGCGAACGGCATCTGTTCGACCAAGGCGAGCGCCACTCGGTGCTGATCGACACGCGCAGCGGCAAGCCGGTCGCGCGCATGCAGCCGCGCGCCGCCGATGGCACGCGGCTGAGCCCGGCGGTCACCGAAGTGCGCAAGGTGCGCTGAGCGCGCGCGGCGCGCGCTATGCGCCGCCTTCGGCGGCCTGCTCGGCCAGGATCGGCGCGGCCAGGGCGAAGGCGTGGTTGGCTGCGGGCACGCCGCAATAAATCGCCGCCTGCAGCAGCACTTCCTTGATCTCGTCGGCGCTGACACCGTTGTTGCGCGCGGCGCGCACGTGCAGCTTGAACTCTTCGTCGTGGCCGCGCGCCACCATCATCGCCAGGGTCAGCAGCGAGCGCGTGTGCCGCGGCAGGCCATCGCGGGTCCACACCGTGCCCCAGGCGGTGCGGGTGATGAACTCCTGGAATTCCTCGGTGAACGGCGTGCGCGCAGCCAGCGAGCGATCGACGTGGGCATCGCCGAGCACCGCGCGGCGCACCTGCAGGCCGGCGGCGTAGCGTTCGTTCTCGTGCATCGGGGCGACTCCTGAAACGTGGGGAAAAGCGGGCGCTGACTACTGCAGCAGGAAGCGCAGCAGCGCGTCGTTGAAGGCGTGCGGCGACTCGACATTGCACAGGTGGCGACCATGCACCTCTGCGTCCTCGCCCTGCGCCACCTGCGCGGCGATGGCCTGCAGATCGGCTGGCGGACACACCGGATCGTCGTGCCCGGCCACGGCCAGCACCGGCACGCGGATCTCGCCCAGGCGCGCGCGGAAGTCGGCCTCGGCCAGCGCCTGGCAGCAGCCGATGTAGGCCTGCGCATCGGTGGCACGGAAGCTGTCCAGGATCGCCTCGACGGTAGCCGGCTGCGCCTCCGCGAAGGCCGGGGTGAACCAGCGCGTGCGGGTGCCGTCGCACAGCGGCGCAAGGCCCTCGGCGCGCACCTGCTCGATGCGCGCCTGCCAGCTCTCGGCGCTGCCGATCCTGGCCGCGGTGGCGCACAGGGTGAGGCTGAGCAGGCGCTCGCCCGCGTGCAGGCCCAGCCACTGCCCGGTCAGCCCGCCGATCGACAGGCCGCAGAAATGGCTGCGCTCGATCGACAGCGCATCCCAGAGCGCCACCACGTCGCCGCCGAGGTCGGCCATGGCGTACGGCGCCGGCGCGCTGGTGGACGCGCCATGGCCGCGACGGTCGTACCGCAGCACGCGGAAGTGCGGCGACAGCGCGGCGATCTGCGCGTCCCACATGTGCAGGTCGGTGCCGAGCGAGTTGCACAGGGTCAGCCACGGACGGCCTTCGCTGCCGTCGATGCGGTAATGCAGACGATGCGTGGGCAGGTCGAGGATCGGCATGGGCGGCGCTCGCAGGGAAAGTGGAAGGAGCCACGGCGGCACGGAACCGCGCGGCACCGACAAGTCTAGAACGTGTCGCCGACACTGCGGCAGACAGGCACGGCGCGGCGCCTCACCCGCGCTCCTGCGCGGCGAGCACGCGCTCGATCCACACTGCGGCCATGCCGCGCCAGCTGTCGCTGGCGAACAACGCATCCAGTTGCGCCGGCACCAGTACCGCGGTCACCTGCGGTTCCTCGGCCAGCACCGCGCGCAGGTGCTGCTGCGTGGCCAGCGCACGACGCACCGCCGTTTCCACCAGCGCGTGCGCGGCGGCCTTGCCCAGGTGCGCGGCCAGGGTCACCGCCACCGCCTCGGCGTAGAGCAGGCCGCCGTGGCTGTCCAGATGCGCGGCCATGCGCGCGCGGTCCAGTTCCAGGCCCTCGGCCAGCACCCGCACCTGCGCCAGGCTGCCGGCGCTCAGGCGCACCAGTTCCGGCAGGGTCTCCCATTCGGCATGCCAACCGCCGACCGCGCGCTCGTGTTCCTGCGGCAGCGCCGCGAACAGGGTCGCCAGCAGGCCCGGCGCCCGCGTGGCCGCGGCGATCGCGACCACGCAGCCGACCGGATTGCGCTTGTGCGGCATCGCCGAGGAGCCGCCCTTGCCCGCCGCGGCCGGCTCGAACGCCTCGGCCACTTCCGACTGCATCAGCAGGGCGACGTCGCGGCCGATCTTGCCGAGGCTGCCGGCGAGCAGCGCGAACGCCGCGCCGATCTCGCCGATGCGGTCGCGCGCCGCATGCCAGGGCAGCGCCGGCAACGGCAGGCGCAACTCCGCCGCCAGCGCCTCGGCTACCGCCAGGCCCTGCGACTGCAGCGCGGCCAGCGTGCCGGCGGCACCGCCGAACTGCAGCACCAGGGCGTCCTCGCGCAGCGCCTGCAGGCGCCGGCGATTGCGCTGCAGCGCGTCCAGCCAGCCGGCGGCCTTCAGCCCGAAGGTCACCGGCACCGCCTGCTGCAACAGGGTGCGCCCGGGCAGGCCGGTGTCGCGCTCGCACTGCGCCAACGCCGCCAGCGCCGTGCACAGCGCGTCCAGTTGCGCTTCCACGTGGTCGAGCGCGGCGCGCAGTTGCAGCACCGCGCCGCTGTCGATGATGTCCTGGCTGGTCGCGCCCCAGTGCACCCAGCGCGCGGCGTCCTCGTCGGCGGCGGCGACCTGCGCGGTGAGCGCCTTGACCAGCGGGATCGCCGGATTGCCGGCCAGCGCGGTGGCGGCGGCCAGCGCCGGCAGGTCGTAGCGCGCGGCATCGCAGGCGGCGGCGATCGGCGCCGCTGCGTCGGCCGGGATCACGCCGCAGCGCGCCTGCGCGCGCGCCAGCGCCGCTTCCACGTCGAGCATGGCCTGCAGGCGCGCACGGTCGTCGAACAGCGCATCGACGGCCGGATCGCCGAACAGCGGACGCAACAGGGACTCGGAGACGCTCATCGGTTCGTATGCGGTGAAGAGATCATGCAGCGTAACCGCTGCGGCCTGTGCGGGATGTCGCTGCGCTCAGTAGCGGAAGAACACGGTCTCGTGCTCGCCCTGCATGCGCACGTCCCACTGGTAGCGGTTGGGCGCCTGCGGTTGCGCGACCAGGGTGGCGCGGCGCTCGGCCGGCACCTGCGCCAGGATCGCGTCGCCGTCCAGGTCGTCGTCGCCGAAGTACAGCCGCGTCGGCGCGGCGCGCAGCAGGCCGCGCATGAACACCAGCACCACCAGGTGCGGCGCCTGCAGGCCCTTGGGCCCGGCGACGCGCCCGGGCTTGACCGTGCGGAAGGCGAAGCGGCCCTGCGCGTCGGTCGGCACCCGGCCCCAGCCGTGGAAGGCCGGATCGTGGTCGCCGCGGCGCGGATCGGCGGCATGGTCGTAGATGCCGGCGGCATCGGCCTGCCAGATCTCCAGCAGCGCATCGCCGACCGGTGCGCCGTTGCCGTCGAACACGCTACCGGCGATCTCCACGTGGGTGCCCTGCGCCTGTGGCGGCGCGATCTCGGTGCGGTACAGCGGTTCCAGCCCGATGCGGTAGTAGGGGCCGACCGTCTGCGAGGGGGTTGCCTGGAAACTCATCGCCTCACTCCCAAGGGGTCTGCTTGCGTCCGCGCAGGACGATGTCGAAACGGTAGCCCAGCGCGAACTCGTTGGCGGTGGTCTCCCAGTCGAACGCGGAGACCATGCGCTCGCGCGCCTTCGGGTCCTCCACGCAGTTGAAGATCGGGTCGAACGCCAGCAACGGATCGCCGGGGAAATACATCTGCGTGACCAGGCGCTGGCCGATGCCGTCGCCGTGCAGCGAGAAATGGATGTGCGCCGGGCGCCAGGCGTTGTAGTGGTTGCGCCACGGATACGCGCCGGGCTTGATGGTGGTGAAGCGGTAGCGGCCGTGGTCGTCGGTCAGCACCTGGCCGGTGCCGGTGAAGTTGGGATCCAGCGGCGCGTCGTGCTGGTCGCCGGCGTGCAGGTAGCGGCCGGCGGCGTTGCACTGCCACACCTCCACCACGCTGTTGCGCACCGGCTTGCCGTTCTCGTCGAGCAGGCGCCCGCTGACGATGATGCGCTCGCCCAGCGGCGCGCCGGGGAAGCCGGCGGTGAGATCGGCGGCGTGTTCGCCGAGGGTGGTGCGGTCCAGGGTCGGGCCGGTGGCCTCGGACAGGGTCAGCGGGATCGCGATCGGATCGCGGGTCGGGCCGCGTGCGCCGGTGGAGGCGTAGGGCGGGTGCAGGTAGGCCGGCTGCGTCCCGGGGTACGGGCGCCGATAGCCGAGCAGGGGATCGATGGGGGTGTTGTCGCGCATCGTGCGGGTCTCGCTGGCTCCGCGCGGAGCCGGTTGGCTGGAAGGATGATGCAGGCGTGCGGGGCGCAGCGTCGATGGGGCGAGCGGCTACAGCCGCTCGATCGCCAGCGCCACGCCCTGGCCGACGCCGATGCACATGGTCGCCAGGCCGCGGCGACCACCCGTAGCCTCGAGCTGGCGCAGCAGGGTCAGGGCGAGGCGCGCGCCGCTCATGCCCAGCGGATGACCGAGCGCGATCGCGCCGCCGTTGGCGTTGACGTGTGCGGCATCGTCGGCGACGCCGAGTTCGCGCAGGCAGGCCAGGCCCTGCGCGGCAAACGCCTCGTTGAGTTCGATCGCATCGAAGTCGCCGATGGACAGCCCCAGCCGCGCCAGCAGCTTGCGCGTGGCCGGCACCGGGCCGATGCCCATGTAGGCCGGCTCCACGCCGGCACTGGCGAAGCCCAGCACGCGTGCGCGCGGGGTCAGGCCCAGCGCCTGCACCTGCGCGTCGCTGGCCAGCAGCAGCGCTGCGGCGCCGTCGTTGATGCCCGAGGCATTGCCGGCGGTGACCGTGCCGGGCTGGCGGAAGATCGGCTTGAGCCTGGCCAGCGCCTCGAGGGTGGTGTCGGCGCGCGGATGCTCGTCGACACCGACCTCGATGGTCTCGCCGCGCTTCCTGCCCGGGGCGGCCACCGGCACGATCTCGCCGTCGAAGAAGCCGGCGGCCTGCGCGGCCGCCGTGCGCTGCTGGCTGCGCAGGGCGAAGGCGTCCTGGTCCTCGCGCGAGATGCCGTAGCGCGCGGCCACGTTCTCGGCGGTCTCGCCCATCAGCTCCACGCCATACAGTTGCTGCAGCTTCGGATTGACGAAGCGCCAACCCATGGTGGTGTCCTCGAGCTGCTGGTTGCGGGCGAAGGCGCTGTCGGCCTTGCCCATCACCCACGGCGCGCGCGACATCGACTCGACGCCGCCGGCGATGGCCAGGCCCAGCTCGCCGGCGCGGATGCCGCGCGCGACGGTGCCGATGGCATCCAGGCCGGAGCCGCACAGGCGGTTGACCGTGCTGCCCGGCACGCCGAACGGCAGGCCGGCCAGCAGCAGGCTCATGCGCGCGACGTTGCGGTTGTCCTCGCCGGCCTGGTTGGCGCAGCCCAGGTAGACGTCGTCGAGTTGCGCCGGGTCCAGCTGCGGCTGCCGCGCCAGCAGCGCCTGCAGCGGCACCGCGCCGAGATCGTCCGCGCGCACCCCGGCCAGGGCGCCGCCGTAGCGGCCGATCGGCGTGCGGACGCCGTCGATGATGTAGGCCTCGTTCATGCCGCCTCCGTGGAATCGGCCAGGGTCAGCGCCAGCCCGGTGGCCTGGCGCAGGTCGTCCAGGCTCACGCCTTCGACCAGTTCGAGTACGCGCGCGCCGTCCGGCCCCAGCGCGAACACGCCCAGGTCGGTGTACACCCGCGACACGCAGCGCAGCCCGGTCAGCGGATAGCTGCACGTGCTGACCAGCTTCGGCTCGCCGCGCTTGGTCAGCAATTCCATCATCACGTAGACCTGCTTGGCGCCGATCGCCAGGTCCATCGCGCCGCCGACCGCGGGAATCGCATCGGCCGCGCCGGTGCTCCAGTTGGCCAGGTCGCCGTGCACCGACACCTGGAACGCACCGAGCACGCACACGTCCAGGCGCCCGCTGCGCATCATCGCGAACGAGTCGGCGTGGTGGAAATAGCAGCCGCCGGTCAGCAGCGTCACCGGCTGCTTGCCGGCGTTGATCAGATCCAGGTCCTCCTGTCCCGGCGGCGGCGCCGGCCCCATGCCGAGCAGGCCGTTCTCGCTGTGCAGGAAGATCTCCTTGTCCGCCGGCAGGAAGTTGGCCACCGCGGTCGGCAGGCCGATGCCCAGGTTGACGTAGGCGCCCTCCGGAATATCGCGCGCCACCCGTGCGGCCAGCGCGTTGCGGTCGATGCCGCGCCCGTTCAATGCGTGCATGCGTCCTCCTGCGCGGTGCGCACCGCCACCAGCCGTTGCACGAAGATGCCCGGGGTCACCACCGCTTCCGGATCCAGCGCGCCCAGCTCCACCACCTTTTCCACCTGCACGATCGCGCAGGTGGCGGCCATCGCCATCAGCGGGCCGAAGTTGCGCGCGGTCTTGCGGTACACCAGGTTGCCCCAGCGGTCGCCGTGATGCGCCTTGATCAGCGCGAAGTCGGCGCGGATCGGATACTCCAGCACGTAGTGGCGGCCGTCGATCTCGCGGGTCTCCTTGCCGGCGGCCAGCTCGGTGCCGTAGCCGGTCGGGGTGAAGATCGCACCCAGGCCGTTGCCGGCGGCGTGGATGCGCGCGGCCAGGTTGCCCTGCGGGACCAGTTCCAGTTCCAGCTCGCCGGCGCGGTAGGCCGCGTCGAAGTGCTGCGAGTCGCTCTGCCGCGGGAACGAGCACACGATCTTGCGCACGCGCTTGTGCTTGATCAGCGCAGCCAGCCCGGTCTCGCCGTTGCCGGCGTTGTTGTTGACGATGGTGAGTTCGCGCGCACCCTGCGCGATCAACGCATCGATCAGCGCGTCGGGCATGCCCGCGGTGCCGAAGCCGCCGATCATCACCGTGGCGCCATCGTGGATGTCGGCCACCGCCGCAGCGCACGAGTCCAGGGTCTTGTCGATCATCGGCGCCGCTCCGCCGTCGCCGGCCGGGGGCGCAGCGCACGGGGGCGCAGGCGCATTACGGGGTCTGCCACGACATCCTCCTCCAGGTCGCTTCGGGAGGCCACGTTAGGCCCGCTCCGGCGGGCGGTCAATCCGATTATCGGATGCACGGTTCGATAAACGAACAATTTAACGCCATGGCAACGGCGTGCCGGTCCCGCCCTGTTGTATACATTCCACCGTCGCCCCGCATCGGGCGACGGCGCGATGGCACTGCGAGTTCGCCATCGGCCCGCAACACGCAAGGATCTTCCCCAGCCTGTTGTATACACAATCGAGGTCGCCGCCATGCAGTCGTCCGCTCCGGCATTTCCGCTCAATGCCTGGTACGCCATCGCCTGGGATCACGAGGTCAAGCACGCGCTGCTGCCGCGCAAGGTGTGCAACCTGGACATCGTGCTGTACCGCACCAGCAGCGGCCGCGTGGCCGCGCTCGAGGACGCCTGCTGGCACCGGCTGGTGCCGCTGTCGATGGGCCGGCTGCGCGGCGACGACGTGGTCTGCGGCTACCACGGCCTGGTCTACGACGCGAACGGGCGCTGCGTGCACATGCCCTCGCAGGACACCATCAATCCGTCCGCCTGCGTGCGCCGCTTCCCCACCGTGGAACGGCACCGCTACGTCTGGGTGTGGCCGGGCGATGCGGCGCTGGCCGACCCCGCACTGGTGCCGGACCTGCACTGGAACGACGACCCGGCCTGGGCCGGCGACGGCCGCACCATCCACGTCAAGTGCGACTACCGGCTGGTGCTGGACAACCTGATGGACCTGACCCACGAGACCTTCGTGCACGGCTCCAGCATCGGCCAGGACGAGGTCGCCGAGGCGCCGTTCGACGTGGTCCACGGCGAACGCAGCACGGTGGTCTCGCGCTGGATGCTGGACATCGACCCGCCGCCGTTCTGGGCCTGGCAAATCGAACACGCGCACGGCTACCGCGGCAAGGTCGACCGCTGGCAGATCATCCGCTTCGAGGCGCCCTGCACCATCGCCATCGACGTCGGCGTGGCGGTGGCCGGCAGCGGCGCGCCGCAGGGCGATCGCTCGCGCGGGGTCAACGGCTACGTGCTCAACACCATCACCCCGGAAACCGACCGTACCTGTCACTACTTCTGGGCGTTCGTGCGCAATCACTCGCTGCACGAGCAATCGATCACCACGCGCCTGCGCGACGGCGTCACCGGCGTGTTCGGCGAGGACGAGCTGGTGCTGGAAGCGCAACAACGCGCCATCGACGCGCATCCGGATCATGTGTTCTACAACCTCAATGTCGATGCCGGCGGCATGTGGGCGCGGCGGCTGATCGAACGCATGGTCGCCGCCGAGCAGCGCAACCAGGACCTGCAACTGCGCATGGTCGGATGAACCGCCGCCAGGATCCCGGAGCCACCGCCATGTCCGCCGCGCATCCGTTCCGCTCCAGTGCCGCCCAGACCACCCGCGCCCTGCTGGAAGTGCGTGAGCTGATCCTGGCCGGCGCCCTGCCCGCCGGCGAACGCCTGTCCGAGGTCGCCCTGGTGGAGCGCCTGGGCGTCTCGCGCACGCCGGTGCGCGCCGCCCTGCAGCGACTGGCCGAGGAAGGCCTGGTGCAGCCGCTGCGCGGCGGCGGCTACGCGGTGCAGGCGTTCGACGAGGCCGATGTGGACGACGCCATCGAACTGCGCGGCACCCTGGAAGGCCTGGCCGCGCGCCGCGCCGCCGAGCGCGGTGCCGAGCCGGCCTTGCTGACGCGGGCGCAGGCGCTGCTGGCGCAGATCGACGCCGTGCTGGCGTCGCGACCGCTGAGCGAGGACGCCTTCGCCCGCTATGTGGACTGCAATGCGCACTGGCACGCGCTGCTGTTCGAGATGGCCGGCAGTGCGCTGCTCTCGCGCGAGTTCGCGCGCGTCGCGCAACTGCCGTTCGCCTCGCCCAGCAGCTTCGTGCTCGAACGCGGCCACGCGGCCACCGTGCTGTCGATCGCGCAGGACCAGCACCGCCAGGTGCTGGATGCGATCGTGCGCCGCGAAGGCGCACGCGCCGAAGCGTTGATGCGCGAACACGCGCGACTGGCGCAGCGCAACGCGCATCACGCCCTGCACGACCAGAACGCGCTGGGGCAGATTCCCGGCAGCCGCCTGCTGCGGCGGCGTCCGCCGGCCTGATCGCGGCGCGCGCCGTACCAACCTCCTCTTCCCGCCTGCCGGACCCCGCCATGCGCAAAGACACCCAGTGGACCACCGCCCGCGTCGTCGCCATCGCCACGCCGTGCCAGGACGTGCGCGAGATCGTGCTTGATCCCGGCCGCGCCAGCCGCCCGTTCACCGTGGGCAGCCATCTCGACGTGCGTGTGCGCATCGGCGAGACCTGGCACGAACGCTCCTACTCCCTGGTCGGCGAGCCGGCCGCCGACGGCCACTACCGCATCGCGGTGCGCGCGGTGCCGGACAGCCGCGGCGGTTCGCGCGCGATGTGGGCGCTTGCGCCGGGCGACCAACTGGAGATTTCCTCGCCCAACAACCACTTCGCGCTGGACGAGACCGCCGAGCACATCGTGCTGGTCGCCGGCGGCATCGGCATCACTCCGATCCTGGGCATGGCGCAGCGGCTGGCACGCGGGCGCATCCCGTTCCAGGTGCTCTACGCCGGCCGCAGCCGTGCGAGCATGGCCTACCTGGAGCATTTGCAGGACCTGCTGGGCGAGCGCCTGCAGCTGTTCTGCCCCGAACACCTAGGCCAGCTCGAGCTGGCGGCGCACATCGCGCAATGGCCGCGCAACGCCGACGTCTACGCCTGCGGCCCGCTGCCGCTGCTGGACGAACTGCGGCAACGCTGGCGCGACGACGGCCGCGCCCGCGCGCGCCTGCACTTCGAGACCTTCGGCAACAGCGGCAACGCGCCGGCGCAGCCGTTCGTGGTGCAGGTGCCGGCGCTGGGCAAGACCGTACAGGTGGCCGAGAACGAATCGCTGCTGGACGCGCTGAGCGCGGCCGGCGTGGAAGTCATGGCCGACTGCCGCCGCGGCGAATGCGGCCTGTGCGTGGTCGAGGTGCTGGACGCGGCCGCCCCGCTGGACCACCGCGACGTGTTCCTCAGCGACGAACAGCGCCACAGCAACCGCAAGCTGTGCGCCTGCGTCTCGCGTGCGCTCGGCGGCAGCGTCAGCATCGACACGGGCTACCGCGCCGACGCGTTCTGACGCCTGCGCGCACTCCCTTCGCAGCACGCAGGCGCCATCCACGCGGGTGGACGGCGCCTGCCGGCGATCAACGCGCGCGACGCGACCTCACTTGGTCGCCGCGTCCCAATGCTCCTGGATCTTGCCGTTCTGGATGCGGAACATGTCGAACCAGGTGGTGGTGTAGGTCTTGCTGGCGTCCTTGGGATCGGGCAGCGTGCGCACTGACACCAGGGTCACGTAGTCGCCCTCGGCCAGGATCGCCACCAGCGGCAACTGCACGCGCGGCTGGATCGGCGTCGGCTTGACGAAGGAGGTCAGGAACGCCAGGAACGCATCGCGGCCGTTGGCCACGTTGGGGTTGTGCTGGATGTAGTCCTTGGCCATGTACATCGGCGCATATTCGGTGTGCCCGGCTTCGAACACGATGCGCCAGAAGTCGTAGACAAGGCGCTTGTTGGCGGTGGTGCGCCAGTCCTCGCCATGCAGCAGCTGTTCGTGGTTGGGATTGGCGGTGACCGCGGTCTGCGCGAACGCGGACGCGACGGGAAGCGCAAGCAGCAGTGCCAGCAGACAGGCCTGAAAACGGATCTTCATGGAAGACGCTCCGATGGGGGAACAGGGGAATGCGCGATGACGTCGCGCTGCCGCGATGCGCGCCAACGAGGGCACCGCCGCGACTGCAGCGTAACAACGTGCAGTGCCTGCGCGATCTCGTAAACCGCCAAAAACAGGCGGATTTACCGGCTTTTTCTCTGGTCTGGGAGAATCGCCACAGTTACCTCGACATCAGAAATGGCGCACTGCACACGCACCTGAAGGTACGCGTGCAGGGTATGGCGCAGCGATGCGTTGGCGCGCTGCACCGTCATCCATCGGCGCGCTCGATCGCCGTCATCGGTCGCAATGATCGACGACTCTCCTGTCGAGCGTGGGGATTCGGAGTTCGGAATTGGAAGAAAGCGGAGCAGGACACGATCGAACGTGCGCAGGGGAACCGGGACGCGGCTTTGCCAATCCACAATCCCGAATAGCGAATCCCCGCTCTAAAGCGCCAACGGCAGTCCCGCGTAATTCTCGGCAATGGTCGCGCGGCCCGCGGCGCTCCCAAGCAGATAGTCCAGTTCCGCATCGTGCAGACGGCGGCTGAACGCGTCCTCGTCCGGGAAGCGATGCAGCATCGTGGTCATCCACCAGGAGAAGCGCTCGGCCTTCCACACGCGTTGCAGCGCCAGTTCCGAATAGCGCTGCAAGGGCGCGTCGCTGCGCTCCTGCTGCGCCTGCGCGAACAGGTGCGCGAGCAGGCCGACATCGCCGGCGGCGAGGTTCAGGCCCTTGGCGCCGGTCGGCGGCACGATGTGCGCGGCATCGCCGGCCAGGAACAGGCGGCCGTACTGCATCGGCTCGGCGACGTAGCTGCGCAGCGGTGCGATGCTCTTCTCCAGCGACGGGCCGGTGACCAGCGCCTGCGCCACGTCGTCGGGCAGGCGCCGGCGCAGTTCGTCCCAGAAGCGCTCGTCCGACCAGTCCTCCACCCGCTCGTCCGCCGGCACCTGCACGTAGTAGCGGGTACGGGTGGGCGAACGCATGCTGCACAGGGCGAAGCCGCGCGCATTGCGCGCATAGATCAGTTCATCGGCCACCGGCGGGGTGTCGGCCAGCACGCCCAGCCATCCGAACGGATAGACCCGTTCGTACACGCGCAGCACCTCGGCCGGGATCGCGCGGCGGCTCACCCCATGGAAACCGTCGCAGCCGACCACGTAGTCGCAATCCAGGCGCTGCGTGGTGCCGTCCTGCGCGAAACTCAGCCAAGGCTGCGGCCCGTCGATGTCGTGCAGATGCACCTCCTCGACGGAATAGAGCGTGGTGGCGCCGGCGGCACGGCGTGCGTCCATCAGGTCGCGGGTCACTTCGGTCTGGCCGTAGACGGTGACCGCACGGCCGCCGGTCGCCGCGCTCAGTTCAATGCGTTCGCGGCGCTGCTCCAGCGCCAGCTCGAAGCCATGGTGGACGATGCCTTCGCGCTGCATGCGCGCGCCGGCACCAGCGGCGCACAGCAGGTCGGCGGTGCCTTGCTCCAGCACACCGGCGCGGATGCGCGACAGCACGTGCTCGGGCGTCTGCCGCTCGACGATGACGGTATCGATGCCGTGGCCGTGCAGCAACTGCCCGAGCAGCAGTCCGGCCGGGCCGGCGCCGACGATGGCGACCTGGGTACGCATGCGTCCTCCGCAGGATGGGACCGACGCACAGTGTTCCGGCTGCGGCGCGCCGAGGACATGGATCATTGCGACCGATTCCGGTACTTTTCGCCGATGCCCCGCAACGCCTCCGCCGCTGCCGCGTCGCCCGTCACGGTCCCGGCCTTCCGCCTGTACGGCGAGACCGGCGACCGCGAGACACCGGACCAGTTGCACTGGGAATCCATCGCCGCGCGCAGCCGCCTGCACGACTGGCACATCCGCCCGCACCGCCACGACGACCTGCTGCAGTTGCTGTATCTGCAGCGCGGCAGCGCTGGCCTGCACTTGGACGGAACGCAGCAGCGCCTGCGGGGGCCATGCCTGCTGCTGTTGCCGCCGCTGTGCGTGCACGGCTTCCGCTTCCAGCGCAACGTGCGCGGCCACATCGTGACCGTATCGGCGCCGCTGCGGCAGCGCCTGGCGGCGCAGTGGCCGAGCCTGGACGAAGCGCTGGCACAGCCGATCTGCCTGCCCGCGGGCGACCAGCAACCGATGCTCGACGCCTGCTTCGCCGCCATCGCCGTCGAACACGCGCAGCGCCGCCCCGGCCGCGAGCCGATGCTGCAGGCGCTGGCGACGCAGGCCCTGCTGTGGGCGGCACGCGGCGCACTGGCGCAGGCCCACGCCGATCCGCACGACGCCGACCGCGGCGCGCGCCATGTGCGCGCCTACACCGCGTTGATCGACGCGCATTACCGCGAACACTGGCCGTTGGCCCGCTATGCCGACCGGCTCGGACTGAGCCGCAGCCATCTCAACGCGCTGTGCCGCCGCCTGGCCGGCGCCTCGGCACTGGAACTGCTGCAACGCCGGATCATGCTCGAGGCACGGCGCAGCCTGGTCTACACCACCCTGACCGTGCAGCAGCTCGCCGAGGTCCTCGGCTATGCGGATGCGGCGTATTTCAGCCGCTGCTTCCGCCGGCATGCCGGATGTTCGCCGATGCAGTTCCGGCAGCGGGCGCAGGGGTGAAAGAAGGGGGGCGTCGGGACGGCTTGGTCGCGGCTGAAGCCGCTCCTACAAGGATGTACAGGGAAATATCGGCGTCGTCCGGTGTAGGAGCGGCTTCAGCCGCGACGAACCGCAGCCGCAATGGCGAGTCACCGCAGAGGCGTCGGGACTGAAGTCCCTCCCACAGTTCAGGGCCAACGCCGTATCGGCCGCGCGTAGCTCAACACGCAAGCGCCGGAGCAGACATAGTTCTGCGAGCAATGCATCCATCATGCATCACCGGGCGCCGATGCGACGCCCGGCGACTCACAACACTCAGAACGGATACTGCGGCGCGCTGTCCTGGATCGTCACCCACTGCCAATGCGTGTACTGGCCCCAGTCGGCGGGGCCGCCCATGCTGGTGCCGTTGCCGGAGGCGCCGGTGCCGCCGAATGGATTGGTGACTTCGTCGGCCACGGTCTGGTCGTTGATGTGCAGCAGGCCGGTGTGCAGGCGTTCGCCCAGCGCCATCGCGCGGCCGACCGAGGCCGACAGGATGCCGGCCGACAGGCCGTATTCGGTCTGGTTGGCCAGCGCCACCGCCTCGTCGTCGCTGTCGAAGGCGATCACGTTGGCGACCGGGCCGAATACTTCCTCCTCGAACGCCGGCATGCCCGGCCGCACGTTCGACAGCACCGTGGGCGCGTAGAACAGGCCCTCGTGGGTACCGCCGGCCTCGACCACGGCGCCGGCCGCCACCGAGGCATCGACCACGTCCTTGACGTGCTGCAGCTGGCGCTGGTCGATGATCGGGCCGAGCGCGACATGGGCGGTGGCCGGGTCGCCGACCGGCAGGTGCCGCGCCTTCTCGGCCAGGCGCCGGGTGAGTTCGGCGGCGATGCTGCGCTGGACCAGCACGCGGCCGGTGGCCATGCAGATCTGGCCCTGGTGGAAATACGCGCCGAAGGCGATCGCCGACACCGCCTTGTCGAGGTCGGCATCGTCGAGCACGATCAGCGAGTTCTTGCCGCCCAGTTCCAGCGCGGTCTTCTTCAGGTGCTTGCCGGCCAGCTCGCCGATGCGGCGGCCGGCGGCGGTGGACCCGGTGAACGCGATCATCGGCACGCCAGGCGCCTCGACCAGCGCCTGGCCGGCGTCCGCGCCGCCCGGCAGCACGTGCAGCAGGCCCTTCGGCAAACCCGCTTGCTGCAGCACCTCGGCGATGACGAAACCGCCGGCGTACGGGGTGCGCGGATCCGGCTTGAGCACCACCGCATTGCCCACCGCCAGCGCCGGCGCCACCGAGCGCAGCGACAGCACCAGCGGGAAGTTGAACGGCGAGATCACTCC
Source organism: Xanthomonas sp. D-109 (assembly GCF_017746095.1). NCBI lineage: Bacteria > Pseudomonadati > Pseudomonadota > Gammaproteobacteria > Lysobacterales > Lysobacteraceae > Xanthomonas > Xanthomonas sp. D-109. The sequence goes on from NZ_JAGHWV010000003.1 coordinate 197,902, forward strand.
GACCACGCCCAGCGGCAGGCGCCGCGCCAGGCTCAGCCGGCCCGGCGCAGTCGGCAGCACCTGGCCCTGCGCCTGCAGCGGCATCGCCGCGGCCTGCTGCAGCAGCACGATCGCCTCGCGCACCTCGTGCTCGCCCTTGGGCAGGATGCCACCGGTCTCGCGCGCGATCAGCGCCGCGGCCGCCGCCGCATGCTGCTGCAGCACCTGCGCGGCGCGATGGAACACCGCCGCACGCTCGCGCGGCGGCGTGGCCGCCCAGGCGCGTTGCGCCTCGCGCGCCTGCGCCACCGCCGTGGCCACGTCGGCCGCATTGGCCTGGCCGACGCGGTGCAGCGGCGTGCCGCTGCCCGGTTCGATCACCTCGAGGACGCCGCCCTGGGCGGCGACCCACTCGCCGTTGAAGATGCGCTCGCTCCAGGTGGACGCGGCGGCCAGGGGTTCGGTGCTGTGCATGATGTCTACTCTCGTGGAAAAGATGGGCAGGGGCGTGCTCAGATCGACGTGGCGGCCAGTCCGCCGTCCACCGGCAGATTGACGCCGTTGATCCAGCGCGCCGCATCGGAGGCCAGGAACACCACCGCTTCGGCCACTTCGTCGGCATAGGCCGGGCGCTTCATCTTGCCGGCATCGGCCTGGACCCGCTCGGGCCCGAGCATGGTGACGAAATCGCCCAGGATCGGCGTGAACACCGGGCCGGGCGCGACGCTGTTGACGCGCACCGAATGGTCGGCGAACCAGTCGCGCGAACGCAGCAGCGTCCACACGATCAGCGCTTCCTTGAAGTACTGGTAGCAGGTGTCCTGCGGCACCGGATGCGCCGCCAGCCAGTCGCTGCCGGCGGCGTAGCTGTCGGTGGCGGCCAGTTGCTTGTGCAGGTCCAGCCGCTGCGGCCACTCGGCACCGAGGATGGAGGCGATGTTGATGATGCTGCCGCCGGGCACGATGCGCGGCAGCAGCGCCTGGCTGAGATGACGCAGGCCCAGGTAGTTGACCTTGGCCACCACGTCCACCGGCGCGGTGCCGGGCACGCCGGCGATGTTGGCCAGCGCATCGATGCGCTCGGGCAACTGCGCCACCAGCGCGTCGATCGAGGCCGGATCGCCCAGATCGGCCTGGTAGAAGCCGTGCAGGGTCATGTTGACCGGCTGGCGGTCGATGCCGATCACCGTGGCGCCGTGGAAGCGCGCCAGGCGCGCGACCTCGGCGCCGATGCCGGAGGCCACGCCGGTGACGAGGAGGGTCTTGTTGTGCAGGTTCATGGCAGCGCGTGTCCGTTGCGGAGTTGATCAGAAGACATGGATGTACTGGACGTTGACGTTGTGGCCGGAAGGCGCGTTCTTGACCTCCACCGGCATGTAGAAGTTGGCGTTGAAGATGTTCTTCTGGTCGATCCGCCACGACAGGCCGGGGCCGAGATAGAACAGGGTCTGCTTGCTGTCGGCCACGCGTTCGCCATTGGTGCGGTTGTCGCGCAACTGCTTGAGGTAGTAGCCGTTGATGCCCAGGTGCAGGTCCTTGACCACTTCCAGCGAGCTGGCGAAGTTGAGCCAGGCGGCGTCGCCGGCCTGGCCGTTGCGGAACACGAAGCCATCGCCCTGCGGCACGTTGGAGGCCTTGTCGGCGCGGAAGTTGTAGATGTAGTTCAGCCGCCCGCTGATCTCCCAGCGCGGCGTCGGCAGGATGCTGAAGGCCCAGCTCGGCAGCACCGACCAGTAGCCCGCGCCCTGGTTGACGTCGCGGTTGCGGTCGAACTTGCCGATCGGCGCCAGCGCATCCAGTTCGAAGCGCTGCGAGAACACCGGCCGGCCGTCGCGGATCACCGGCGCCATCTGCAGGTACGGGCCGATGGTCAGGTCGCCCAGGCCGAGGCCGTTGTCGCGCAGCCGCACCGGGCTGTCGTAGGCGAACGACGTGTCCAGGTCGACCAGCGCGGCCAGCGCGGTGATGCCGAGGGAGCCACCGAACAGTTTGTAGTCGCTGAGGTAGGCCACCTGGGTCACCCACACCGAGGAGCCGATGTGCGGATCGCGGAACACCGGCACGTCGTCGCCGTGCGCGTCCTTGATCGCATCGAAGTCGTAGCGGCGCAGATACTGGATCGCTGTCCAGCCCGGGTTGGGTTTGCTGAAACCGTCGAAGAAACTGGTGCCGCCGGTGTTGATGCCGGTCGGCAGGGTGGCGCTCTGCGGCACCGATTGCGCGGCCGCCGGGGCGGCGCAGGCAATGGTCAGCAGGGCGAGCAGGGACATCCGCGGGCGGGTACGCGGCGGCGACGGAACACGGTGGCAGACACGGGTCACGGACAGGCACTCCAAGCGAAAGGGGAACGACGGGGTGCGGGGGAAGAGAAACGCGAACAGGCGCCGCCGCGCACAGGGCGCGGCCGCACGGCGACGCGCAGCATCAGCGGGACGCTGGCGGCGGGTCGGTCATCAACGGGGAAGACGGGCGCGCGGCGCAGGCCGGCTGCGCCCACGCACAGGGCTACAGGCGGTCGAGCGCGTCCAGCCGGTCCAGCGCCTGCAGCAGCGCGCGCGCCGAGGTCGCGCCGAGCGCGGTGCCGAGCTGCTGCTCCATGCGCACCACTTCGGCTTCGGCCTGCGCCAGCAGCGCCGTGCCGGCGGTGGTCAGATGCAGATGCTGCATGCGCCGATCCTGGCGCCCGCGCACCTGCCGCAGCAGTTTGCGCTTGACCAGGCGCGCGACCACGATCGCCAGGTTCGGCGGCGACACGCTCAGCACCTCGCCCAGCTGCCGCTGGTTGATGCCGGGATTGGCGTCCACCAGCACCAGCAGCGAATATTCCACCGGCTTCAGCTCGAAGGCGCGCACGCAATCCTGAAACAGCCGCCGCACCTGCAGTTCGGTGCGGGTGATGCGGTAGCCGATCAGGCTGGTCAGGCGCCGCTGGTCCACGCTGTCCGCCGAATGCGGATCGGCGGGCAACGCGCTGTGGGACATCTCGGGACTCGGTTTCGAACTCACTGCGCTTCCTGCAAGGGGCATCCTGCGGCCAGGTCGCGGCGGCTGCGCACGCATCCGTCGGCGCCGGCCGGCAACACCGTCGCCATTGCATTGTAGGGGCATGACCGCGCATGGTCACAACGCCGCGTCCACGCGCCGCAGCAGCGCCCGGTACGGCGTGGCGGCGGTCCACAGGCACAGCGCGCCGAGCAGCGCCGCACCCATGCACACCACGCCCAGCGACAGCCCGACCTGGCGCTCGTCGGCGAGCACGTGGTCGGTGCCCAGCGCCACCAGGTACGGCCCCAGGCCCAGTCCGATCAGGTTGACCAGCAGCAGGTAGATCGAGGTGACCTGGCCGCGCAGCCGGTTCGGCGTGACCGCCTGCAGGATCGCCGGCGCCAGCGCCACCGGCATGCCCAGCACGAACGTGGTTAGCGCCACTGCTGCCAGCGCCAGCCACGGCCCCGGCGCGATCGCGAACAGCGCACTGCTCACCACCAGCAGCACCGCCCCGACCAGCGAGATCTTCAGCGCCGCATCGCGGCTGCCGCGCGCGGCCAGGCGATCGGCGAGGAAGCCGCTGAACAGCATGCCGGCGATGCCGAAGGTGAGGATGATGATGCCGTAGGCCGGGCCGATCTCGCCCGGGGTCCACTGCCAGCGGCGGATGAAGGTGGCCGGCAGCCAGGCGGTGATGCCGAAAGTGATCATCGCGATCACGCCGTTGGCCAGGAACAGCGCCACGTACACCCGCGCGTTGTCGCGCAGGTGGCTCAGGTCCGGGCGCACGCTCGGCACCGCCGCGGCCTGCTCGCGCCGCGCCGGCTCGCGCACCGTGGCCATCAGCGCGATCACCGCCAGGCCGGGCAGCGCCACCAGAATGAAGGCCGCCTGCCAGGGCCGGAAGCTGCCCAGCAGCGGCAGCACCACCGTGCTCTCCTTGCTGGTCGCCGCGATCACCAGGCCGCCGACGATGAACGCCGCCGCCGAGCCGATGTAGACCCCGGAGGTGTACACGCTCATCGCCCGCGCGCGTTTTTCCGGCGGGAAGTAGTCGGCCAGCATCGAGTACGCCGCCGGCGACAGCGAGGCCTCGCCGACGCCGACGAACACCCGCGCCAGGAACAGGGTGAAGAAGCTGGTGACGTAGGCGCCGGCCGCGGTGGCCGCGATCCACACCACCACGCCGAGCACGATCAGGTTGCGGCGGTTGCGGCGGTCGGCGACGCGGCCCAGCATCACCCCGATCAGCGTGTAGAACACCGCGAAGGCGAAGCCGTGGACCAGGCTGAAGGCCGAGTCGGACAGCTGCAGGTCGCGCTTGATCGGTTGCACCAGCAGGCCCAGGATCTGCCGATCGACGAAGGACAGCGTGTAGGCCAGCAGCAGCACGAGGGTGACGTACCACGCATACAGCGGGCGGTACGGCGCAGGCGATGACAGCGGATCGCGCATGGGAAGGCTCCGGCTCAGAAGCGCAGGGTCAGGAAGGGGGCGATGTAGAAGTAGTCGCGGCCGCGCACCGCGCCCTCGCGCAGGAACGGCCCGGCCTGGGTGTAGTGGGCGTACACGTCCAGGCTGGCGAAGGCGTTGAAGCGGTACTTCACCCACACCACCGAGCGCGTGCCGATGTCGCGCGCGTCGTTGGCGTCGCCCGGCTGCAGCACCCGCCAGCCGGCCGCGTACACGCCGTCGTGCAGGCTCTGCCGCTGCAGCTTGAGCACGTACATGTCGATCCACAGCCGCTCGCTGGGGCGCAGCACCAGCTCGGGGCCGATGGCGCGCACGTTGCTGCTGATCATGCTGCCGTCGAACACCGAGGCGCGCGCGTACAGGCCGTTGAAGGTGTTCAGTTCGCCGTCGCGCGGATCGCGGTCGCCGGAGGACGCCTCCATGCGCCAGCCCAGGCGCGGCGTCCACGCGGTCGAGGCGAAGGTGTAGCCGCCGAACAGCGTGCCCTGCCAGGCGCGCACGCGCTGGCCGGCGAAATGGCCGCGCTGGCCGATCAGTTCCAGGTCGTAGTCCCAGCCCTGCACCGCACCGCTCAGGCGCGTGGACAGCGTGTGCCGATGCTCCTCGCCGACCACGCCGCCATAGCGGCGCCCGTCCTGCACGGTGTCCAGGTACAGCGTCTCCAGCAGCGCCGCCTTCGGCTGGCTGGGCGAGAGCGGCACTTCGGCATGTGCGCCCCACAGGCGCTGGTCGCGGTTGGTGCGGTCGTCGAAACTACCGGTACGGGTCAGCACCGGGCGCCCCCACAGCAGGCCGCCGCTCCAGCGCGGCTGCCGGGTCAGCAGGCGCACCGCATCGAACGGCATGCGCGAATTGGCCGGGTCGCGCGGATCGAGCAGGCGCTGCCAGCCGTAGGCGATCTGCTGGCGGCCGGCACGCAGGCGCCAAGCCGGCTCCTTCTGCCCGTCGGACAGTTCGACGAAACCCTGCGCAAGATCCAGCGGGTTGCGGTCGGTGGCCTGCACCGGCCGCGTCTGCAGGCCGGCCACGCGGCTGTCGGCGAGTTCGCCGAACAGGCGCAGGTATGTCGACGGCCGATAGTCGGCCCACAAGCGCAGGCGCTGCTGCGCATAGCCGTGCGGATCGGTGGCGAAGCGGCCGAAGCCGGCGTGCTCGCGATAGTCGTACAGCGTGCGGCTCTCGCCGCCGAGGCTGAGCCAGCCATCGCCGACGGGGATGTACTTCCACTTCTCCCAGCCCTGGCGCGGACGCGCCGCCAGCGACGAATAGTCTTCCTGATCGGCCAGCAACTTGCCCTGCGGGCCGTTGTTTTCGGCATCGGCCTGGGCGCAGCCGACGCTGCACAACATTGCCAGGCACACGGTACGGGGCGCACGGCGTGCGCGCGCATGAGGCACAGTCATCGATTCCCTCCCAAGTCTCGAAGCCAGTGGTGCGAAGGAGCGCGATCCGCTATCCGGTCGCGCGGCCGAGCGGTTCGGTCATGACGGCGGCGCCGCCACCGCGCCCGGTGCGGTGCCGGCGTAGAGCTGTTCGACCAGCGCCGCCCGCGCGCGCAGCACGTTGCGCTGGTTGATCGAACCCTTGTCGGTGATTTCGCCGGCCTCCAGGCTCGGCGGCTGTTCCAGCCACGCCGCGCACGCGACATGGCTGGCGCTGCCGGTGGCGCCGCGGTTGAGCGTGTCGAGCAGGCCCTGCAGCCAGTCGCGTACGTGCGGCGCCTGCAGCACCTGCGCCGCCTCGGCCTGCGCCGGCAGCCCCGACAGCGCCTGCAGCGCGTCCAGCCGCGGGAACAGCAGCAGGCCGATGGCGTCGCGGTCGGCGCCGGTCACCACCACGTCCTGCACGTAGGCGGCGCCTTCCATCAGCACGCGCGTGCGCAGCGGGCCGACGCTGACGAACACGCCGGAGGACAGCTTGAAGTCCTCGGCCAGGCGCCCGTCGAACAACAGGCCGCGCTCGGGATGCTGCGGGTCGATCGGCTTGAGCGCATCGCCGGAGCGGTAGAACCCTTCCTCGTCGAAGGCCTCGGCGGTCTGCTGCGGCGCGTTCCAGTAACCGGGCATCACGTGCGGCCCGCGGAAGCGCGCTTCCAGCTTGTCGCCGACCGGCACCAGCTTGACCTCGCAGCCCGGCGCCGGCACGCCGACGTCGCCGGGCGTGTTGCTGGTGCCGTGGGTGAAGGTGCACGACGGCGCGCATTCGGTCATGCCCAGGCCGGCGAGCATGCGGATGCGCTCGCCGCAATGCGCCTCGGCGATGCGTTCCAGGCGGTCCCACACTTCCTGCGACAGCGCCGCGGCGGCGAAGAAGAACATGCGCATGCGCGACAGGAAGGTCTCGCGCAGCGCCGCGTCCTGTTCCAGCGCCTGCGCCAGCTGTTCCCAGCCGCGCGGCACGCTCAGGTACACGGTGGGCGCGATCTCGCGCAGGTTGCGCAAGGTCTGCGCGAACAGCGCCGGCGTCGGCTTGCCGTCGTCGAGGTAGAAGCTGCCGCCGTTGTACAGGGCGATGCCGATGTTGTGGCTGCCGCCGAAGGTGTGGTTCCACGGCAGCCAGTCGACCAGCACCGGCGTCTCGCCAAGCACCGGGAAGGTCTGCAGCAGCATCTGCTGGTTCGCGCACAGCATGCGCTGGGTAGTGATCACCGCCTTGGGCAGCAGGGTGGAGCCGGAGGTGAACAGGAACTTGGCGATGCTGTCCGGGCCGCAGGCGGCGAAAGCGGCATCGGCGGCGTCCAGCGCGCGCGGCGCCAGCAGTTCCTCGAAGCGCAGGCAGGCACGATCGCGCACGGTGCCGCGCACACACACTGCCGGTACATCGGTGGGGAACACGGCAGCGATCGCCGGGGCGAATGCGTCGCCGTCGCAGGCGAACAACAGGCCCGGGCGCAGCACCTCGGCCACATGCCGCAGCTTGGCGAAATCGCGCGACAGCAACGCGTAGCCCGGCGACACCGGGCAGTACGGGATGCCGGCATACATCGCCGCGAACGCGAGCTGCAGGTGTTCCAGATCGTTGCCCGACAGGATCGCCAGCGGCCGTTGCGCCGACAGGCCCATGTCCAGCAGGTGCGCGGCGATGCGGCGGGTGCGCTCGAGCATCTGCGCGTAGCTCAGCCGCCGCCACTGCCCGCTGTCGTCGCGCTGCGCCACGAAGGTCGCCTCGGGGGTGTGCAGCGCCCAGTGCTGCAGGCGCTGCAGCAGGTGCCTGGGCAGCGGCGCCAGCGGTTCGCGCGCACGCAGGCGCAGCACGCCGTCGGCATCGCGGTGGACCTCGGTATCGGCGTGGCTCAGTCCGACAGGACGGTAGCGCACGGCGGTGGCAACGGACTCAGCGGCATTCATCGGAACCATCCGGAGGAGAGAGACGGTACGGCGTGCGGCAGCGCCGCCGCGGCCCCGCGGGGCCGCAGGCGACGCGACGGGTCAGCGCTTGTAGGTCTGCAGACCGGGCTTGATGGTTTTGTCGTCCAGGAATTGCTTCAGGCCCTGTTGCCGGCCCTTCTCGGGATCGCGGTGATTGGACTGGTCGACCTTGGCGTACAGGTAGTCCTCGTTCTGCTCCCAGGTCAGCTCGCGGCAGCGCTTGAAGCCGTGCTTGGCGAAGCGCAGCACCACCGGGTTCTTCTGCTGCAGTTCCTGCGCCAGCTTGGTCACTTCGGCGCGCAGCTGCGCGCGCGGCACGCTGGCGTTGACCAGGCCCATCTGCGCCGCCTCGGTGCCGGTGAAGGTGCGCCCGGTCATGATGTAGAGCATGGCGTTGCGGTGGCCCATGGTGTCGGCGACCGCCTTGCTGACCAGGTTGCCCGGGGGGATGCCCCAGTTGATCTCCGACAGCCCGAACACCGCTTCGTCGGCGGCGATGGCCAGGTCGCAGGCCACCAGCGGCGAGAACGCGCCGCCGAAGCACCAGCCGTTGACCGCGGCGATGGTCGGCTTGCTGTAGAAGCGCAGCAGGCGCCACTGCCACTGCGAGCAGTCGCGGCGCATGCGCTCCTGCACGATCTCTTCCTTGCCGTCGGTCTCGCGGAAGTATTCCTTCAGGTCCATGCCGGCCGACCAGGATTCGCCGGCGCCGGTCAGCACCAGCACCTCGGCGCTGCTGTCCAGTTCCAGCGTCTCCAGCACGTCGATCATCTCGCGATTGAGGGTGGGACTCATCGCGTTGCGCTTGTCCGGGCGGTTCAGGGTGACCCAGGCGATGCCTGCGTCGATCTCGACCTGGACGGTCTGCCAGCGGTCTTGGTAGCTGCTCATGGATAGGCCTGCATGGGAGGGGGGAGGAGCCGGATCACTTAGGACTGATAATAGTTATAGATCATCATTATTTCGGCGCAAGCTGCACTGCAGCATGGCGGGCGGCGCTGTGGCGGGAGCATGGCGGCACGCCCATGGGCGGCGTACAGCAACCGCGATGCGGATTCCTTGGACTCGCAAAGAGAGCAGGCCATCCCAGGACCTTAGATCCGCCGCCGCGTCACCGCGAGGCTTCACGCCCAGCGAACGCAACGCTCACGGGGGACGTTCAGTCCCGGGTTAGCATCCGGGGCACAGGGGTTCCGTCGACACCGGGGTGATGTGATGCACACCGTCTCCGCGCTTGACCAACCAACCCACGCTCGCGTCAGCATCGATCTGGACGCCGAGATGGCGTACTGGCAGCAGGCCCATGCCGAGGGCCGTCTCGGCCGCCAGGGCTTCGCCGACTACGCGCAGCTGCTGAAGATCGGCTACGACGTGTACATGGCCTACCCGCGCGCCAGCGAGGCGCAACTGTATCGGGTGCTGCAGGACGCCTATCACCAGTGCGCGCCGATGCTGTCGGTGCCGTGGGACGAGGCACGCTGGCTGGTGCGGCATGCGTGGCAGCACCTGGCGCATTCTGGGCGTTGTCACTGAGGAGCGCCTCGCGCAGCGGGCATCTCGTCGTTGCCCCGCGTAGGAACGGCTTCAGCCGCGACGGCGTTACCGAGAATGCCTGTCGCGGCTGAAGCCGCTCCTACGACGAGGCTTCGGTCGTTACTGGAGGCGCCCACAAGGCGCCGCGTGCCGGCGTAGCGGCGACAAACAGGACAGCACACCATCGCGTGCATGGCACACCGCGGCCTGCGCCGCGGGTTTGCTGTCGTGCTCCCCCCACGCTACATGGTTCAACGCGACGACGTGGGCGGCGACGCGCTGCGCTCCTTCGCCTCCAGGCGCCCATGGAACGCGTTCGATCCCTTGCCCGGCGCCGTCGCCGCCTCGCCCTCGCTGCGCTTGAGCCGCTGCTTGCGCTGTTCGACCACGCGGCTGGCCAGGGCCACGCGTCGCCCGATCACCATGTCGGTCAACCAATCGATCAGGTAGTGCGTGTAGGCGGCCTGGTGCGCTTTTTCGGTCAGCGCATGATCGGCGCCGGCGATCGTGCGCGTGGTCAGCGAACGCGCGTTGGAGAACGCTGCCGCGTAGTTGCGCAGCACCTGCCCGGGCACGATCACATCGCGCTCGGCCTCCACCAGCAGCACATCGCCACGATAACGCTGGCAGGCCGCCAGCGCGCGGTTGTCCGCCGGCGTCACCACGCGGTTGCGGTACGGCATCAGGTCCGGATCGCGGTTCAGCGCGACCTTCGGCCCGTCCCAGTGCGCGTCCTTGTACAGCGCCGGCGAGCGCAGAGCCAGCCACTCCACCGGCCGCTCCAGCGTCAGCAACGCGGCCAGGTAGCCGCCGTAGCTCAGCCCCACCACCACGATCGCCTCCGGATCCACCTGCGGCGACGCCGCCAGGCGATCGTAGGCGGCCTTGATGTCGTCCAGGTTCTGCGCGCGCGTCACCGTCTCGCGCATAGAGGCCAGGCCTTCGTGGCCGCGCAGGTCGAAGGTCAGGCACACGCAACCCAGACCCGCCGCCTCGCGCGCGCGCACCAGGTTGTGGTGCTGGTTGCCGCCCCAGCCGTGCACGAACAGCACGCCGGGCAGGCGGCTGGTCGGCGTCAGCAAGGTACCGCTGAGCGCCGCATCGTCGACCGGGATGGCGATGCTGGACAGTTCGGCTTCCATGGTCAGGTCACGCTGCGCATATGGCGGTACTTGGTCAACAGGCCGGTGCGTGGCTCCTCGCCGACGTAGTAGACCTGCGCTCCAGCCGGCGGCGGCGGATGCGCGCCGTAGCGTTCGACGGTGGCGGCGACCACGCGCTGCAGGGTCGGCGACTGCTGGAACGCGGCGACCGCGGCCAGTTCCGCCGGCGTGGCGCCGCCGACGCGCCAGGATTGCTCGAGCACGCCGCAGGCGACACTGCCGTCGGGCAGCAGGCCTTCGATCACGTCGTAGTTGCGCCGCGACGCATAGAGGCCCGGATAGGCCGCGGCCACCAGCCGATCGTAGTCGCGCGCCTTCAGCACCGCGGTACGCTGGCGCGGCGGCAACGTCTGTGCCAGCAGCGTGTCGAGGGTGCCGCGGATCACGTGCAGCTCCGAGCCGCCATAGGCTTCGCGGCCGCTGCCGTCGCGGGTGACCGACTGCGTGCCGCAGTAGGCGATGGTGATGCCGGCGCAGTGCGTTTCGCCGACGCTGAAGGTGGTCGGCTGCTGCAGGTGCCGTTCCAGCACCACGCCATGCCGCTGCAACTCGTGCCCGGGCAAGGCCGACAGCGCCGCGTCCAGCGCCGCCGCATCGTGCAGCAGGACCTGCCCCAGCCCGCCCACGCCGTGGCACGGCTTCAGGCGCACTTGGCCGCCGTCGCACAGGCGCGCGAACGCGCGCCGGGCATCCGCGGCGCTGAAGGCGGTGTAGCCCGGCAGCGTCGCGGCCGCCAGGGCCACGCCGAGGTCCGGCTGCCATCCTTCAGGCGCCTGCGCATCGCCATCGACCAGCGGATGGCTGATCGCCTTGGTGGCGACGAAGGCATGCGGCACCACGCCGCCCAGCAGATCGACCGCGCCGTGCACGCCGAGTTGCGCGGCCTGCGCTTCGGTCAGGGTTTCGTCGGGTACGTAGAACGCACCCGACCCGACCGCATCCGACCCGGCGGCAAGACGTGCGTCGTGCAGCGGCAGGCGCATCAATCGCGCGACCTCGGCGACCACCCAGGCATGCGTGGCGGCCTCGTGGCCCCCGGACGCCGCATCGCGTACACGGTAGGCACGGACAGTGGCATGCGCAGCGAACCGGGACATGTCGGGCGCTCCGTGCGGAAGGGGAAGCCGCGACGTCTCAGCCATGGCCGTACCCGCGCAGCAGCACGGCCACGGCAAGCGCAATCACCAGGAGCGACACGACCACGCGCAGCCGGCGGCTGGCGCACAGTTGCTTCCACCAGGCCGAGGCCTCTGGCGTGCCGCTGGCATCCCGGGCGCGCTGCGGCGGCGGCGCGGACGCTGGAGGGGAAGCCGCAGAGTGGCGGTCGTCGTGGCGCATGGACCAAGGCTGTCGCGCACGCTGTCGCATGCGGGTGAACGCGATGTGGTGCGTGTGTCATCGCGCGCGGCCAACCGCATCGTCGCGTTGGCCTTGCGCCTTGCGCCTTGCGTCCGCAGCGAAGACGCCGCAGTGCGCGCGGAACGCGCGCCGCGCTATCGCGATTCCCCCACGGCGCAGCAGCGCACCAATGCTGCGATCGGCATGGCGCTCAGGCGGCAGCCGTCGCCGCCGCGTGGTGCGCGGGCAACCGCGCATCGATCCGGTGCTTGCCGGCCAGCGCCTGCATGCCCTGCAAGGTGGCCTGCACCGCACTGGCATAGCCGCTGCGCCACAGCTCCGCGCGCGACTGCCGCGACGCCGCCGCATTCAGCGCCAGTGCGAATGCCTGCACGCGGGGATCGGCCAGCACGGCGCGCTCCAGGAACGGCTGCTCCGGCGCGATGACGTCGACCGGGGCCAGCCAGGCGTCGGCGACCAGTTCGGCCACGCCGGCGCGGTGCGAGAGCTGGTGCATGGCGCTGAGCGTTTCGTGCAGCATTTCCAGGCATGCCCATTGCCACAGCGCGGCCTTGTACTGCGGGTCGGCCTGGTCCAGGGCGGACAAGGCGCCATCCACATGATCGATGCGAAGATCCTGCATGGCCGACTCCACGATACGGCGTTGCGATCCGCACATTCTGCGCGGCGAAAGTGAGCGCAACGTGAGTCGTGGGGCGGCATCGACGTGCGTGCAGTCACACGGCGCGCGGCGCGGCTGGGTCCACGCACGGGCATCGCGTATACTTGCGCACCGCGCCCGGCTGGCGCGCGCCCGCTCACCACGCTCTCCCATGACGCCACCCTGACACCCGCGACACGCATCGGCCCGCCCTCGACGGCAGGCCGAAGGTTGCTGGTTTTCCCTTGCATCTAGCGAGCACTGCCCTGCGACAGGGCGGTGTCAGGAGCGTTTACCTTGAAGTTTTCCTCTTCCCTGCGCCAGTCCTGGTGCGGCAATCTCCGTGGCGACGTGCTCGCCGGCCTGGTCGTGGCATTGGCGCTGATTCCCGAGGCGATCGCGTTCTCGATCATCGCCGGGGTCGACCCCAAGATCGGCCTCTATGCCGCCTTCTGCATCTGCGTGACCATCGCCTTCGCCGGCGGGCGCCCCGGCATGATCTCCGCCGCCACCGGCGCGATGGCGCTGCTGATGATCGGCTTGGTCAAACAGCACGGCGTGCCCTATCTGCTGGCGGCCACGCTGCTGACCGGCGTGCTGCAGATCCTGGCCGGGCTGTTCAAGCTCGGCGCATTGATGCGCTTCGTCTCGCGCTCGGTGATCACCGGCTTCGTCAACGCGCTGGCGATCCTGATCTTCATGGCGCAACTGCCCGAGCTGATCGGTGTGCCGGTGCCGGTGTATCCGCTGGTGGCGCTGGGCCTGCTGCTGATCTACGGCCTGCCCTGGCTGGCGCGGCGCAGCTTTCCCGGCATCGGCCTGTGGCTGCTGGTGCTGGGTGCGGCCTTGACCGCGGGCAGCATGGCGCCATGGACGCTGCTGCCGGTCGCCGTGGGCGGCGCCGCGGCGCTGCTGCTCGGACACCGCTGGACGCGCGGCCTGGCGGTACCGCCACCGTTGGTGGCGATCGTGCTGCTGACCGGGCTGGCGCTGTACTTCGGCATCCACGTGCCCACCGTCGGCGACAAGGGGCAACTGCCCGATCGCCTGCCCAGCCTGCTGCTGCCGGCGGTGCCGTGGACGCTGGAGACGCTGCGGATCGTGTTCCCGGTATCGGCGACGATGGCGGTGGTCGGCCTGCTCGAGTCGATGATGACCGCGCAGATCGTCGACGACATGACCGACACGCCCAGCGACAAGAACCGCGAGTGCGTGGGCCAGGGCGTGGCCAACATCGTCAGCGGCCTGTTCGGCGGCATGGCCGGCTGCGCGATGATCGGGCAGTCGGTGATCAACGTGAAGTCCGGCGGGCGCGGGCGCCTGTCCGCGCTGGTGGCCGGCAGCGTGCTGTTGCTGCTGGTGGTGTTCGCCGGCGCCTGGGTGCGACAGATCCCGATGGCCGCGCTGGTGGCGGTGATGATCATGGTCTCGGTGGGCACGTTCAGCTGGCGCTCGCTGGCGCAGTTGCGCACCCACCCGACCAGTTCCAGCGTGGTGATGCTCGGCACCGTCGCGGTGACCGTGGCCACCCACGACCTGGCGCGCGGCGTGCTCACCGGCGTGTTGCTGTCGGCGCTGTTCTTCGCACGCAAGGTCGGGCGCATGCTGCAGATCGACCGGAGCGAGGACGCGGACGGCGGCCACACCTACCGCATCCGCGGCCAACTGTTCTTCGCCTCGGCCGGCAGCTTCGCCGGCGCCTTCGACTTCGCCCATGCGCCGGCGCGGGTCACCCTGGACCTGAGCCACGCGCACGTCTGGGACATCAGCGCCATCGGCGCGCTGGACCAGGTGGTGATGAAGTTTCGCCGCCACGGCGCCCAGGTCCACGTGCTGGGACTGAACCCGGACAGTGCAGCGATGGTCGGGCGGCTGGGCAGGCACCAGCGCGACGATGTGGAAAGCGTTCCCCTGCATTGAGGCCCGGCCGGGATGATCGTGTCGCCACGGCGGCACGGCGCAGCGCGCGGTCACGCCGCGCGCCGTCCCGCGTACCGACACGGCGACGACATCGGCCGATTAGCATCGAACTGCTAACGGCCATGCAGGAGATCCGCCGATGTCACTGGACCACTGGCAACTGCCGCCACACGGTTGGGTACCCAACCACCCGTTCCTGCCGGTGCTGCACTACCGGCAGTGCGTGGGCGCCATCGACGCCGACGGCTTCGAACGCCGCTTTGCCGCGCACGGCTGGCCGCCGCAATGGCGCGACGGCATCTACGACTATCACCACTATCATTCCACCGCGCACGAAATGCTCGGCGTCGCCCGCGGCAGCGCCCGCGTGCTGCTCGGCGGCCCGGGCGGCATCGAGGTCGCGCTCGCGGCCGGCGATGCGCTGCTATTGCCGGCCGGGACAGGCCATTGCCGGCTGGCGGCCAGCGCCGACTTCATGGTCGTCGGCGCTTATCCGGACGGGCAGCACTGGGATATCTGCCGGGAGCCGCCCAGCGCCGCGATGCTGCAACGGATCGCCAATGTGCCGTTTCCGCGGAGCGATCCGCTGCTCGGGGCGGATGGGCCATTGCTGGAGTACTGGCGGATGCCGTGACCAATATGCCGGCAGGCCATGTCCATGCGCGCCAACGGTCGGTCAGCGCAACAGCGTCGCGCAGCGTGTTCCCTGCACTGCAGCGGACACCCAGACGCACGGACCCCCAGCCTCTCGCGCTGGGTGCTGCCGATGCCGCATCTGCGGCGGTGGCCACTGCCGCCTATGCCACCACGAACCGACCTGCGCTGTTGTCGCCAGGCGAATTGGTGACCTGCGGGTCGTAGGCCACTCGCTTGCGCGGCTGTTGCGTGTCGCTGAATTGCAGGGACAGCGAAATCAGGCTCGCATGCGTATTGGAGTGGACGTAACACAACGTGTCTTGGACCTGCGGCTCGCCCGGATCCGCCGATCCGGCTCCGCTGCTCTGCAGATACGGGCCGTTGAGCTGGAAGCGCGGGTCGTTGGCGAAAGCGCCGGTGAACGCGAAGCCACGCGCGACGGTGTCGGGGCTGAGCCGATAGACGATGTTGGTGGAGATACCCGCGGCTTCCACGTGCACCACGTCCTTGTCGAGCAGGACGATGTACTGGCCGCTGGCGGTGTTGCCGTGCGCCTGCGGCGCCTCCTCGTCTTCGATCCGATAGACGTAAACCGTCACATCGATCTGGGCGACAGGATCAGTGGCAGGCAGAGGATTACGAGCGTTCGGCGTCATCAGGCGGGCGTCCATGGGTGGAAGGAGAATCGAAGTCGTCATGCGATGCGCTGCGATAGCCGATCCTGGCCAGCACGCGCGCGGCGCGCGCGCCGGCCGCATCGTTGCCCAGGCAGTGCTGGCTGCGCATCCACGGCAGCAGGATAAGGTAGTCCTCGCTGGTCTGGTTGGCGGCGGCGAACAGGTCGGCGCTGCGCTGGCACGCCGCATGGGCGCCCACCGTGTCGCGACCGGCGATCTGCGCCGATGCCAGCCACGCCTCGGCCAGCGCTTGGCGGCCATTGATGTTGTCGGGATTGCGCACATAGGCGGACTGCAGGATCGCCAGCGCTGCTTCGATGCTGTCGCCGGCCTGCACGCGGGCACCAGCGGCAGACAACGACAGAGCCAGCTGGGTCTGCGCGGCGGCCAGCAGTCGCTGCCATTGCGCATTGCTCGGATCGTGCGCCACCAACGCCTGTGCGGCATCGGCCAGCGTGCGCCATGCGCTCGGCGACCGCGCCGATGCATCCGGCGCGGCCAGCCGTGCGCGCAGCAGTTGCGCGTACAGCCGGTCGCGCTGCCACTGCAATTGCTCCGGCTGCGCGGCGACCAGCGGATCGAGCAAGGCGATGGCGCGCTGCAGTCGCGCCGTCGCGCTGGTGCTCTTGCCCATGGCGGCATCCAGTTCGGCGCCGTTGATCAGTGCGGTGGCCAGACGATGGCCCCACAGCGCATCGCGCGGCACCGCGCCCTGCATGCCTTCGAGCGTTCGAATCGCCTCGGCGTAGGTGCGGGACGCCTCCGCCAACGCACCACTGCGGCGCTGCGCGGAGGCCTGCCAGGTCAGGCTGTCGGCCAGTTCGGCGGTCAGCGTGGGATCGTGCGGACGCTGCGCCAGCGCGGCGCGCTTGAGCGCGATGGACGCGGCGAAGGCATCGGCCGCGCGCGGCAGCGCGTCGTGCCTGAGCCACAGCGTGCCCAGGCTGTTCAGTGCGTACGACTGCTCGACCCAGGCGTCGATGTCGTGCGGGCGCTGCGCCTGCCAGCGCCGCCCGGCCTGCAGGTAGGCGAGGAACTGCGCCTGCGCCTGCCGCCATGCGTTGCGGTCCAGCGCGATCTTGCCCAGCCAGAAGGCATTGGCGCCGGACAGACGAAGGGCGTCGACGTCGTGCGGCGCCTGCGCCAGGCGCGCCTGCAGGATCGCCTGCGCGGCGTCCAGCGCCTGCACCGCCTGCTGCGGATGGCCGCGCGCCACCTCCACCTCGGCCACCAGCGCCAGCGCCTGCGCGCGTTGCCGCTGTTCGGGGGCGGTGCGCGCCGGTGCCGAGGCATCGGTCAGGTAGGCCAGCGCCTTGGCGCTGATGTCCTCGAGCAGATCCAGCCGCCCCAGCGGCCGCAACTTGTCTCCGAAGTCGCCGAGCATGTAGGTCAGCAGCCCCTCCGCGCGGCTACGCTGCGCCTGCGCCTGCCGATCGGAACGCAGCGCCGCCAGTCCGAAAGCGCCGGCCGCCAGCCCCAGCCCGACGATGCTGCCGAACGCGGCGATGCGCAGGCGCCGACGGCCGCCGGCACGCCGCGCGGAGGCGGCGATCAGTGCGCGTTCCGGCGCGCCCAGCGGCATCGTGCCCTCGGCCAGCAGTTGCCGCGCTTCGTCCAGCTGACGCCCTTCCGGCAACAACAGGTCGTGACTGCGCCGCTCTTCCTGCCAGCGCGCGGCCAACGCCGCCAGCCGGGCGCGCACGCGCAAGGCGGCGCGATGCTGCTCGATCCAGGCGATGGCGCGCGGCCAACGCCGCAGCAGCGCCTCATGCGCGACCGCGAATTCGGCGTCGCCGGCACCGGCGCTGCTGACCAATAGCCGCGCCTCGACGAACGCATGCACCAGATGTCGCTGGGCGGCGCTATCGAGGTCGCGCCAGGCGACGCGGCGCCCGACCACGGCCGCGTCCTCGGCCAGCGACACCAGCCGCGCCAGGATCTGCGGCAGGCAGGCCCGCTCGCGCGGGTCGAGCGCAGCCAGCACGGTTTCGGCACGGTAGCTCACCGCCCCCTCGAGACCACCGATGCGCTGGTAGGCCTCGGTGCTGAGTTCGCCGAGCGGCGTGCGCGCCTCATAGAGTTGCTGCAGGGCGTACTGCAACAGGGGCAACGCATCCGGGCTGGCCGCGGCGGCGGCGCACAGCACGTCGTCCAGGTGCGCCTGGGTCCGCGGGTCGATGCCGAAGCGCAGGCCGGCGGCCCGCGCCGGCAGGCGGATCATCTGCGCGATCTCGGCCTGGCTCGGCGGCTGCACGTCGTAGTGCCCGCCGCGCTGCTTCAATGCCAGCAGCGGCGCCAGCGCGGTCAGTTGCGGATAGAAGTCGTTGCGGCAGGCCAGCAGCACCAGCACCTCGCCGCTGGCTGCCAGCGCCTGCAGGACGTCGACGAAAGCGGTACGGGCGGGTTCGTCCAGATCTTCGGCCAGGAACACCTGCTCCAGTTGATCCACCACCAGGCCGAGCGCAGGGCCGCGGCGCTGCCGTCCCAGGCGCTCGTCCAATTGCCAGCGCAGCTCGGTCAGCAGCAGCGGCGAGGCCTCGGCCAGGCGCCGCGCCAGCACCGTCGCCGGCTGCCCCGGCCACAGCGGCTGCCCTGCCAGGCACCAACCGAGCATGGCCTCGGCCAGCGGCAACCAGGGGCCGGCCAGGGCGATGCGGGCGCTGTCCACGTTGGATACCGTGTGCAAGGCGAGGTCGCCGGCAGCGGGATCCTGCAGCGCCGGCAACAGCCCGGCCTGCAACAGGGAGGTCTTGCCGCTGCCGCTGGGGCCGAGCAGCAGCGCCATCGGCATGCCGTGCGTTTGCTGGGCGCGCACGCAGGCGAGCAATTCGGCCTGGGCGCGGGCGCGGCCGTGGAACACCGCGGCATGCTGCGAGGCGAACGGCTCCAGTCCACGGAAGGGCGAACCATCGCGCCAGGGATCGGGATCGCACGGCGACGCATGCAGCGCATCGCGCTGGACCGCGGCGACGGTGCGGTAGCCACGCTTGCGGATGGTCTGGATGTAGCGCGCCTGCCCCGGCGGGTCGCCCAGGGCCTTGCGCAGTTGCGCAATGGCCTTGTGCAGCGGCCCGTCGCCGTACAAGGTGGTGCCCCAGCAGGCGTGCAGCAGTTGCTCGCTGCTGAGCACCTCGCCGGGTCGCGTGCACAGCGCGACCAGCACCTGCATCAGGCGTGGTTCCAGTTGCCGGCGTGCCCCGTCCGCTTCGTCGGCAATGGCGTTGGCCTGCGGCCAAACCCACCACACGCCGAAACGAAAGCGCTCCTGGATCGCGGAGACGGGACGCGCGGCCCCCTCGGCCTCGGGAACAATCCCCTGTTCTTCCAACAAGTTACGCATCGTAAGGTAATCGGAAGAGACGCCGCACCGGGCCATGGCCAGTCTATCGAACGCGCCATCACACCTCGTATACATCCGCCAGGTGGTGCACGTCTGGAGCCGCACCCATGCAGGACAGCCACCCGCACCCGGACACCGCCGCCGCCGGTGCCGCATCGAACCCCGCGGCCCCGGAGTACGCCGAGGCGGTACGCGCGGCCCTGGCCGGCGTGCTGGCGAGCCCGCCGTTCGCCCGCTCGCCCTGCATGCGCCGCCTGCTGCGCTACCTGGTGGAGGCCAGCCTCGACGGCCAGCACGCACGGCCGAGCGAGTACCGGATCGGTCTGGAGGCGCTGGGCAAGAACCCGCGTACCTACAGCCCCCAGGAGGATCCCAGCGTGCGTGTGCAGGTCGGGCGGCTGCGCGAGCGGCTCGGCCGCTACTACGCCGGCGATGGCGCCGCCGATCCGCTGCGCTTCGAGATCCCGTGCGGCAACTACACCGTGCTGGTCCACCATGCCCAGACCCAGCGCACGGCGCCCGACGCGGCGCAGCGCACGCTGCTGGTGTCCGCCTTGCAGGCGCTGGCCGACGGGCTGGGTGCGGTGGGCTTTGCGCTGGGTTTGCGCGAGGAACTGATGCATCGGCTGCATCGCGAGCTGGACGGGCTTGCGATCGTCTCGCCCTGCGTGGCGAGCGGCACCGCCCTGCGCTCCGCACGCCCCTCGGCTGCGGCATCGGCCTACCGGCTGGAAGGCAGCGTGCGGCAGGTGCAAGGCATCGCCCGGGCGACCCTGCGCCTGGTCGATCGGCACAGCGAGCGCGTCCTGTGGTGCGAGCGCTTCGATCAGCCCGACGAGGGTGTGCTGCAGACCCAGGAAGCCCTGTCCGCGGCGATCTGCGCCGGCCTGCGCCGCGACGTGTTCGCGCCGCCGCATCGGGCTCAGCGATAGCGGATGATGTGATTGAGGTAGAGATTGACCGGACGGGTCTCCTTGTCCGCGCGCGGCGCGCCGTCGCCGGCCTGGTCGGCGAGCTGGCTGGTGGTCGCCTGGACGGTGTCTACCGGGCCGAACACCGGCACCTCGCCCGGCTCCACCTCGATGCTGGTGCTGGGCGCGCTGTAGTCGTGCTCGTGGCCCTGGTAGGCGTCCGCCTGCACCGAGCCGACCTGGTTGCCGGTGTTGCCACCCGAAGCCGCGGGCTGGCGTTTGTCCAGCGACGGATCGCGCCCACTGCCGCCATCCACCCCGCGCACGAAGCGGCCACGCAGGTCCGGCAGGTTGAAATGCCCGTTGCCGTCGCCGCCGAAGGCCGTGCCGATCACCGCGTAGAGCAGCGCGTAGTCCTTGCAATCGAGCGCATCGCCATTGCAGAACAGCCAGCCGGCCGCGGCCAGGCGCGTCCGCACCTCGGCCCGGGCCGCGCTGGACAGCGCATCGGTGTCGGCAAGCGGACCGGCGTAGGGCAGCACCACGCCGATCGGCAGGTGTCCCCTGAGCAGCGGCAGGCCGGTGAAGTAGAACGTGTCATTGGTCATCGGCAGACTCCTGGCGCATGTGCATGGGCAGGCCTGCGCCGTCCTGCAGATACAGCAAGGTGGTGGGGATGCGCACGGTCCAGCGCGGCGCCGGCTCCGGCGGACGCTCGGCGGCGCCGTGCAGCGTCTCGAGTACGCCTACGCTGCTGGCGACCACCGGCGTGTCGGCAGGCCCGCCGGCCCACGGCGCCGGGCATTGCAGCAACCACAGCAGCCAGGCTTCCCAACCTGCCGCGACCGGCATCAGCACCCGCGCGCTGCGCGCTTGCAGGAAGCCCTGCAGGCTCTCCTGCTGGGACGCGTGCTGCGCCTGTCCCGGCGCCGGCATCGGCCAGGGGTGAATGCTGTCCAGCGGCCACGCCTGGTACTGCCAGGTCATGTGCGCGGCATCCAGCACCGCCTCCAGTTCGCGCGGCCCCAGCACATCGACCGGCAGCGCCGGCAGCAGCGCGCCGAGGCACGCCTGCTGCAGCACCTGGCGCTGCAACACGAGCGGCTGCACTGCCGCCGTATCGATGCACGCGTGCAGCGCGGCGTCATATGCCGCCCACGCCTCGCCGCAGGCGCGCTGCAAACGCGCGAACTGGCGCAACTGCCAGGCCTGGAACAGCGAGGAGGCCGCTGCGCCGCCGATCAGCACGCAGTCGAGGCTGACGCACACCGCGAAGGCCGGTGCCGAGGTCATCACCGTCACCGGCACCGCACCGGTCAGCGTCAGCCCACTCAATTGTTGGGTCTTCTGATACGGCTGGATCACCACCGGCGGCGCGATCTGCGCCGGGCCGGCGGCGGTGGCGGTCGCGTAGGCGGGCACCGCCGCGCTCAACGCCGGCAACGCCGTGGGCGAGGTGGCGCTGGCGTCATGGCCGCCGATCGAACAGGCCATCACGTAACGGCTGTCGGCCACGGCGAGGGTCACCCATGCCGTTTGCGCCTCATAGCCCTCCGGCACCCGCAGCACCCCCAGATCGGCGAGCGCCACCCGGTCCAAGGTCGCGCTGACCGTGCATTGCAGCGGCGGCGGCGGCTCCAGGTCGAACACGCCGTAGGTCGCGCCCAAGGCCAGGTAGTTATCCGCAGTGACCACGCTGCACGGCGGCTTCCCGCTCTCCGGCAACGGCAAGGACGGCGGCGGCGGCAGCGGCGGCGTGGCGGCCTGGCGCAGTTGCGCCAGCCACGGCTGCGCCGGCTGCGCCAACTCGAATTCCAGCACCAGGCGACCACCCAGCGAGTCCAGCCGCACCTGCACCATCCGGTCGATCCAGCGGTACACGCCGACCAGCCGGCCATGGCCGCTGTTGTCGATCGACTGCGCGCGGCGCTGCTCGCGCAGCGCATGCCATTCCTGGCCGCGACGCTGGCTGACCCGGTCGTTCATGCGCCGCGCGGCGCGTTCGGTGATGCGTTGCGCCAGCGACGCACTGTCGCGGCTGCGCCAGCCGGATTTGGCCGCGGCGCCGGCCCAGGTACCGCTGAGCTGCATGTTGAGGTTCTCGTAGCTGGGCTGCACGCCGCTGAGGTTGCGCCCCAGGCCATCGGCCGCCATCACTTCGGCGATGCTGTCGGCCAGTTCGCTGCTGGCCGAACGCAACTGGCGCTGCTCCTGCACCTGCGTTTCCACCGTGCTGGTGCGGGTGCGTTCGACATGACGCTCGACGCTGCGCTCGGACACCTCCTGGCGTTCGCGCGGCATGACGTTGACCACGTCGGCCAACTCGCCCGGTGCGTAACCAGCGAGCCGATGCCGCGCCATCTTCAGTTCGCCCACGCCCAGCACTTCCCAGCGCGCCTGCGCATCGGCGCTGGTGCCGCGCAGCGCCGGTTGCGGCGGTTGCGTCGCGACGGCGTCGGGCACCACCACCCGGGCATGCAGCAACGCCTGACGGACCGAGGCGTGCTGCGGCGACGGCGCGGGAGGTGCAGGAGGGAATGGCGTTGGCGCGGGGCCTGGGTTGGGGCTGGCAGGATCGGGATCGGGATCGGGCGCGGCGGAGGCGACCGCCTCGGGATCGGCCGTGGCGGGCGTTGCGATCGCTGCCTGCACCGGCGCCGGCAGCAGCGCCAGCAAGCGGCCCACCCGCAAGACCGCGATCAATTCTGCGGCCAGCTCCGCATCGGCCGCGGCCCCCACCAACGCCAACGCGAACACGCTTTGCCACAGCCTCGGCTCGGCCGCCTGCCACTCGGACCCTGCCAGGTAAACCGCCGGCGTGGTTCCCGCAGGCAAGCCCAGCGCGGCGCTGGCGTAGGCGCTCAGTTCGGGCAACGGCCATTCGCCTCCGGCGCGGCGCAACTGCGCCGCCAGCGCCGGCATCGCGGCGACGGTCGCCCCCAGCGCCTTCACGTCGGGAACGAACGCCGCGGCGGCGCGGAATTGCCGCGCCGCCGCGATCTTCGCCGTGGCATCGGCGGCGGCCTGCAGGGCGGCGTACAACGGCATCGCGGTGGCTGCGTTCTTCAGCAACGCATCCGGGCAACGCAGGAAGCGCAGCGCGGCGTCGGCGGCCTGCGACGGGCTCGGCGGCTGCATCCACACGAAGGGGAACAGATCCTCTGCGCGTGCCTGCGCCTGGATGATGGACGCCTCGCCCGCGCCTTCGTCCGCGTCGTCATCCGGCCGATCCGGCACCGCCGTACGCCAGTCGCCGATGCGTTGCATGAGATAGCGACTGTCGTCCAATGGCAGGTTGCACATCAGCGCGACCGCCTCGGATTCGCGCACCAGTTGCAGCGTCACGTCGATGAAGCTCTCCGGTTGCCTGCCTGGCGCATGCGTCAGCATCAGCAGCGCTTTGTGCGCACCCGCCGTCAGGCTCAGCGCGAACGCGACGGCCTCGCCGCCGCGCAGGTCGCGTACTTCCCCTTCGACGTCGCGCCCATGCTCTCGCCAGGTCCAGCTCACCTGCACCTGGAAGCCGGCGCGCGCCGCGTGCTGCCACACGTGACGATGCTGCGCGACCGGGGGCACCACGGCGTGCTCGGAGAGAAAGGAGTCGGCAGGAAGGGACATGAGCGATCCACGCAGGAGAAGGCAATGGGCATACCGCAGCGGCGACGGCAAGAAGGGCGCTGCTGCGGAGCGAGGCGATCAGCCGACCGGCGATTCCGTATCGGGGTGCGACGATGCGAACGCCTGCTGCGCACGTCGCGCTTCCGGCCATAGCGCGTCGAAGAAGGCCGATGCCCGATAGGCGCCACCTTGCACGGCAGGCACTGTCCCGATGAAGGGGAACACCATCGCCTCGCCGCCGACAGGCAGTGCCACCAGCGCTTCCACGTTGACGCCACGGCAGCGCAACAGCGCCAGCTCGACGCTGCCGCCGGCACCCGGCGCTGGATATGCGACGATCCGCGCGAGCGCGCTGGTCAGGCGGCTCGACCAGTCGCCATGACTCAGCGACTTGACCCACAGCGGCGCGTCCTCGCTGCGGCCGATGGCGACATCGGCCACCGCCGCGACCGCATCCGGCGTCTTGGGATTGCGCAGCAGATAGCGAATGCCGGCACGCGTCGCGCTGCCAAGGCCCTGGCCGTTTGCCAGGTCCTGCAACGAGAGGTCCAGGATCGCATGCGGCGTGTCGGTAACGACCTGCTCGGCGCGCAAGCCCTGCAGGCCAGGCGGTGCGACCGAGTTCGCCAGGGCTTCGGCGACCAGTGCCATGACCTGCGGCTGCGCAGCCGGCAGGCTCTGATTGGGGACGATCTTCATGATGAGAGCTCCAGATTCAAGCGCGGGTGGTGACGGTCCAGTTCCAGGTGCCGCCATTGGGGAAGTCATCCAGGGCGACCAGCGCGGTCGCTGCGCCGGCTGGATCCTGCACCCTGACGTACGCCCGGTTCTGCAGCGTGGCGTAACCGCTGATCACCACCGCGTGGCCACCACCGCCGGCCCAGTGCACGGTGACCGCGATGGGCCTACCGGCGTCGATTTCCGTGCGGATCTCGGAGAAGGACAGCCGTCCGCTGCTGGACGTGCGGCGATGCCCCACGTGTTGCAACGCCTGGCTCTGCAACTGCGGCTGGTTGCAGACGGTGCTGCTGCCGTCGGTGCAGCAACTGTCCGCACCGGTCGCCCAGCAGGCCAGCCGGCACTGGCTGAACTCGGGATTGGGCGGCGCATAGAAGGCCGCCACCGACGACGCGACCGCGGCCCAGCACCATTGGGTCTGCAACTGCGCCTGCTGCACGAAGTCGGCGATGTCGGCATGCAAAGACCGCTGTGGCGGCACAACGATCGCTGCAGCGTCGGCGTGCGGCGCGGAAAACCCGGCCGCTTGCTCGGCCGACACGGCAGACGTCGCCCCTGCCTGTGGAAGCGACGAGGACCCGGCGGCGGTCGACGACGGCGACGCATCATCCGTGTCGGCTGCCCATGCGCCTGCCGGCGACGATGCCGAGGACGGGGCGACCGTCGAGTAGTAGCCGTGGCTCACGGTGATCGTCGAGTCGCCCTGCTGCACCTGAAACTGGCCCTGGGACAGCAGCTGTCCCTGCTTGTCGTCGTTGACGTAGTAGGCGACCGTCCACGGCGGCACATCGTCGCCGCAGTTGTGCTCCATCGTGCCGTCCTGGGCCAGCGAAAACTTGACGGGCTTCGCGCCCGGCGTACTGTCGGTGAATGCGTAGGTCAACACAGCGCCTTGCGGGATCGCGCTCTTGAAGATGAGTGTGGGTTTGTCCATGGTGATGCTCCTGCGGCATGGTTGGGGCGGATCACGGCCGTGCCGGGGTCCAGTGCAACTGCGGTTCTTCGGTCTCCTGCGACAGGTCGATCGCGACGCGGCTGCCGCTCCATGGCACAAGCGGCAACGCCGCGGTGGTGATGCCCTCCAGCGTCGCCGCCATCTGTATGGAAGATGGACGCACGACGTGTTCGGTCTGCGGCGGCACATCCAGGACAAAGGCGAACGGCGTACCGAGAAATCGGCAGCGCAGTCGCACCGGCACCGCGGTCAGATTCAGCAGCGCGACGACGCCGGCCTGCACCGGCGCCTCCTGTTCGACGACGAAACCGCGGCTGCCGCCGCCGGCCAGCATCTTGGCGACCAGCAGCGGCGTCTCGGTGCCGCTGCGGCCGATACCGCCCGCGATACGCGTGCAGATCCTGCTGGTCACCTGCGTCTGCGCATCCAGATGGCCGACCTCGATCTCGATGTCGGCACAAGCCAGGTCAGGCACGTCCAGCACGGCACCAGCCTGCAGAAGGGTGTCCCACAGCACGCGACTGTCGCAGTGGAAGCGCAGGCGTGCATCCATGCGCGTGCGATTGCGTAGCTGCAGCGGTGCGCCGCGTTCGTTCGTCATGATCGCGTCTTCCGGCGGAAATCCGGCCCGCGGGCGCAGGCCGGACGTGCGCTCAACTCAGATCGAGGGTCGCGTAGCCGCTTTCCAGATCGCTGGTGTCGGTCACGGCGGTGACGGTGGCAGTGGGGTTGCTGGTGACCACCGTGTCGGTGGTGACGCCGTTGACCACGGCATAGATGGAGAACGTATCGCCGATGTTCAGCGGCTGCACCTCGAACGAGTCGGTCACCACCACGCTCTGCAGCGCCCGTCCGTTCTTGGTGATCGTGAAGGTGACCGGGCTCAGGCAGGTCTTCTGGAACTGCAACTGGTTCGGATTGCGGCTGGCGATTTCCCGCACGTTGAACTCGTAGGTACCCTGCGAGCGGACCTGCAGCACCTGCGCCAGGAAGCCGGTGGGCCCGGACACGTCCAGCGGCGCGGAGATGTAGGTATTGCCGTCGATGACCGCGGTGGCGATCACCTGGTAGGTGTTGTCGGTCGGCACCAGCATCGTGGCATTGGGTTCGATGCCCGGAATGCGCGCGACGACCAACTGGTCCTTCGTGACCACGAACTGGGCCACGTAATTGCTGTTGTTGCGCAAGGTCATGTTTTTCATGTGTGCTCCTGGAGGATTGGACCGAAGGCGACTTGGCGTCGGCGCTGCTGCGCTTCGCAATCCCGGCGTGGCGAGAACCGACAGGGCAGACGTTAGGGGCAACGACGTCGCGATCGAAGTATCGTTACGGTATCGGCGAACGCAGATACGCTGTCGTGCACGTATCAGCACCGCTTCGACGCGCCGCAACTGCCCTGTCGATGCCCATGACCACATCAGCGCCAGCGAACTGCCGCAGGCGCCATGGCGCCAGGCCAAAGAACGCGCTGTCTTGTCGGCAGAAGGGGACGCGGAATGCGAAAAGTCACGCGTATCGGGCGCTTCGCCATCGATCCATCGCTCGCTGCGCAAGCACCACAGTTGCGACGCTTCGCACTGAATGGCGGCGGTCAGCCGACCGTGGCGAGACCCTCAGACCCGCGAGGGCGGCTCCGCCGCCCAGACATCGCATGCGGGATCGAACTCGGTCGTCGCTGCGTGCTCGGACCGCCAACCGAAGCCACAGATCGCCATGACGCTCTGGCGCATCGGATCCAGGTCCAGTGCCTTGCCGAGATCGACATCATTGATGGCAGAGGTGACGAACGCGCCCAACCCCAGATCGGTGGCAGAGAAGTACAGCGCCTGTGAGATGTGGCCGACGTCCAGAGTCAGCGCGCGATAGGCCTTCGCATGCTGGCGATACTTCCAGAACGTCCGGTTGAATCGCGGCGCCAGCAGGACCAGCACGTGAGCGTCGGCGAACCAATGCTGCCCGGCCAGCGCCACCCTCGCGAAGGTATCGATGTCCGGTCCCGGGCACGGCAGCTGGGTTAACGCGTGATCCACAGGGTGGTAGTGGTACAGGCCGGGTTCGATTCCTTCCACCCGGCGTATCAGCAGGTAGGCTTCGGTCGGGTGCAGCCCGCCGGCGGACGGCACGTTCTTCTTCAGGAACACCGTGTCGTCCTGGACCTTCAGCGTCGCCCGCGCCATCAGCACCCGCTGCAACATTCGCAGGAACAGCGCGTGCTGCAGCGGGCGAGCATCGTCGTAATTGCGACAGGTAACGCGACGCGCAAGCATGGCCTCAAAGGCGCCATCGTCCAGCCGCGGCAATGGAATCCTGGCAAGGCCGGACCCGACCTCCTGCACCTCCGGCGGCGGCGCGCCCAGCTTGCGGCGCAGGTCCGGGGCGGACACCATGCCGTTGCGTTCCATCGCAGTCACTCCGTCGATACCCTGCCAACGGCTTGCCCAGTGCGCCACGGCGGCAGCTGGCCACCAATAGGCGGACCGCAATGCCTCGTCGCGCTCGCGAAACGCGGCAGAGCGCGCGTCGTCGCCGATCAGCAGACCGCGTTCGAGCGCCCGCTCGATCGCGTCGTCCGCATGATCGGTCAACTGCGCGCGCTCAACCCATTCCGTGGGACTGACCTGGCCGAGCAGCGGCAGGTCGACCGCGTCGAGTTCGAGCTCACTATCCAGATGCGGCGCCAGGGCGACCCAGGCCAGCCGGCGACGCAATCCGGCACCACCACGAAGCAGGCTGGTCATGTCGAACGCCACATGTTCCCGCGCCTCGACAAACAGCACGGAGCAGCGTCTCACGCGCATGCATCCCTCGTTTCCGCCGTGCT
The DNA here is from genome assembly GCF_017746095.1 of Xanthomonas sp. D-109. Lineage (NCBI taxonomy): Bacteria > Pseudomonadati > Pseudomonadota > Gammaproteobacteria > Lysobacterales > Lysobacteraceae > Xanthomonas > Xanthomonas sp. D-109. The sequence goes on from NZ_JAGHWV010000003.1 coordinate 226,021, forward strand.
TAAGTGCTGCATCGATTGGCCACATTGGAGAGATGCTGGACTGCTAGGATACCGTCGCGGACCCGATCGCTGCTGGCAGCGCCCGAGGCAACCGCACCGCCGCCATGCATACATCGCATGTCCACCAATATCGAAACAGGGGACTACACCATGACCGATCAGCCGCAGGGGCATCCGCCCTTCGATCTCGCCACCGCCCAGCAATTGCTCACGCTTCTGTCCACCGACGACGACTTCCGCGCGCTGTTCGCGCAGGATCCGGGCGCGGCGCTGCGTAGCCTCGGCTTGTCCGATCAACGCGCCGCCGCCGCGGTTGAGGAGCCGACCTGCCTGTGCACGTCGGACCTGGCGAGCAAGGAAGAAATCCAGGAAGCCCTGGAACTGCTGCTGGCCTACCTCACCGCCGAGGGCACGCATACGGTCGTTCACTGCTTCGAAGCAGGTTCCGTTGTCGCCAGCCTGACCGCCAAATAGGTCGGTAGCGCTTGCCCCGCCCAGGCGCGACGGAAGGTTGCCGCCTTCTGCCGCGCCTGGTCGGTCTGGCCCAGGCTGGCCAGGATTTCCGTGGTACTTACCACTGCTAGGTTCGCATCGGCGACATTCATCGATTGGAGGGCCAATCCACCGATCGGTTCGATGTACGCCAGGCCGCGGCGCGCGACCAACCAGTCGTTTTCGGCCAGGGCCTGCTTCTTCTCGCCGGCCGCGAGCAACGCGTCGCGCAGGCTGACGTGGAGTTGATACGGCTCCCGGCCATCGATCTGTTCACGCAACAAGGCGACCGCGCGCTCGGGATTTCCGCTATCGACGAACTGCTGCGCCCGCAGCAGGGACAGCAGCTTGATCATCGGCGGGAAGCCAGACTGCGTGACCAGCGAAGCGAGCTGCGCAGCGTGGACGTCGTACAGCGTGTGGTCGCCGCTGCGCTGGGCCAGGCGGATCGCCGACATCGCCACGATCACAAGATCGTCGCGATCGCCAGCGTCGCCGTGGACCGCACGCTCCAGCGCTTCGTCAGCGATCCGCGCCAGCATCGCCCGATCCACCGTCCGCGGATCGGTGACGAAGGCGACCGCCTGCTGCGCGATCTGCAGGGGATAGCGGATCACCGGCTCGGCATCCGCCGACGCAGCCACCGCCGCCTGCGCGGCGGCGGCGGCATCGCCCAAGCGCCCCTGGTCCAAGGGAATGGAAATCTGTTCGAAGTGGTCGGTCAACGCTGCTCCTGACGCCGCCAGTGCCGCCATGATCCTGCCAGCTGCCGGATAGTCCTTCATCGCAGCGAACGCAGCGGCGTGGCGTCGGGTTGCGGGATAGCCACCAAGTTCCTCGGCCTGTTTGAAGGCGTTCAGCGCGTCGCCGTAACGGCCCTGCGCCAGGTAGATGCGACCCTGCAATTCCAACGCCACGTCGCGCAGCGGATTCTGCGGCACCGCGAACTTCTGCACGCTATGCTCGGCGGAAGCGTAATTGCCCTCGGTGAACTCGTCCCAGGCGAACTGCGCCGCGCCGGCGTAGTAGTCCGGATACAATTCCGACAGCATCTTCCACTTCTGCTTGGCCTGCCGCCACGGGTACGGCCCCAGTTCGCTCGCCCACGCATCCAGGTATAGCGCATCGCGCTCGGACAGATGGTCGCGCAGGGCCATGGCCTTGGCCAGGTACTGCAACGCCGCGCGATTGTTGGCGGTGGAGATCTCGACCCGCATCGATCCCATGTAGGCCAGTGCGAAGTCCTTGTCGATCTCCGCCGCCTTGACGAAGTACTGATCGGCGGATCGGAAATCACGCCGAGTGAAGTACTTCATCGCGATCGCATAGGCCTTCAAAGCGTCCAGGCTGCTGGTGGTGACGCTGGGCAGCGGAGGCGAATTCTTCCTGATGACCTCCTCGCCTTCGCCCAACTGCTCGCGCAGCGAAGCGGTCACCGCGTCGATGGACGCCAGCACCGAGCCAGCGCCGCGGCCGTCGCGGGACTCGGCATAGACGGTCGCCTGCGTACGCGGATCGACCACCTCCGCGCTCACGCGCACCCGCCCGCCGACCTCCGACACCGTGGCGAGCAGCACGGCGCGCGCGCCGTCGCGCTGCGCGATCTCCGAGGCCGTGGCGCGATCAAGTGGCGTGTGCTCCGGATCGCGGCGCATCCGCGTGAGCGTATCGCGCACCTTCAGATCACTGAGCACATTGACGTAGCGCGACTGCTCCAGGCTGATGCGAAAGGCCTGCTGCAGCGAATCGTCCAACGCCACATCGCCCGTCAGATTCCGCAGATCCCCCACCACCACCCAGTCGCGTTCGGCGAAGGCGATGGCCGGCTGCGGGCGGGTGACGAACCAGGCGCCGAGCGCGAACGCGGCGATCAGCGCGGCCTCCGCCGCCAGCGCCGCCGGCCGCCGCCACAGCGGGATGTCGCGCCAGGCCTTGGGCGTGGGCTTGGGCGCGCGCAGCGGGGTGTGGCCGATCTCGCCGACTTCGTAGATCTCCAGCGGGGTCGGCACGCCCTTGAAGCGCCAGCGGCCGTGCGATTTCCACAACAGGCGCTCGCCGCGCTCGCCCAGTTCGCGGGCGGCGCGGTGGGTCAGCGACTCGGCCACCGCCGACAGCAGGATCTGCCCGGGCCGGGCCAGGGTCATCAGCCGCGCCGCGGTCGGCTTGGCCAGGCCTTCCACCTCCAGCGGCTTGGCGCCCACCTGCACGGCAGCGTCGCTGTTGCGCCAGGTCAGCACTTCGCCCACGTGCAGGCCGGCGCGCACCTTCAGGTCGAGCTTGCGCTGCGTGCCCAGCTCGCGCAGGCCGCGGCTGTAGTCCAGGGCGAAGCCGAGGCCGTCGATCGGCCGTTCGAACAACAGCAGCAGGCCGTCGGAACGGTCGATCAGGCGCCCGCGCCAGCGCTGCTGCAGTTCCAGCACCAGCGAGTCGTGCCGCTTGAACAGCTCGGCCGCGTTGGCGTCGCCGAGTTTTTCCACCAGCGCCACCGAGTCGCACAGGTCGGTCAGCAGCAGGGTGCGCAGCTGCGGGACCTCGGGCGGCGGTGCGATGGCGTCGGTCATGGCGGCGGCTCGGCGGGACGCGGTGGCTCAGCAGTTGGCGGAGGCGAGATCGTGCCAGTACAGGCGGTTGCCGCCCTGGCGCTTGGCCTCGTACAGCGCCGCATCGGCGTTGGCGTACCAGTCGTTCCAGTCCGAGTGCGGATCGACCCGGCTGATGCCGATGCTGACCGGGCAGATGTGCGGCGCCGGGTGCGGCACGCCCAGCAGGTTCTGCACGGTGGCGAGCACGAACTCGCCGATGCGGCGCAGGTCCTCGACGTTGCCGGCGGCCACCAGCAGGCAGAACTCGTCGCCGCCCAGGCGGCAGGCGATGTCGTCCGGCCCGGCCACCGAGCGCAGGATGTTGGCGACGTTCTGCAGCACGCGGTCGCCGACCAGGTGGCCGTGGGCGTCGTTGATGTGCTTGAAGCGGTCGCAGTCGATCAGCAACAGGCCCGGGCCGGGCGAGCGGCCGTCGCGGCGGCACTCCTGCAGGCGCAGGATCAGCCCGCGGCGGTTGTGCAGGCCGGTGAGTTCGTCGGTGCGCACCAGCTCTTCGGTCTGGCTCAGCTGGTGGGTGGTGGCGTAGAGGTTGTCCAGCGCCGCTTCCAGGTCGCGGTTGCGCCGGCGCAGCTGGCGGATCAGGGTCTGCTCGTTCATCACCACGCGCACGATCGTGCGGCGCAGGAAGTAGGCGACCACGCCCGGGTCGCGCTCGACCAGGCGCTGGAAGTCGTCGTGATCCAGTTCCACCAGCGCGCCGTCGCTGGCGGCCAGCGCGTCGGCGCTGCGCATGTGGTTGCCGATCAGCAGGCCCAGCTCGCCGAAGAATTCGCCGTGGCCCAGGTGCTTGACCACCAGGTCCTCGCCGAAATCCAGATCGATCACGCCGCTGGTGATCACGAACATGGCGCTGCCGCCGTCGCCGCGGCGGAACAGCACGTCGCCGGCGCGCACCGTGCGGGCGCGGCCGAATTCGGAAAACAGGCGCAGTTCCGCGGCGGTCAGCACCGCCACCTCGTTCGGCTTCGGAGCGACCGCAGCATTGGAAATTGTGCCGCGTGCGGTGGATGCGGCGCTGTCGCAGCTCATCCGGCCCCCTAATCTGACGTCGCTGGCCCCTGTCTGCGGAGCATATCACCTACACATGGCGCTCACGATACGTTTCACAGCCAATCTCGTGCCCGCAAGAGACATGCAAGGCCTTGCCGCATGGATCTGTCGCACGCGGTAGACATCTTCCGGCCGCCGCCGCGGCGCGGGCAAAAAAAGCCCGGGCGAACCCGGGCTTCCCACCTCCTGCCAGGGAGGGGCGATCGATCGGCGCCTGGCTGCAGGTCAGGCCGCCTTCTCGCCATGGAACTGTTCTTCCTCGGTCGAGCCGGTCAGCGCGGTGGTCGAGGACTGGCCCTGCTGGATCGCCTGGGTCACCGCATCGAAGTAGCCGGTGCCGACCTCGCGCTGGTGCTTGACCGCGGTGAAGCCGCGGTCGGCGGCGGCGAACTCGGCCTCCTGCAGTTCGACGAAGGCGCTCATCTGCCGGCGCGCGTAGCCGTGCGCCAGGTTGAACATCGAGTAGTTCAGCGCATGGAAGCCGGCCAGGGTGATGAACTGGAACTTGTAGCCGTAGCTGGCGATCTCGCGCTGGAACTTGGCGATGGTGGCGTCGTCCAGGTTCTTCTTCCAGTTGAAGCTGGGCGAGCAGTTGTAGGCCAGCAGCTTGCCGGGGAACTTGGCATGGATGGCCTCGGCGAACTTGCGCGCGAACTCCAGGTCCGGCTTGCCGGTCTCGCACCAGATCAGGTCGGCGTAGGGCGCGTAGGCCAGGCCGCGGCTGATCGCCTGGTCCAGGCCCTTGCGGGTACGGAAGAAGCCCTCGACGGTGCGCTCGCCGGTGGTGAACGGGCGGTCGTTCGGGTCGATGTCGCTGGTCACCAGGTCGGCGGCCTCGGCGTCGGTACGCGCCACCAGCAGGGTCGGCACGCCCATCACGTCGGCAGCCAGGCGCGCGGCGTTCAACTTCTCGATCGCCTCGCGGGTCGGCACCAGCACCTTGCCGCCCATGTGCCCGCACTTCTTGACCGAGGCCAGCTGGTCCTCGAAGTGCACGCCGGCCGCGCCGGCCTCGATCATCGCCTTCATCAGCTCGAAGGCGTTGAGCACGCCGCCGAAGCCGGCCTCGGCGTCGGCCACGATCGGCTGCAGGAAGTCGATCTCGTCCTTGCCCTCGGCGTGGTGCAACTGGTCGGCGCGCAGCAGGGTGTTGTTGATGCGCTTGACCACCGCCGGCACCGAGTCGGCCGGGTACAGCGACTGGTCCGGGTACATCTGCCCGGCCAGGTTGGCGTCGGCGGCGACCTGCCAGCCGGACAGGTAGATGGCGTTGAGCCCGGCCTTGACCTGCTGCATCGCCTGGTTGCCGGTCAGCGCGCCCAGCGCGTTGACGAATTCCTTCTCGTGCAGGTACTTCCACAGCTTCTCGGCACCGAGCCGGGCCAGCGAATGCTCCACGTGCACCGTGCCGCGCAGGCGCACCACGTCGGCGGCGGTGTAGTTGCGGGTGATCCCGGCCCAGCGCGGATCGGTGTCCCAGTCGCGCTGGATCTGTTCGGCGGTCTGCAACGTGGTGCTCATCTGGCGTTCTCCTCGAAAAATGGATGCAGCGATGAAACGGTGGGGGGTGTGCCGGATAACGAGCTTGGAAGGCTCGGCAGGGATCAGACACAGGGACATCGCTTCCACGATTCCCCATTCCCGACTCCCCACTCCCGGCTTCCAATCAATCGATCAACTGATAGGCCGGCAAGGTCAGGAAGTCGGCCAGTTCCTCGTCGCGGGTCAGGCGGTCGAGCAAGGCGATGGCCTCGTCCACCCGCGCCCCGCCCGGCAGCAGCGCGCGCTCGCCCAGCCGTGCCGGCAACTGCCGCAGGCAGGCGTCGAACAGGGCGAAGTCGATGGCGGTGCCGTCGTCCAGGTGCAGGCCGCCCACGTGCAGCCACTGCCACAACTGGCTGCGGCTGATCTCGGCGGTGGCGGCGTCCTCCATCAGGTGGTGGATCGGCACGCAGCCGTTGCCGTCCAGCCACGCCGCCAGGTAGCGCACGCACACTTCGATGTTGCCCTCGAAGCCGGCGCGGGTGATGGTGCCGGTGGACGGGGCGATCAGCGTGTCGCGGTCGGCCTGCACGTCCTCGCGGCGCACCGCATGCTGGTTCGGCGTGCGCATGTGTTCGTCGAACACCGCACGGGCGATCGGGATCAGCGCCGGGTGCGCCACCCAGGTGCCGTCGTGGCCGGCGGTGACCTCGCGCAGTTTGTCCGCGCGCACCCGCGCCATCGCCTGTTCGTTGGCCGCCTCATCGTGGCTGATCGGGATCTGCGCGGCCATGCCGCCCATCGCATGCGCGCCACGACGGTGGCAGGTGCGGATCAGCAGTTCCGAGTAGGCCTTCAGGAACGGCTGGGTCATGGTCACCTGGCCGCGCTCGGGCAGCACCCGGTCCGGATGCCGGCGGAAGGTCTTCAGGTAGGAAAAGATGTAGTCCCAGCGGCCGCAGTTCAGGCCGACGATGCGCCCGCGCAGCGCGTGCAGGATCTCGTCCATCTCGAACACCGCCGGCAGCGTCTCGATCAGCACGGTGACCTTGATCTGGCCCTGCGGCAGGCCGAGCATGTCCTCGATGTGGGCCAGCGCGGTTTCCCACAGCGCCGCTTCCTCCATCGACTGCAGCTTGGGCAGGTACAGGTACGGGCCGCGGTCCTTGGCCTGCAGCGCGCGGCCGTTGTGGAAGGCGAACAGCGCCGCATCGAACAGACCGCCGGCCAGCGGCTGGCCGTCGACCAGCACGTGCTTCTCGTCCAGGTGCCAGCCGCGCGGGCGCACGATCAGCACTGCCTGTTCCTCGTAGGGACGCAGCGCATAGCGCTTGCCCGGGCTGCCGTCGCGCGCGGCCGGCGCGGTGAAGGTCAGCGTCCCGGCCACCGCCTCGGCCAGCGCGCGCTGGCCGGCGACCAGGTTGCGCCAAGTCGGCGCGGTCGAGTCCTCGAAGTCGGCCATGTACACCTTGGCGCCGGAGTTCAGCGCGTTGATGACCATCTTCGGATCGGTCGGGCCGGTGATCTCGACCCGGCGGTCCTGCAGCGCCTCGGGCAGCGGCGCCACCTGCCAGTCGCCCTCGCGGATCGCGCGGGTGTCGTCGCGGAAGTCCGGCAGGCCGCCGGCGTCGAAGAAGGCCTGGCGCTCGCGCCGCGCCGCCAGCCGCGCCTGCCGCTCCGGCTCGATCGCCCGGTGCAGCGACACCAGCAGGGCCAGCAGCGGCGGCGGCAGCAGGGCGTCCTGGCCGGCCAGCGAGGTGGTCAGGGCGATCCCCGGCGTGGAACGCGTGGGGTCTGGAGCGACAGCGAAAGCGGGGGCGGACATGTGGGGATTCCTCGATGTTTCCGGGGCTCCACCGTGCTGCCGGCGCATGTATTTGACAAAGCAGTTTTGTCAATGCTTTATATAAGTGGGACTTATATCCATCACGTCATGGCCACGGGCAGCACTGCAACCCCGCGATTTCCTTACAAATCCGACCGGCTCAAACCGCTGCGCGCGTTCTGCCAGACGGTGCGGCTGGGCGCGGTGTCGCGGGCCGCGGAGGCCTTGTTCGTCAGCCAGCCGGCGGTGACCCTGCAGTTGCAGGCGCTGGAACGGGAGCTGGGGGTGGTGCTGTTCGAGCGCAGCGGCCGGCGCCTGGTGCCCAGTCGCGAGGGCCAGTTGCTGTACGAGATGGCGCAGCCGCTGGTGGAGAGCCTGGACCGGCTGGAGGCGGACTTCCGCGAGAAGGCGCGCGGGCTGGACGCCGGCGAGCTCAATGTCGCCGCCAACAGTTCCACCATCCTCTATCTGCTGCCGAAGATCGTGGAGGCCTTCCGTGCACGCCACCCGCAGGTGCGGCTGACCCTGCACAACGCGATCAGCGCCGACGGCACCGACCTGCTGCGCGAGGACGCGGTGGACCTGGCGGTCGGCTCCATGCTCGATGTCCCCGCCGACCTCAGCTACGCCCCGGTGTACCGGTTCGAACAGTTGCTGATCGCCCCGCACGACCATCCGCTGGCGCGCAAGCCGAAGCTGACCCTGGAAGACCTGTCGCCCTACCCGCTGATCCTGCCGCCGCGGCGCCAGGTCACCTACCGCCTGGTCGACCTGGTGTTCCAGCAGGCACGCGTGCCCTACACCGTGGCGCTGGAGGTCGGCGGCTGGGAAGTGATCAAGCAGTACGTGGCGATGGGCATGGGCGTCTCCATTGTCAGTTCGATCTGCCTCACCGACGCCGACCGCGCGCGCCTGGCCACCCGCGCGCTGGGCGACTACTTCCCGGCGCGCAGCTACGGCGTGGTGGTGCGCAAGGGCAAGTACCTGTCGCCGCAGGCGCGCGCCTTCATCGAGCTGATCCAGCCGGACCTGTTCACCCCGCGCGGCTACGACGAGAGCGGGCCGTCGGAGCGGTAGAGACGCCACACCCGCGCTCCGCAGCGGCACCACCGGGCTCTGCTACCGTGGCGGCACGCCCGCTGCACACCACCGACCGCCCGTGTCCCTGCCCTCCCGCTACGCCGAAGCCGACGCACCACCGGCGCTGCGCGACCGCCTGCGCTGCAGTTGGCGTTTCCGCCAGGGCGAGGCCGACACCGCCGCGACGCAGGTGCTGCCCGACGGTTGCGTCGACCTGATCTGGGACGGCCGCGCGTTGTTCGTCGCCGGACCGGATCGCCGCGCCACTGACGCCACGTTGGCGCCTGGCAGTGTGCTCAGCGGCGTGCGCCTGGCGGCAGGGGCCGGCGCCAGCCTGCTCGGTGTACCGCTGCAGGCCATCGCCGACCAGCGCGTGCCGCTGGACGCGCTGTGGGGCGTCCGCGGCCGCGACTGGCAGGCACGGCTGGAGGATGCCGCCGATCCGCTGGCGGCCTTGCACGCGCTGTGCGCCAGCCGCCCGCTGCAGGCCGACCGCGCGATGGCCTGGCTGTTCGCGCAACTCGCCGGCGCGACGCCGCCGCGGCTGGCCGCATTGACAGCCGCGCTGGGCGTCAGCGAACGCACCCTGCGGCGACGCAGCCACGCCGCGTTCGGCTACGGCGCCAAGACCCTGGAGCGCATCCTGCGCCTGCAGCGCTTCCTGGGTCTGGCGCGCCAGCATCCCAGCCTGACCGCGGCGGCGCTGGAGGCCGGCTACGGCGACGCCCCGCACCTGGTGCGCGACAGCCGGCAACTGACCGGCCTGAGCCCGCGCGAGCTGGTGCAGCGGCACGCGCGCTGACTTGGCCTGCGACGTCGCCACGCAGCGCGGCGGCGCCGCCACGGCATCGTCCCTGAAGCCTCGTGTGGCGCCGTTTGTTACCGTGCCGACAGACGCGGACCCGAGGTGATACATGGCCAGAGATCCAGGCTTGGAACACATGCTGCGCGACGCGCTCCAAGCGCGGCCGGGCCTGACCGAGAAAGCGATGTTCGGCGGCTGGGCCTGGCTGCTGCACGGCCACCTGCTGTGCGGCGCACGCGACGACGGCGTGCTAGTGCGGCTCGGCAAGGGAAACGACGGATGGGCGTTGGCGATCCCCGGCATCGTGCCGATGCTGTCGCGCGGCCGGGCCATGGCGGGCTGGATCAGGGTCGCGCCAGAGACCTTCGCCGACGACGCGCTCGCCGCGCGCCTGCTGCGCGAGGCAACCGCCTTCGTGCGCACGCTGCCGCCGAAGTGAGCGCAGTGCCGGCCTTCCCAGGCCGGCCGCGCGCGGCGTCGGCGCGACGTCGCTGCAGGAAACCGGCGTGTCGCTCGACCGAAGCAGGACGCCGCCGCTCGCCAACGGCGGCACGCATGCTGGCCGTTTTCGCCAAGCCGGCGCCGCCCCGGCGATGGATACTGGCGGCTCGTCCACAGGAGCCGCCCATGTCCCGCGCCGAGCAGCATCACCGCATCGACTATCTGGAATTCGCCGTCGCCTCGATCGCCGCGGCCAAGGCCTTCTACGGCCAGGCCTTCGACTGGACCTTCCAGGACTACGGCCCGGACTACTGCGAATTCCGCGACGGCCGCCTGAGCGGCGGCTTCTTCCACGGCACGCCGCAAGCCGGCGGCGCCCTGGTGGTGCTGTACTCCCACGATCTCGCCGCGACCCAGGCCCGCATCGAGGCCGCCGGCGGCCGCATCGTGCGCCCGGTGTTCGCGTTTCCGGGCGGACACCGCTTCCACTTCGCCGACCGCGACGGCTACGAACTGGCAGTGTGGTGCGAGGGCTGATGCCCGCTGCGCACGCGCGGCGATGCGGACGGGCTAGTCCGGATCCCGCGCGTAATGCCCCAGGAACATGTCCGTCGCCGACGCGGCGACCTCGGATTGCTGCTCAGGGCTGAGCGGCGGCTGGCCCATGCTCAACTGCGGCCAGAACGCGAAGCCCTTGATCAGCGCATGCAACTGCTGCGCGGCGAACTCGGGCTGCAGCGGCTTGAGCCGCCCATCGGCCAGGGCCGCGCGCAACCAGACCAGGGTACCCTCCTCCTTGCTGCCCAGGCGCGCGACCAGGTCGCGCGCACGCTCGGGCGCGCGCAGGCCTTCGACCATCGCCATCCGCGACAGGCCCAGGAAGGCGGGATCGTCGAACATCTGCAGCTTCTGCTGCAGCAACTGCAGCAGTTGCGCGCGCAGCGGCCGCTGCGGATCGTAGGGCACGCCGACCGTGTCCAGACTGCGCTGCCAGAGCTGCACCAGGATCTCGTCGAACAGCGCGTCCTTGCTGGGGAAATGGTTGTAGACGGTGCGCTTGGACACGCCGGCGCTGGCCGCGATGCGGTCCATGCTGGTGGCCTCGAAGCCATGGCCATGGAACTCGGCGATCGCCGCCTCCAGGATCGCCTGGCGCTTGCGCTCGGTCAGCCGTGCCGATGCGGGTGTGGAAAGAGAAGCCATGGGCAGATGTTACACCGACCAGTTTACTTTCACGAAAAGGAAACTACACTGTGTAGTGTAATTCTCGCGCTCGTCTTCCAAGGATTGCTGCCATGTACGCGTCCGCTTCCTCGCTGTCCCCTGTTCCGCCCGCGCATCTGGCGTCGCCGCAGTACCGCCACGGCCGCTTCCGCAACGCCACCCCGGGCACCAGCGGCGCGCCCGGCCTGGCCGGGACCCTGCGGATCCTGTGGCATCTGCTGACCCGCAAGTCGCCCGAGGCGGTGCCCGCGCAGCCGCTGCCGGTGCTGCCGTTGACCGCCGCACAGTTGCTGGCGGCGCCCGACCGCAGCCTGTACCGGCTTGGCCATTCCACGGTGCTGCTCAAGCTGCGCGAGCGCTTGTGGCTGACCGACCCGGTGTTCTCCGAGCGCGCCTCGCCGTTTCCGTTCGCCGGCCCACGCCGCTTCCACGCACCGCCGATCGCGCTGGACGCGTTGCCGCCGATCGCCGGGGTGATCCTCTCGCACGATCACTACGACCACCTGGACCGCGCCAGCATCCGCCGCCTCGCCGAGCGCGTCGGGACCTTCGTGACCCCGCTGGGCGTGGGCGACCTGCTGCAGCGCTGGGGCGTGGCCGCGGACAAGATCCGGCAACTGGACTGGTGGCAGTCGACCACGGTGGACGGGGTGACGCTGACCGCCACCCCGGCGCAGCATTTCTCCGGCCGCGGCATGTTCGACCGCGGGCGCCGGCTGTGGTGTTCGTGGGCGATCGAGACGCCCGACCTGAAGCTGTTCTTCAGCGGCGACGGCGGCTACTCCGACGGCTTCAAGGCGATCGGCGAGCGGCTGGGGCCCTTCGATGTGAGCCTGATCGAGAACGGTGCCTACGACGTCGACTGGCCGCACGTGCACATGCAGCCGGAGCAGACTCTGCAGGCGCATCTGGACATCGGTGGACACACGCTGCTGCCGATCCACAACGGCACCTTCGACCTGGCCATGCACGCCTGGCACGAACCCTTCGAACGCCTCGCGGCACTGGCCGACGCCGCCGGCGTGGCGCTGGCCACACCGCGCATGGGCGAGCGCGTCGACCTGGCGCAGCCCGCGCACGGCGAGCGCTGGTGGCGCGCACTGGCGCAGGGGGTGTCGCTGTGAGCCACTGGACCCTGTCCGACCTGCCGTCGCAGCGCGACAAGATCGCCATCGTCACCGGTGCCAGCCCTGGCGGCCTCGGCTACGAGACCGCGCTGGCCCTGGCCGGCGCGGGCGCCAGCGTAGTGCTGGCCGCCCGCAACCCGGGCAAGGGCAAGGCTGCGCGGCAGGCGATCCTGGCCGCACATCCGGCGGCCGACGTGCGCGTGGAAGCCCTGGACCTGGCGCAGCTCGCATCGGTAGCCGCCTTCGCCGAGCGCATCGCGGCGCGCTCCCCGCGGCTGGATCTGCTGATCAACAACGCCGGGGTGATGGCGCCGCCGCAGCGGCAGACCACCGCCGACGGCCTGGAACTGCAGTTCGGCAGCAACTACCTCGGCCACTTCGCACTGACCGCGCAGCTGCTGCCGCTGCTGCGCGCCGCGCCGGAAGCACGGGTGGTGAACCTCTCGAGCCTGGCGCATCGCCAAGGCCGCATCCACTTCGACGACCTGCAGTGCGAACGTCCCTACCGGCCGTGGAAGGCCTATGGGCAATCCAAGCTGGCGATGCTGATGTTTTCGCTGGAACTGCAGCGGCGCAGCGACGCGCAGGGCTGGGGCGTGCGCGCGCTGGCCGCGCATCCCGGCTTCGCGCAGACGGCGCTGATCGCCAATGGCCCGGCGGTCGACGGTCGCCGCACCGCGATCGGCGCGGCGACCCAGTGGCTGGGCGCATGGATCACCCAGTCCGCCGCCGCCGGTGCGCTGCCCACGCTCTACGCCGCCACCTCGCCGAACGCCCAGCCCGGCGGGTACTACGGGCCCGACGGCCTGTTCGAGCTGACAGGCGACCCGGCTCCGGCCAGGATCGCCCGGCAGGCGCGCGACCCGCAGGTGGCCGCGCGGTTGTGGGAGGTGGCGTGCACGCTGGCTGGCGTGGCGTTCTGACTGCACCGCGGCGCCAGCAGGGCGCCTTCGTAGGAGC